>NZ_JACJFU010000128.1:0-954 GCF_014164635.1 Paracoccus sp. MC1854 | reverse complement strand
TCAGACCGCTGGTCAGCGCGATGCGCACCGCATCCCGCTTGAACTCGCCGCTGCGTGTCGCTGCCATATCCAGTCTCCTTCCTGGTGAGCATCGCTCTCAGAAGACCGGAACAGAACCGGGAAAGGTCCAGATTGGGCCCGAGACTGAGGGGGAACTATTTCAAACTCAGAAAAAGCGACCACTGGAAAGCGAAGACATTCGGCTGGATCTCGATCGGATTTCAGAAATCCAGCAATACGTCCGAACTCGAATGGTATCATGGAAAACGCGCCAAGGTTCTGGTCGGATATGTGGGTTCAAATGAGGGACCGTTCTACTTTAGTAAGAATTTTCCAAACGTCGGAGGCGAGGCCGAGAACATGGACGAAGATGGTGTGGGCGTAAGATACCACTCCGACGGTCTGCGCTGGCGGCCTGCAGATGCTCCGGAGTGGTTCTTCACGGTTCCCCTGAACTCACTGGAGAACGACAGCGCCATTCAACGACTGATCGTTCATCCCCTGAAACAGATGATCGGAGGAGCGACAAGCGAGGAAGCGCTTGGGCCGGTCCGAGACGAAATCTGCCTGCCGCCGGATCATCAGCATTGTCAGGTCTCATCAGCCATCAAGGACTCGTTTGGCCGCGTCGATCCGAGTGCGCCAAGCGGCGCGCAGTGCCTCCGGGGCGATGGTTCGCACCTTGTCGCTCCAGCGGAACAGGTGATTGCACATTTTGTCGATACCGCCACCGGTAAAGCGGACAGTAATGCCGCATCTGATTCTTCAGTCATTGTCTGGGCCGGATGGAATTACATGTTCTGCACCTCGCCGGCGACTTCGGGGATTGACCTTCCCTCTGGGCCTCTCTCGATCATGACGAGAGTCCCTGGGTTTGGTATTGGTCGGTTTCGAGCTGGGCAAGCGCGCCGGGCGTGGAGTTCACGGATTGCTCAAGTGCCCGGCGCGCGTCTG
>NZ_JACJFU010000127.1:0-968 GCF_014164635.1 Paracoccus sp. MC1854 | reverse complement strand
AGGGCCGTCCGGGAATGGGTTGCCGCCCGCAATCAGCTGGCCATAATGTTCGCCGGGCGCTTCGACGCCTGACCGTATCTGAAAACCGCATGGGCCGGATCAGATACACGGAGTTCAGGACACTCCCGATCCGGTCGCGAGGAATCAAGCTTGCGGCGGCAGACACAGCTTTTCGCGTATCGCTCCGAACACGTCATCAGGATTCTCGCCCCGCACAAGCCGCCGCATCGGCGTGACGATACATTTTTCCACGTCATCTGTGCTGGTCAGAGCGTCAAGAGGAACCGCGAAGAACCAGCTTACTTCGTCTGAGTGAATCCAGCGATACTCGTCGGTGACGCACTCCTCGACATAGCCCGACGAGTTGGGGTCTTCACTATCAAATCCCCACGCATGGTCAAAGTTCTTGAACGGCGCATACCCCGCCAGAACCTTGGCGCGTTTTCCGTGTTGCCAGTCACCTTCAACTCCGACGTCGCAGGTAAGCTGGATGGCCAGGGTAATCCAGCCAGTATCTCTCAAGTTCACGTTTGGCCGTTGCCTGACCTTGTAATAAGCTTCCCAGACGGGATATATCCATCCATTATCTTCAGAATCTGAATTATTACGCTCTATGACAAGAACAGGATCTCCCCCTTCGCATTCGATCAAATCAAATGCTTCCCAAAGCTTATCGAGGTTTTTGGAGGATTTCATCATATTTTGGGCGGATTGCCAGATCGCTTCGTCAGTGGTCATAGGTCCCTCTCGATAAAGTTGAATTGCGCGATCGGCACGGACTTGACTGCGGTTCTGGAGTCAAACTCCCTGCCTGCTGCGAAAGCAAAACTCGCAGCCGGTGGGCGTTGTTGCAGAACTCTGCCCTCGGAAGGATTCACTGGAGTGGTCCAGCGGGTTAAGGGCCTGCCATGACCAGGCCTGAACCCACCCGCTACCGCACGACGAACTGGAAATCCTACAATGATGGG
>NZ_JACJFU010000126.1:0-980 GCF_014164635.1 Paracoccus sp. MC1854 | reverse complement strand
GGCGTTGTTGCAGAACTCTGCCCTCGGAAGGATTCACTGGAGTGGTCCAGCGGGTTAAGGGCCTGCCATGACCAGGCCTGAACCCACCCGCTACCGCACGACGAACTGGAAATCCTACAATGATGGGCTCAAGCAGCGCGGTTCCCTGTTGATCTGGCTGGACCAGGACATGGTATGGCGCGCGCCCAAGGCTGGGCGTCCTGGTCGGCCTCCGGTGTTCTCCGATGCCGCGATACAGTTCTGCCTCATGGTGAAGGTGCTGTTCGGCCTGCCGCTCCGGCAAACGACGGGGATGGTGGCGAGCATTCTCCAGATGGCGCGACTCGACTGGTCGGTGCCGGACTTCTCCACCCTGAGCCGCAGGCAGAAGACCATTTCCGTCGACATATCGAGCCGCCGTGCGGCGGGCCCTTTGAACCTGCTGGTGGACAGCACCGGGATCAAGTTCCTGGGTGATGGCGAGTGGCTTGCCCGCAAGCATGGCACACATCGCCGCCGCCAGTATCGCAAGGTCCACCTGGCGATGGACACCGCCACCGGCGACATCCGCGCCGTGGAGTTCACCTCAAGCCGCGAGGGCGACAGCCCCGTTCTGCCTGACCTTCTGGATCAGATCCCACCGGATGAACAGATCGGCACCGTGACCGGGGATGGCGCCTTCGATACCCGCAGGTGCCATGCCGCGATCCTCGAACGGGGCGGCACCGCCGTCATACCGATCCGCAAGAACGGACGCCGCTGGAAGGAGGACTGCCCTGCTGCCAGAGCACGCAATGACACCCTCCGGACGACCCAGCGCTTCGGGAGGGCTATCTGGAAACGATGGTCAGGCTATCACGTTCGAAGTCGGATCGAGGCCAGGATGAGATGCCTCAAGTCGTTCGGCGAGAGGATCGCATCCCGGGACCCCGACCGTCAGACCGCCGAAATCCACGTCCGCATTGCACTGATGAACCGCTTCAATGCACTCGGCACGGCCG
>NZ_JACJFU010000125.1:0-993 GCF_014164635.1 Paracoccus sp. MC1854 | reverse complement strand
TGGCGGCATGGATGCGTCCTTGATCAGCCAGATGAAGGCCATGGAAGATGAGAACCGCCGGTTGAAGCGGATGTATGCGGACCTGAGCATGCAAGCCGATCTGCTGAAGGAGGCTCTTGGAAAAAAGTAACTCGGCCGTCTCAACGCCGTGAGATGGCCGAGAATGCGGTGGCGCGACGAGGAGCGAGCGTTGCGCTGGCCTGCCGTGCCTTTGGAGTGAGCGAGACCTGCTATCGCTATGGCCCGAAGCTGAAGGCCGAGAACGAGGAGATCGCCGATCTGCTGGTCGGGCTGACCGATGCCCGCAAGACGTGGGGTTTTGGTCTGTGTTTCCTTCATCTGCGCAACGTCAAAGGGCACCCATGGAACCACAAGCGGGTCTATCGGATCTACTGCGCGCTGGAACTGAACCTGCGGATCAAACCCCGCAAGCGGCTGAAGCGGGACAAGCCTGATGCGCTGGCCGTGCCGGATGCGCCCAACATGACCTGGTCGATGGATTTCATGGCCGACCGGCTGGGAGACGGTCGGGCGTTCCGGCTGCTGAACGTGCTTGATGACTTCAACCGCGAGGGGCTGGGGATCGAGGTAGACTTCTCGCTGCCAGCCGAACGGGTCATTCGCAGTTTGGACAGGATCATCGAATGGCGCGGCAAACCCGGCACCATAAGGGTCGACAACGGCCCGGAATACATCAGTGAAAAGCTGATGAAATGGGCCGAGAAACATGGGGTTACCATCCAGCACATCCAACCCGGCCAGCCGCAGCAGAACGCCTACATCGAGCGCTACAATCGCACCGTCAGGCATGAATGGCTCGACCAATACATCATCGGAACCATCGAAGAGGCTCAAGACTTCGCAACGCAATGGCTCTGGACTTACAACAACGACCGCCCGAACATGGGCATCGGCGGCATCACACCCGCCCAGAAACTGAAAATGGCCGCATGAGTTCTACGAATGGACCCCGTTAGAAATGGGAGGATTACC
>NZ_JACJFU010000124.1:0-1016 GCF_014164635.1 Paracoccus sp. MC1854 | reverse complement strand
GACGGCCGCCCTGGGGCTTGGGCCGCGGCCTCGGCAGCAACGGCTCCAGCGCCGCCCACAGATCATCGGATACAAGGGGCTTGCTCATGTCCCCTAACGCACGAGAGGCGGTTTTGTTAGGCGCTCTTAATGACTGTGAGGAAGTTCCAGGATTCCTGAAGCGACCGAAAATCCGTGTGGTCCGCAGCCAGGAAGCGGAAGGCGACCTGCGTGACAATGGGAAGTTCTACGACCTTCCGCGCGATCTCGACGCGTATCTCTTCACGTTTGACGACGATCTAATATATCCAACGAATTACGTCAGTCGGATGGTCGAGCATATCGAAATGCTCGAGCGCCGTTGCGTGGTCGGTGTTCACGCGGTGATCTTTCCGCCCGGAGAGTTCTCACGGCTGAAGCAGCGGACCGTTTATCATTTTGCCAAACATCACAAGGGTCATTTCGTGGACCTACTTGGAACCGGAACGGCAGCTTGGCATGGTTCCACCTTCGCGGTTTCTCTCGACGACTTTCAGACCAAGGGCGTCTGCGACCTATGGTTTGCCGTCGCTGCGGCTCGACAAGAGGTGCCGCTGTTTTCAGTTCCGCGTGGAAGAAGATGGCTCGTTGAAATCGAGACCACCTCGCCGACATTGTATCAGGAAGCAAGGCAGCATCCGACCAGTTATTTTGACGTTTACAAGCGGTCTGTCGCGCCTGCACTTGTCAACGGTCAAGTGCGAAAGCGGGCTGAAGAGGAGTTCGCACGGCAGTTCGGGAAAGAGGCACTTGCCGCTGCCGGTATCGAACTGCTGACCCTTGATCCTCGTGCAGAGGATATTGCGCCTATGGAGCAAATGACATCCTGATAGAGGAGGCTGCGCCCCGCCTCAAGGAAGATGTTTTCTTTAGAGCGCCTAACAAAACCGCCTCTCGTGCGTTAGGGGACATGAGCAAGCCCCTTGTATCCGATGATCTGTGGGCGGCGCTGGAGCCGTTGCTGCCGAGGCCGCGGCCCAAGCCCCAGGGCGGCCGTC
>NZ_JACJFU010000123.1:0-1050 GCF_014164635.1 Paracoccus sp. MC1854 | reverse complement strand
ACGGCAAGGTGGCAGACTTCCGGCAGAAGCTCTCGGAGCAGGGTCTCACCTGGGCGGTGGGCATTCTGCCGACCCAGACGGTCTATCCTGCCGACGTCATGATTGCTCCGGCTATGAAGGTGGCAGAATAGTGCTAATTGCGCCTGCGGCGTTCCGGCAAGGATCGCGTTCACATAGGTCACCGAATAGTTGTTGGCGTTGACCAGCAACTCCGCGGCCTCGATCTGTCGTATGGTTTTCATCTTGCGCAGCGCGTCGAACACCGCGCCGGTCGCGGGCTTGTCCTTGAGGATCGCGACGGCTTCCTCGCAGATGCCGTCCAGCAGGCGCACCTTGCGCCGGATGCTACTCATGTTGAGGTCGAGCGCGAGCGCGATCTTTTCCTCCGGCACGCCGCGCTCAATCGCCTTACGGATCATCTTATGTTCCTGGATCGGCGCGAGGCGGCTGACCTGTCGGTTGTAAGTGAACGCTTCGTCGTCGGTGGAGACGAGGCATTCCACCTCGTTCGCTCCTGCGTCCTTCAACGCCTCGATGCGCATGTGGCCGTCGAGCAGCAACCAGGTGGCGGACTTGTCGGGGTTCCGGACGACGATGGGCGGCTCGACGATTCCGATCTGGGCGATGGAGGCCACGATCTGACGGAATTTCCGGCTGGATTTCGCGGATTTGCCGAAAGCGCGCAGCGGCAGGATGGCATCGATCGGGAGGGTAACGCAGTCGTCCTCGAAGCCGTGACTCACGCTGCGCGGGGGCTCGCGGGCCTCGCGTTTCATGCCGATGCCCCCTCAGTGACGGACCTAGCGAGATCGGCAGGCATCGTCTTTAGGCCCTCGGCCCTGAGCAGCGTCATGAAATGCGCTTCTGCGCAGAGCTTGCGGAAGGCCTCGCGCACGAACATCAGCCGGCTCTGTGTGAACTCTGCCTTCCTAAGAAACATCCGCCGCCTCTGGTGCCGGTGCAAGAGCATAGCCAAGCGATCGCGCACGACGCTGCAGATTGGCCAGAACCCGGGATCGGTGCCGCGCGTCATAGGCGGCAGCACCGGGA
>NZ_JACJFU010000011.1:0-121867 GCF_014164635.1 Paracoccus sp. MC1854 | reverse complement strand
CCCATCATTGTAGGATTTCCAGTTCGTCGTGCGGTAGCGGGTGGGTTCAGGCCTGGTCATGGCAGGCCCTTAACCCGCTGGACCACTCCAGTGAATCCTTCCGAGGGCAGAGTTCTGCAACAACGCCGTAGAGGAGGTCCTATGAAATTCGTTGTTGTTGACGTTGAAACCGCTAATCCGCGGATGAGCAGTATTTGCCAGATTGGCATTGTCACATTTGAAAATGGCGTTGAAGTTGACGCAGAGAGCCACCTTATCGACCCCCAAGACTACTTCGATCCCGTCAATGTAGCCATTCACGGGATTACGGCAGAAGCCGTGGCAGGCGCTCCCTCCATCCGAGACCTCCATGGTCGTCTTTGCGAACTCACCTCCGAAAACGTTGTAGCCTGTCACACGCATTTTGACCGGGTTGCTTTAGGCAGGGTCTGCGACCTCCATTCTCTCCCAGCACTATCATGCAAGTGGCTTGACACGGCTCGCGTTGCCCGGCGAGCCTGGACGCAGTTCTCGAAGTCTGGCTACGGACTCTCGAACCTAGCCAAACACTTCGACATAAACTTCCAACACCACGATGCCCTGCATGACACCCGCACAGCCGGACTGATCCTGTTGAGGGCCATTGAGGAAACAGGGCGTGATCCTGCCGAATGGATCCGCTTCTGCAACTACGTACCCAGCGATGCACCTATCCAGCGCGAGGGCGGCGAGGATGGACCTCTCACCGGTGAGAGCATCGTTTTCACCGGCGCACTGGAGATACTCCGCAAAGAAGCTGCTGACTTGGCTAGTGCCTCTGGAGCCGCCGTCGAGGCCAATGTGACGAAGGGCACGACGATCTTGGTCGTCGGAGACCAAGACCTTGACCGGCTTGCCGGGCACGGCAAAAGCACAAAGCACCGGAAAGCCGAGAATCTGATCGGAAGTGGGCAGGCTCTGCGCATCGTAGGTGAAGCGGACTTCATGAGGATGTGCGCCGTATAATATCGGGCAGTGGTGGGTCTATCGCACAAGTGCTGCCGTTATACTCGACGCACTCAGATTATCTTGCCCTGCCACCTCCAGCATCGTCGCGGCGTCGGTGTGGCCGCTGTTCCGCACCGACTGGAACGCCGTCTCGGCCTCATCGCCCCAGTGCCAGGTGTCGTCGAAAGCCTCGATCTGCGCCGCCGACTGGTCGCCGGTCGCGCTGCGGAACAGCACGTTGTAGCTGGCGTTGGAATTGAACGGCGGGTCCAGGTAGATCAGGTCCACCGACGCATCTGCGATATGGTCGCGCAGGACCGCCAGGTTGTCGCCGTAATACAGGTGGTTCAAAGCCGTCCTCTCGCGCCCAATTCGGGCGAGGCTAGCCGCCGTGACTGACCCGGATCAACCCCTCGACCGCGAAGCCCCGGTCCTGCGCGATCCCGACGAGCTGCCGGTAAAGCTCCTCCTCCATCCCCGGCTGGCGGGACAATATCCACAGGTAGCCGCGGTCCGGGCCAGAGATCATCGCCCACTGGTAGCCCTGATCCAGCGCAAAGACGTGGTAGCCGCCGGGAAAGCCGGGGAAGAAGCTGACGGCAAGGCTCGCCACATCCGGGTCGCCCTTGAAGCGGGCGGTGCCCTCGATGGACGTGCGGCGGCCGTTTTTCACGCCGCTGTTGACCACCCGCACGCTGCCGTCCCCGTTCAGCGCATAGTCGGCGGTCACGTCGCTCATGCCGCGCTCGAAGCGGTGGTCGAGGCGGGCGATCTCGTACCAGCGGCCCATGTAGAGCCGGGCGTCGAAGCCGGTGACAGGTGTGATGCCCTGCGGCACGCGGGTCATGATCGCGCGGGAACAGGCGGACAGGGCGGCAAGGGCGGCAAGCCCGGCGGCGATGGTGCGGATACGCATGGGTGAACCTCCGTCAGTCGGGGGTCCAACGCCCCGAGGGGGCGGAAGGGTTGCGTCTGCATCACCCGTGCATGGGATGTGCATCGGTTGTGCATGGCCCGTGCGTGGCGAAATCAGAAGGGCGGAGGCGCCGAGAAGCTCAGCGTCACGTTGCTGTCGGGATGCCGCAGCCGCAGCGCCTCGGCATGCAGCATCAGCCGCGGGTGGTCGGCGGCAGCGCCTTGGGCATACAGCGGATCGCCCAGGATGGGGTGGTTCAGGCTTGCCATGTGCACCCGCAACTGGTGGCTGCGCCCGGTCAGCGGGTAAAGCCGAACGCGGGTTTCGGCGTCGCTGGCGCGGATCACCCGCCAGTCGGTCTGCGCCGGGCGGCCCGTTTCGTGGTCCACCTTCTGCCGCGGCCGGTTCGGCCAGTCCACGATCAGCGGCAGGTCCACCCGGCCCTCCTTGGGTTCCAGCCTTCCCCAGAGCCTTGCAATGTAAGCCTTTTTCACCAACCGCCGCTCGAACTGCTGGCTGAGGTGCTTCTGGGCAAAGGGCGTCAGCCCGAAGACCATGATCCCCGAGGTGTCCAGGTCCAGCCGGTGCACCAGCAGCACGGTCGGAAAGGCACCGCGCAGCCGGTTGATGAGGCAGTCGGCCCGGTCCTCTCCCCTCCCCGGCACCGACAGCAGGCCGGCAGGCTTTTCCACGATCAGGATCTGGTCGTCGTGGTGGATCAGGCGGGGCTGTTCGGGGTTCGGCTGATAGACGAAGCTCATGGCCCCGGATTACCGGGCCACCAGCCGCACCGCCAGCCCCGCGAACATCACCGCGGCGATGCGGTTGAGGATGCCCAGCCGCCTCGCCAGCCGCATCCCCAGCCAACCCGCCGCGATCCCGTAAGCCATTGTTATCAATGCGCCTGTAAAGGCGAAGACCAGCCCGAGGCCCAGAAGCTGGTGCCAGATCGGCCCATGCGCGGGGCTGGTGAACTGCGGCAGGAAGGCCAGCAGGAACAGCACCGGCTTGGGGTTCAGCACGTTCGACAGCGCCCCCCGCCGGATCACGTCGCGCGAGCGCACCACGATCCGGGTAGAAGGGTCCGGCGCGGGCGCGGTCCAGGCCTTCCACGCCAGATACAGCAGGTAGCCCGCCCCGATCCACTTGATCGCCGACAGCGCCTCGGGGTGGGTGGCGATGACCGCGCCAAGGCCCAGCGTCGTCAGGGTGACGTGGAACAGCACGCCGATGCCGACGCCCAGGCCCGCCATGGCCCCGGCCCTCGGCCCGCCCTGGATGCCCGAGGCGGTGGCGAAGAACACGTCCTGCCCGGGCGCGGCGTTCAGCACCAGCCCGCCGGTGACAAAAGCCACAAGCTGCGCCGTGGGGATGTTGCCCAGCGTGTCCCAGATCATTGCCGTTCCTCCTGCGGCACGCCGTCCGCGATGTCGTAATAGTCGCCCTTGTCGCCGACCCAGATGTGGCGCTGCAGGCGCAGGCCCGTGGGCGGCTCGAGGCAGCCCAGCGCCACGTCGGTCTCGCCCCGCCCGAAGGCGCGCCAGAAGATGGAACTGCCGCAGGTGGCGCAGAAGCCCCGCTCGGCCTTGTCCGAGGATCGGAACCAGCGGACGTGATCCGCGCCCTCGATGGAAAGCCGGTCCTCGGGGACGGGGACGGCGGCCCAGACATGGCCCGACCAGCGCCGGCACTGGCTGCAGTGGCAGGCGGCGATGTCGTCCAGATCGCCCCGGATCGTGACCCGGATGGCGCCGCAGAGGCAGCGGGCGTGGCGCGTGGTCATGACTGCGCCTGCTGCGGCAAACCGTCGGTGATGTCGTAATAGTCGCCCTTGTCGGCCACGTAGATATGCCCTTCCAGCCGCAGCCCGGTTGGGGGGTCGATGACCCCGCCCGAGACCGCAACCCTGTCTTCCCCCAGCCTGCGCCAGAACAGGGATGATCCGCAGGTGGCGCAGAAGCCCCGTTCCGCCTTGTCCGACGACCGGAACCAGCGCAAGGGCTCTCCCGTGATGGCGGCATCGCGCAACTCGGCAGAGACCCAGACATGCCCGCTCCATCTGCGGCATTGGGAACAGTGGCAGGCGGTCGCCGGCTCGGCGGTCAGCCGTCCGGTGAAGCTGACGCCGCCGCAAAGGCAGGCGCCGCTGATCTCAGAGCCTTCCGAAGACATCCCGCATCATCCCTTCCAGCGCCGCCGCGTCGTCCTGATTGAACGCATCCGGCCGGTCGCTGTCTATATCCAGCACGCCGATCAGGCGGTCGTTTGCGCCGAAGACCGGCACCACGATCTCCGACCTGGTCGAGGAGGAGCAGGCGATATGGCCCGGGAAAGCCTCGACGTCGGGGACAAGCTGCGTCTGGTGGGTGCGGGCCGCGGCCCCGCAGACCCCGCGCGAGAAGGGGATCACCAGGCAGCCGTGGCCACCCTGATAGGGGCCGATCTTCAGCATCTCTGGCCCCGTAACGCGGTAGAAGCCGGTCCAGTCGAAGCGGTCGTCTGCATGGTGCAACTCGCAGGCGACAGTGGCCATGCACGCGATCTCGTCGGTTTCGCCCTCGGTCAGGGCACGGATTCGGGCGGAAAGGGCGGCGTAATCGGTCATGCGCGCCACGCTACAGCCGCGCCCTTCGGCGGAAAAGGGGCGGCGCGCTGGACTGTCGCGGTCCGTGACGCTAGGGACGGCGCGATTCCCTTGCCGCCGAAGGCCCGTCTCATGACCGACCGCATCGACCTGCGCCGCGCGCTGATCTCCGTTTCGGACAAGAAGGGGCTTGTCGGCTTCGCCCAAGCCTTGGCCGCGCGCGGGGTCGAGCTTCTGTCCACCGGCGGCACGGCACGGGCACTGCGCGAGGCCGGGCTGAAGGTGCGCGACGTGTCCGAACTCACCGGCTTCCCCGAGATGATGGACGGCCGCGTCAAGACGCTGCATCCGGCGGTCCACGGCGGGTTGCTGGCCCTGCGCGACAATGCGGATCACCGCGCCAGCATGGACGAACACGGGATTGCCCCGATCGACCTGCTGGTGGTCAACCTCTACCCCTTCGAGGAGACGGTGGCGAAGGGGTCCGCCTACGACGACTGCATCGAGAACATCGACATCGGTGGCCCGGCGATGATCCGCGCGGCGGCCAAGAACCACGCTTTTGTGACGACGGTCGTGGACGTGCAGGATTACGGCGCGGTGCTGGCCGAACTGGACGCCAACGGAGGCGCCACCACCCTGCCCTTCCGCAAGCGCATGGCGCAGACGGCCTATGCGCGGACGGCGGCCTATGACGCCGCCGTGTCCACTTGGATGGCGCAGGCCGTTGGCGAGGAGACCCCGCGCCGCCGCGCCTTTGCCGGTACGCTTGCCCAGCCCCTGCGTTATGGCGAGAACCCGCATCAGGCTGCTGCCTTCTACACCGACAGCTCGGCCCGCCCCGGCGTGGCGACCGCGCGCCAATGGCAGGGCAAGGAACTGTCCTACAACAACATCAACGACACCGACGCGGCCTTCGAGCTCGTGGCCGAGTTCACCGAAGGCCCCGCCGTCGCCATCATCAAGCACGCCAACCCCTGCGGCGTGGCCCGCGCCGAGACGCTGGAGGAAGCCTATCGCCGCGCCTTCGACTGCGACCGCACCTCGGCCTTCGGCGGCATCGTCGCGCTGAACGGCAGGCTGGACGCGGCCACGGCCCGCGCCATCACCGAGATCTTCACCGAGGTCGTCATTGCGCCGGATGCCGATGACGAGGCCCGTGCGATCTTCGCCGCGAAAAAGAACCTGCGCCTGCTGACCACCGGGGGCCTGCCCGACGCGCGTGCGGGCGGACTGACCTTCCGTCAGGTGGCGGGCGGCTTCCTGGTGCAGACGCGCGACACCGGCCATGTGACGCCTGCCGAGCTGCGCGTTGTCACCCAGCGACAGCCCAGCGAGGCCGAGCTTGCCGACCTCATGTTCGCTTGGACCGTCGCCAAGCACGTCAAGTCGAACGCCATCGTCTATGCCAAGGACCGCGCCACCGTCGGCATCGGCGCAGGCCAGATGAGCCGGGTCGATTCGACCCGCATCGGCCGTCGCAAGTCCGAGGACATGGCCGAAGCGCTGGGCCTTTCCGCCCCCCTGACCGAGGGCGCGGCGGTCGCATCCGACGCCTTCTTCCCCTTCGCCGACGGCATTGAGGCGCTGGCCGAGGCCGGCGCGCGGGCGGTGATCCAGCCCGGCGGGTCCATGCGCGACGAGGAAGTCATCGCGGCGGCCGATCGCGGCGGCCTCGCCATGGTCTTCACCGGACAGCGCCATTTCCGCCACTGATGACCGACACCGACGAACCCCAGCCGAAGAAGCCGCGCGCGAAGCTCGCCGCGCCGGAGAGCGACGCTGCGCCGAAGTCTACGCGTCCCGCAGGCACCGCGCCCAAGCGGCGGCGCAAGCCCGCGCCTCCGCCTCCGCCTCCGCCGACGCCGAAGGTCAGCCTCTGGTGGGCGGCGGGGACTGCGCTCGTGATCCTCGGGCTCGACCAATTGACGAAATGGATCGTCGTGCAGGCGCTGAACCTGGTCGAGGTGCAGGCCATCGACGTGATCGACCCCTGGCTGAACCTGCGGATGGCCTGGAACCAGGGGGTGAACTTCGGGCTGTTTTCCTCGGATGTCGAGGTGATGCGCTGGGTGCTGATCGGCATCGCGGTCGTCATCTGCGTCTGGGTGGCGGTCTGGCTGCTGCGCGCGCGGCCCGGAAAGCTGGCGCAGGTCGCGGCGGGGTTGCTGATCGGCGGGGCGCTGGGAAACGTGATCGACCGCGTGGTCTATGGCGCGGTCGCGGATTTCCTGAACATGTCGCTGCCCGGCTGGCGCAATCCCTACAGCTTCAACGTGGCCGACATCGCCATCTTCGCGGGGGCGCTCGGGCTGGTCTTCCAGCCGGGGCCGCCGTCCGGGCCGGAACCCGCCACGCCCCGCGACAAGGTCCGTGACGGCACGGGCAAGACGCGCTAGAACGGCGCCGACGCTTTCCAAGGTGGTGCCATGCGGGTTCTTCTGCTGACTCTCTCGGTTCTCGCGCTTGCGGCATGCGCGGGCGACGGCCGGCTGATGAACCTGACGGCCTCGGACGACGGACCCGAGGAATTCGCCATCGTCCCCACCCGGCCGCTGCAGATGCCGCCCGATCTGGCGCAGTTGCCTGCGCCTACGCCGGGCGGTGCCAACCTGACCGATCCGAACCCCGAAGGCGACGCCATCGCCGCACTGGGGGGAAATCCGGGCCATCTGGCGCAACAGGGCATCGGCGCGGGCGACGGGGCGCTGGTGGCCCATGCCGCGCGGGCGGGTGTGACGCAAGGCATCCGGCAGGTCACCGCCGCCGAGGACCAGGCAATCCGCGCCCGCCGCGGCCGCCGCCCGCTGGAGGTGCTGGCCGGCACCAACGTCTATCACCGCGCCTACGAGCCGCAGACGCTGGACAGCGAGGCCGAACTGGAACGCTGGCGCCGCACCGGCGTGCAGGTGCCGACGGCGCCGCCTGTGGCCGAAACGCGCTGAAGGGGTCTCGTCTTTCGGCCTCAAATATCCCGGGGGTCCGGGGGCAGCGCCCCCGCCTTCGGGGCTTTCCCTGATGTCACGGTCGCATCGGGGGGATTTCCACCCCCCATGAATGGGGCCAAGGCCCCATTCATCCCTCCGAGGATACTTGACGCCGAAAGACAGGACCTGGCCTTTCCGGTCATTCCCGGCTCGTTCACCACGGCTTGACCGGCGGCCGGCTTGCGCGCGCCGCGCCGAGCGGCCACCCTCTGTTCCGCACCCGCAACCGGAGGCCGCCTGATGCGCCGCACCCTTGCCTTCCTTCTCGCGACCGCCGCCACGCCCGCTCTGGCCGAGATGCCGCCCGGCATCAGCCATTTCACCTTGGACAATGGGCTTGAGGCCGTGGTGATCGAGGATCACCGCGCCCCCGTGGTCGTCCAGATGCTGTGGTACCGGATCGGATCGGCCGACGAGCAGCGGGGCAAGTCGGGCCTCGCGCATTACCTGGAACACCTGATGTTCAAGGGCACCGAGAAGCTTGCGCCCGGCGAGTTGTCGCGCACGGTCACCGCGAACGGCGGTCGCGACAACGCCTTCACCAGCTATGACTTCACCACCTATTTCCAGCGCATCGCCTCGGACCGGCTGGATCTGGTCATGGGGATGGAGGCCGACCGCATGGCGAACCTGCGGATCGGCGAGGACGACTGGCAGGCCGAGCGCCAGGTCGTGCTGGAGGAACGCGCCCAGCGCACCGACAGCGACCCCCGGGCCCTGTTCGGCGAGGAACGCGCGGCGGTGCAGTATTACAACCATCCCTACGGCCGCCCGGTGATCGGCTGGCGGCAGGAGATGGAGGCGCTGACCCGCGAGGATGCGCTGGAATGGTATGACAACCATTACGCGCCGAACGTGGCGGTGCTGGTCGTCGCGGGCGACGTGAGTGCCGACGAGGTGCGCGCGCTGGCCGAAAAGCACTATGGCCCGATCCCCCCCAAACCCGAGGCCCCGCGCGACGCGCGCCCGCAGGAGCCCGTGCAGCGGGCCGAGCGGCGCATGACCATGTCCGATCCGCGCGTGCCGCAGCCGGTCCTCAGCCGCAGCGTGATCGTCCCCGAACGCAACCCCGGCGACCAGAAGACCGCAGCCGCCTTGAGCGTGCTGGCCGAACTGCTGGCGGGCTCGGCCCAGACCTCGTTCCTGGGGCAGCGGCTGGTGCTGACGGGGCAGGCGCTGTGGGTTGGGGCGGGTTATGACGGGCTCAGCGTCGATCCCACGACTTTCTCGGTCTCGATGGCCTATGCGCCGGGGGGGGACGATGCGGCGGCGGAGGCCGCGCTGGAGGCGGGCATCCGCGATTTTCTGGCCGAGGGCCCGGACCCGGAGCAACTGGAACGCGTCAAGACGCAGTTGCGCGCGGCGCAGATCTACAAGCAGGACTCGGCACATGCCCGCGCCTATGACTATGGGCAGGGGCTTGCCGTCGGGCTGACGGTCGAGGACGTGAACGACTGGCCCGAGATCCTCGCCGCGGTGACGGCGGAGGATGTGCAGGCGGTGGCCCGGCTGGTGTTCGAGGACCGCGCCGAGGTCACGAGCCTGCTGAAGCCCGCAGATCCCGAGCAGATGGCGGGGGCAGAGATTGCCGCGGCTGCCACGGGCGCGGGCGCGGGCGCGGGCGAGTCGCCTGCAGATGGTGCTGGAATGCCAGCGGCATCCTCGGGCATGGCTGCAGAGACCGCGCCCGGCGCTGGCCCCTTGCCCGGTCCAACGGAAGCCGCAGCAGAGGCCCCAGCCGCCGCGTCCTCCTTGCCCGAAGAAGCCCCCTACCCCGACACTGCCGCCCCCGGCACCAATACGCCGGCGCCCATGCCCGCCGACACGCCGCACCCGGCGCAACCGGCGCCCGCCTCGCCCCAGCCCGCGCCGACCGAGGAGCAGACCCGATGATCCGCAGCTTCCTTTCCGCGCTGACTCTTGCGCTGCTCGCGGCCCTTCCCGCCCGCGCCATCGACATCCAGGAGATCACCTCTCCGGGCGGGATCACCGCCTGGCTGGTCGAGGACAACACGATCCCCTTTGTCGCCGTCGAGATCGCCTTCCGGGGCGGCGCCTCGGTCGATGCCCCCGGCAAGCGCGGCGCGGTCAACCTGATGACCGCCTTGCTGGAGGAAGGCGCGGGCGAACGCGACGCCGTGGCCTTCGCCGAAGCGATGGAGGAGCTTGCGGCCTCGGCCAGCTTCGACGCCTCGGACGACGCGGTCAGCGTGGGTCTGCGCACCCTGACGGAGAACCGCGACGCCGCCGCCGACCTGCTGGCCGATGCGCTGGCCCGCCCCCGCTTTGACCCCGACGCCATCGAGCGGGTGCGCGCCCAGGCGCAATCGCTGATCCGGGCGCAGGACAGCGACCCCAATGCCATCGCCTCGAAAGAGATGGCCCGGCAGACCTGGGGTGACCACCCTTATGGCACCGTCCTGACCGGCACTGCCGAATCGGTCGCAGCCCTGACCCGTGACGACCTTGTCGCTGCCAAGGACCGGGTGCTGGCCCGCGACCGGGTGCTGGTCTCGGCCGCCGGCGACATCGACGCAGCGGCGCTGGGGCTGCTGATCGACCGCATCCTCGGCGATCTTCCGGCCGAGGCGAGTGCACCGCTGCCGCCCGAGCCGGAACTGCTGCTGACGGGTGAGACCACGGTCATCGACTGGAACAGCCCGCAGACAGTGGTCAGCTTCGCGCAACGCGGGCTGCCGATGGATCACCCCGATTACTTCGCCGCCTTCGTGCTGAACCACATCCTCGGCGGCGGCGGCTTCTCGTCCCGGCTGATGGAGGAGATCCGCGAAAAGCGCGGTCTGACCTATGGCGTCGGCACCGGCCTTGCCAACATGGTGCTGGGCGAGACATGGGCCGGCGGCATGGCCACGGCGAACGCCCGCACGGGCGAGGCGGTGGCGCTGGTGCGCGCGGTCTGGCAGGGTATCCGCGACGGCGTGACCGAGCAGGAACTGACCGACGCCAAGACATACCTCACCGGCGAATATGCCCTGCGGTTCGACGGCAATGGGCGGATCACAGGCATCCTGTCGGGGATGCAATTGATGGGGATGCCCCGCGACTATGTGAACACCCGGAACGAGAAGATCGCCGCTGTCACCGCCGAGGATGTCCGCCGCGTCGCGCAGGAGGTGCTGGACCCCGAGGGGCTGGAATTCGTGCTGGTGGGCCGCCCCGAGGGGATGTGAACGCCGGTATGGGCCATGCAGAAAGGCGCAGGGACTGACCCTGCGCCTTTTTGTTGGAATGCCGGGCGGGGATCAGGGATTGACCTGAACCGCCCCCGACCCGCCCAGGGCCGCCCCGGCCACGGCGCCCACGGGGCCGCCCACGACCGCCCCGGTCGCGGCGCCGGTGGTGGCGCGGGTGGCGGTGTTCGGCCCGCAGGCGGCGACGGTCAGGGTGGCGGCGGCCAGCAGCATCGCGGTCATCGTCTTCATGGCAGTCTCCTGTCAGATCATGTTCAAGAAAGTGAGATCGGGAAATCAAGCCATTCGGGGGCGTTGCGGTTCCAGAATAATCCGGGCGCGGGGGCGAAACGTTTACGCCCGGCTCCGGGGGCTGCTATATCCGGGGCGATGACGCGCCCTGACCCCCGCATCCCTCCGGTGATCCGCCAGCTCGACGAAGCCACCGCCAACCGCATCGCGGCGGGCGAGGTGGTGGAACGCCCGGCCTCGGCGGTGAAGGAGCTGGTCGAGAACGCGCTGGATGCGGGCGCGACCCGGATCGCCATCGCCATCGCGGGGGGCGGCAAGCGGCTGGTCCGGGTGACGGACGACGGCTGCGGCATGGCCGCCGGGGACCTGCCGCTGGCGCTGGCCCGCCATGCCACGTCCAAGATCGACGGATCGGACCTGCTGGACATCCGCAGCTTCGGCTTCCGGGGCGAGGCGCTGCCGAGCCTCGGCGCCGTGGGCCGCCTGACAATCACCAGCCGCGCCGAAGGCCACGAGGCCGCGCGCATCGCGGTCGAGGGCGGCCGGATCGAGCCTGCCCGCCCCGCCGCCGCCAACCGCGGCACGGCCGTGGAACTGCGCGACCTGTTCTTCGCCACGCCCGCCCGGCTGCGCTTCCTGCGGACCGACCGGGCCGAGACGCAGGCCATCGCCGAGACCGTCCGCCGCCTTGCCATGGCCGAGCCGTCGGTCGCCTTCACCCTCAGCGACGAGGATGAGGGCCGCGTGCTGTTTCGCGCCGATGCCGAGCAGGGCGACCTGTTCGACGCCCTGTCCGCCCGCATCGGCCGCGTCATGGGCCGCGAGTTCATCGAGAACGCCATCCCGCTGGACGCCGAGCGCGACGGGCTGCGCCTGACCGGCCTTGCCGCCCTGCCCACCTATTCGCGGGGCGCGGCAGTGGCGCAGCATCTTTATGTCAACGGCCGCCCGGTGCGGGACAAGCTGCTGACCGGGGCGCTGCGAGCGGGCTATTTCGACGTTCTCCCTCAAGGCCGGCACCCGGCGGCAGTGCTGTTCGTCCATTGCGACCCGCAGGGCGTCGACGTGAACGTCCATCCGGCCAAGGCCGAGGTCCGCTTCCGCGAACCGGATGCCGCCCGCGGGCTGGTCGTCGCCTCTCTGCGCCACGCGCTGGCGGGGGCGGGGCACCGCGCCTCCTCGACCGGCGGGGCGGCCACGCTGGCAGCGATGCGGCCCGGAACGCCTTTCTTCCGGCGCGACCCGCCGCCGTCTTCGGCTGCTGTCGCCACCGCCCATGCCGCGCAGGCGCCGCTGGTGCCTGTTGCGGCCGCCCCGCCCCAGGGCTTCGCCGAAACCGCCACGGCCGCCTTTCCCGCTGCCGCGCGGGTCGAACCCGGGACCGAGGCGTCTGACGCGCCCCTTGGCGCGGCCCGGGCGCAACTGCACGGCAATTGGATCGTGGCGCAGAGCCGCGACGGCATCGTGATCGTGGACCAGCACGCCGCCCACGAGCGGCTGGTCTATGAACGGCTCAAGTCGCAGGCGGCGGGGGCGCGGGTGCCGTCGCAGGCGCTGCTGATCCCGGCCATCGTGGATCTTGGCGCCGATGCCGAGCGGGTGCTGGCGGCGTCCCCCGATCTGGACCGGCTGGGACTCGTGATCGAGCCCTTCGGCCCCGGCTGCGTCGCGGTGCGCAAACTGCCCGCCGCGCTGGGGCAGGCGGATGCCACGGCGCTGTTGCGCGACATTGCCGACGACCTGGCGGAACAGGGCGCCTCGGACCGGCTGCAGGGGCGACTGGACGCGGTGCTGTCGTCCATGGCCTGCCACGGCTCGGTCAGATCGGGCCGCAGCCTGACGGGCGAGGAGATGAACGCCCTGCTGCGCGAGATGGAAAGGACGCCGCGTTCCGGCCAGTGCAACCACGGGCGCCCGACCTGGGTGGAGCTGAAGCTTTCGGACATCGAGCGGCTGTTCGGGCGCTGATTGACGCGGCCCCGCCTGCGGGCGAGAACCGGGGAAAAGGGGAAGTGCCATGCTGGAACTCGGCGCCGACAAGATCGCCTTCGTCATCCTCCGCGCCCGCGACTATGACCACGGGCCGGACGGGCGCGGCGGCCGCAACGCCTTCGAGCTGCGCGACTTCATCGCTGACCTGACCGAGGACGAGCAGGCGGAACTCACCGCCGTCATGTGGATCGGCCGCGGCACCTTCGACGCGGATGACCTCGAGGAAGCGATCTCGACCGCCAAGGCGGAAAAGACCACGCCCACCGAGGACTACCTGATGGGCGAGCCGCATCTGGCCGACCATCTGGAAGCCGGTATGGAGGCGCTCGGCCTGACCCCCGGCGCGGAAGAGGACGATCTGCTGCGGGGGTGAGGCGGGTCCGCGCTGCCCGAAGGACACCCGATCTGCCGCCAGCCTTGATCCGTAACGGATCAAGGCCTGCACAGTCTGCGAAGGGGCCGTTGCAGCGCAGGGTTCGACCCCATTCATGCAGGAGACCCGCAAACGCGAAAATCGCTTGGTCGGCTCGCCGCGGGGTTCGCCGGCATGTCATCGGTAGGCGAGGTCGAACCTGCCCCTGCAACGCCGCCGTGGAAACCCGGCCGTGGCGCCGGGCCGGCATCAACCTGCCTGGCAGCGGCAAGACCGATGAAGCCGTGCCAATGATGGCATGACTTCATCGGTCTTTCGCACAGGAAGCCAAGGTCATCCGCGCGGCAGGCAACCACATGCGGCGCGATGACGGGGTGGTTCACTGCAGGGAACCCGGCGACGACGGCAGGGTGAGGCTATCCCTCACCATGCCCCGGCCCTTGAGATCACTCGCGCGTCACCCGCACCAATTCCCCATCCGGCTTGTCGGTCAGCAGCATGACCGCGCCATCGGCGGCCAGATCCACGTCGCGCACCCGGCCGATGCCCTGCAGGTGCCGTCCTTCCCCCGCGACCCGGTCGCCGTCCAGTTGCAGTCGCACCAGCCCGTGATCGCCCTGCATCGCGCCGGTGAGAATCTGCCCCTGCCATTCCGGGAACATCTCGCCCCGGTAGAAGACCATGCCCGAGGGGGCGATTACCGGGTCCCAGTAATAGAGCGGCTGCTCCATCCCGTCCGCCTGGGTGATGCCGTCGTTGATCGGCTCGTCCTGGTAAGAGACGCCGTAGGTGATGACCGGCCAGCCATAGTTCTTGCCGGCCTCGATGCGGTTCAGCTCGTCCCCACCCTTCGGCCCATGCTCGATGGTCCAAAGCTGGCCGCTGTCGTCCAGCGCCGCCGCCTGCACGTTCCGCAACCCCTTGGCCCAGATTTCGGGCAGGCCGAGGTCGGGGTTTCCCTCGGCCGGCTCGCCGGTCATGGCGTCGATGCGCAGCAGCTTGCCCAGGTGGTTGTCGTCCTGCTGCGCGCTGTCGCGGATCGGCACGTCGGACCGTTCGCCCAAGGTCACGAACAGGTTGCCCTGCCCGTCCAGAAGCAGCCGACTGCCGAAATGCTTGTCGCCGTCATAGACCGGCACCTGCGCGAAGATTGGCTGGACGTTTTCCAGCGTGGCGTTGTCCTGCGACAGCGTGGCGGTGGCGACCACCGTGTGGTTGCCGCCCTCGGCGGGGGCCGCATAGCTGATCCACAACCTGCGCGTTTCGGCGAAATCGGGGGCGATCAGCACGTCCAGAAGCCCGCCCTGCCCGCCGGCCGAGATTTCGGGCAAGCCACCGATGGGGTCGGACAACGCGCCCTCGGCGGAAACGATCCGCAGCCGGCCCGGCCGCTCGGTCACCAGCCAGCCGCCGTCGGGCAGTTGCGCCATGCCCCAGGGATGTTCCAGCCCGTCGGTGATCACGGTGGTTTCCAGCGCGATGTCGTCGGCCAGCACGGGCGCGCGTGTCTGCCCCTCAAAAGCCGGGGTCTGGTCGGGCGCATTCGGCGGCGCGGCGTTGAAATCCTGGGCCGCGGCGGCGACGGGCAGGGCGAACAGCGCGGCAAGCGCCGCGGTCGAGCGGAGGAATGGCATGGGCAACTCCCTTGTGTCTGCCCTGCAAACCGGAGAACGGCGGATTTGTTCCGGCGTCTGACCGAAGCGTGAAGACAGAGGGTGCCGCCCCTGCATCCACAAGGGACGCCGTTCCCGGCGTCGCTGGAGGGAACGGGCTGCTGCCCCATCCGCTTTCGGAAACTTTTGCGACGGAAAATGGCTCGGGGGCGCTTGAGCAGGGCGCGCCGTGACGCAGAGCCGTGCAATCACCGGGAAGGACGGCCGATCGGCTCAGGAGGCGGAGTGGAGGCGCCTCAAGGATTGACCGGCACCGGGCGCGCCGGCAGGGGCAGGCGGCCGGGCCAGCCTGCACGGGCGATCCATGCCGCGCAAGCTGGCCGGGAACGACCAGGGCTGCGGCCTCAGGCCTTCAGATGATCCACCTTCGCCATGTGGTCGGCGATCTCGCCCGTCTCGACCAGCCAGCGGCCGATCAGGTCGGGATCGTCGGGGGCGGCGTGGACTCCGGCAGGGAAGGCGCCCGCCAGCACCGCCTCGACCGCCAGCGCGACCGGGATCGAGACGAGCTGCGCCATCGCGGTGCCGTTCTTGTCGCCCTGCGCGTCCAGCACCCATTCCTTGTCGAA
The DNA here is from genome assembly GCF_014164635.1 of Paracoccus sp. MC1854. Classification (NCBI taxonomy): domain Bacteria; kingdom Pseudomonadati; phylum Pseudomonadota; class Alphaproteobacteria; order Rhodobacterales; family Paracoccaceae; genus Paracoccus; species Paracoccus sp. MC1854. The sequence continues at coordinate 106,364 of NZ_JACJFU010000011.1, read as the reverse complement.
CACAGCCTCGTTCCCCCGCATCGCGGCAAGACGGACGAACAGCACGACGCGGTCGGGCTCGCCCTCGGCATAGGCGTGCCGGGACCAGAACTCGTCGGCCATCTCGCGCAGGCGGGCGTCGCCTTCCGGACCGGCTAGGCCCTCGACCTCAGCGAAGACATCGGACCAGGCCTCGGACCAGCCCTTCAGGCGGATGGTTCCGCGCACGAAATCCCGGATCTCCCAACCGGGATCGAAGCCATACTGGCCGATGAAGGCGGTGGAATCGCGGTTCGGATAAACCTCGAAATGCTCGGGCACCGGCAGCGGCGCCTCGTAGGGCTCGATCGCGTGCCAGGGGCGTTCAACCTTCCGCTCCTCGCCGTCGCGGATCGACAGCGAGGGCGATCGCAGCGCCCGCAGAACGCCCAAGGGCGACCATGAGAACTTGTAGCGGAACGGGTTCGGGTGCCGGGGGATGCCGCCGCAATAGCTGGTAAAGCTGATCCGGTCGCCGGGCCGGGCCACATGGCGGTAGTCGGCGACCAGCTCATGCGCCATCAGGTGGTCGATGCCGGGGTCCAGCCCGACCTCGTTCACCAGCGCCACGCCCGCGTCCATCGCCGCCTGCTCCAGCGCCGCCATCTCGGGCGAGATGTAGGAGGAGCTGACGAAATGCGCCTTTTTTTCGATGCAGATGCGGGCCACGACCGGGTGCTGGTCGGCGGGCAGCATGGACACCACCACGTCGCCGGGCTGGACGGCCGACGCCAGCGCCTGCGAGGTGTATTCGCGGATGTCGGTGGCCAGGTCGCCCACGGCCTCGCGGGCCTTTTCGACCGTGCGGTTCCAGACGGCGACAGGGACCTTGCCCTTCAGCAGCCGACGCAGGCCGGGGATCGAGGAAAGTCCGGTTCCGACCCAGTGGATCGTCATGGCGCAAGCCCTTTCAGATGGGTGTCACAGATATCGGCGGCGCGGCCCCAGGCGCCGGTGTCGATGGCGTCGAGCGCCCGCAGCACCGGCAGCAGTTGCGCCGCATAGTCAAGGCTCGATTCCCGCGGCAGCATCGAGGGCAGGTTGTCGATGGCCATGACGTCGAGGGCTGGGTTCTCGGCCACGCGCAGGACGGGGGCGCCCCATGTCGTGGTGCGGTCATAGACGCGGACCGGGTTGAACTCGCTTGTGGGGTCGCAGGCGATGTCGCCGATCACGGTCAGGGCGCGACCGGGATTCACGGCGCTTTCGGGGACGAAGACCGGGCAGCCGGGCTGGGCGAGGATGCAGTTGAGGAAGACCTCGTGCAGCAGGATTTCCGGGAAGGGGCCGCCGTCTGCGGTTTCGGCCATGTCCCATTTCGTGACGCGCACGCCCACCTCGGCACACAGGTCGGCAGCCCCGCTGCCCACGCGGCCTTTCGCGCCGATGACGATGGCGCGGGGGCGGGCATGGCCGGTGCCGTCCAGTTCCGCCCGCAGCGCCGCAGTCAGCGCGTCCTTGTGGGGCCAGGTGCGGACGGGCGCGCAGATGCCGCCCCGCTGTTGCGCGGCCCAGGCCTTCAGGGATACCGCGGCACCCGCATAGCCCGCCCAGTAGCCGAAGGCCGCAAGGCGGCGACCCTTGTCGTCCAGCAGGTATTCAAGATCGTAAAGCCGCCCGCCGCCGTCGCGGAAGCGGCGCAGCAGCACCTGCCCCGAGGGCTGGCCCTTGAAGGCATGGCCGAACATGATGTGGCGGTGCATCAGGGGGCTGCCGTCCCCGGGGAGTTCCTTGAGGCCGAAGATGATGGCGTCCACGGGCGCCTCGGGCCACGATCCTTCCGGCGCGATCGAGGCGCCGGCGGCGCGATAGTCGGCGGTCGGGATCACGCGGCGGGGGCTGTCTTCCACGGTGACGCGGAAGCCGCGGCGGATCAGGTCGCGCACGCCCTCGGGGGTGATGCCGACCCTGTCCTCGTTGGGGCGGCTTTCCGCCCGGACCCACAGATGCACCATCAGACCCCTCCTCCTGCTGCCGATGGTCCGCAACGTGTCATTCGGCAATGCTGCGCGACAGTTACGGAAAGGCGATGCGGTCGTCCAGACGCGGACGGCGCGCGCCGAGGAAGGGGCCGTCGCCGGCGGCGGCGATGCGGGCGATGGCGGCGGCGATGTTTTCGGTGATGACGGACATTGTCCATGCGGTGGCGTGGATCATTGTCGTTTCGTCCAGTGCCATTGCGACATGGCCCGGCCAGAACAGCAGGTCACCGCGCTGGATGTTGTCCGCGACGGGGAAGGCGTTGCGCTGAAGGTCGCTGTCGCCGGGACAGGCGATCCCCGCCCCATGCAGAGCCGCCTGCGCCAGCCCCGAGCAGTCGATGCCCCCCCGGCTGTTCCCACCCCAGAGATAGGGCGTGCCGAGAAGGCGCAGCGCGACCTGGGCCGGGTCCTCGGCGGGGCGCTCCGAGATATGCTGGATCGGCACGAACAGTCCGTCCGCCAGTTGTGCAAAGCGGCCCTCGGTTGCCGTGACCGACAGGCGCGCGCCCATGGGCAGGCTGCCCCGCTCGGGCTGCTTGAAGTCGGGCGCGGGGTAAAGATGCGTGGCCGGTGCCGTCACGCGATGGGTGATCGGGGGCATGTCCGCCGTCAAAGCGAAAAGGGTCACCCAGCCGCAATAGCCGTCCGCCACCGCCTGCACGAAGCCCCAGCCGTCGCGCTCCTCGATCAGCGTCACATCCGCGCCGTGCAGAAGCTGGCGGTCCCTTGCGCCTCCGGGTGCGCGCAGCAGGTCGGCCACGGGCGCGGCCAGCCGCATCGGGCGGCCATCCGTGACCTCATCCCGCGCGATCCCCGATCCACGCAGCGCCACGCGGTCGGTCGCCGGAGTCAAGCGGCGATCCATCAGGCGATCTTCGGCAGCGCGTGCAGGATCGCCCGCATCCCCTGCCCCACGCCGCCCTTGGGCCGCCCCGGCGCGGCCGAGGGCTGCCAGCCGTAGATGTCGAAATGCGCGTAGGCCCCCGCGCCTTCGGTGAAGCGGCGCAGGAACAGCGCGGCGGTGATCGCGCCCGCGAAGCCTCCGCCCGGCGCATTGTCGAGGTCTGCGATGGCAGGCTCGATCATGGCCTCGTAAGGCTCCCAGAAGGGCATCCGCCAGATGGGGTCGGCGTGGTCGCGGCCCGCCTGATAGAGTGCATCCGCCACCGCCTCGTCGTCGCAGAAGAAGGGCGGCAGGTCCGGGCCCAGCGCCACCCGCGCGGCCCCCGTCAGCGTCGCCATGGACAGCAGCAGGCGCGGGCTGTCCTCGGCGGCATAAGCCAGCGCATCGGCGAGGATCAGACGGCCCTCGGCGTCGGTGTTGTTGACCTCGACCGTCAGGCCCTTGCGGCTGGTCAGCACGTCGCCCGGGCGGAAGCTGTCGCTCGCAACGGAGTTCTCCACCGCGGGGACCAGCACCCGCAGCCCGCCCGCGCGACCCAAGCGTGCCAGCGTCTCGGCCAGCCCCAGCACGTTCGCGGCCCCGCCCATGTCCTTCTTCATGATGAGCATCGAGGCCGAGGGCTTGATGTCCAAACCCCCGGTGTCGAAGCAGACCCCCTTGCCGACCAGCGTGACCGCAGGCCCCTCGCCCGGAAAGCGCAGGTCGATCAGTCGCGGGGCGCGGCCCGGCCCGGCAGCGCGACCCACGGCGTGGATCATGGGGAAGCCTTCGGCCAGCGCCTCGCCCTGGGTCACCTCGACGGATGCGCCGTGCCGGGCGGCCAAGTCACGGGCGGCGGCTTCCAGATCGGCCGGGCCCATGTCGGATGCGGGCGTGTTGATGAGGTCGCGCGCCAGGTATTCGCCGGCGGCCATCGCCAGCACGGCCTCGCGGTCCACGCCCTCGGGGCAGACCAGCCGCCCCTTGGGCGGCTCGGCCTTCTTGTAGCGGCCGAAGCGGTACTGCGCGAAAAGCCAGCCGAGCGCCCCATGCGTCAGGTCATAGTTCTCCGGCACGCTCTCGAGATGCCACGTCCCTTCGGGCAGCCCCTCGGCGGCGCGAGCCAGCGTGAAGCGCTCGCGCGCAGGGCGGTCGGCGGGCGTGGCGGGCTTGCCGATCCCGAACAGCGCGCCCGCGACCCCGCCCTCGCCCGGCAGCAGGCAGATCTGGCCCGGCTTCCCAGCGAAGCCCGAAGCCGTCGCGAAGGCGGACTCCACACCCTCGGGCCAGACCGGCCCTTCGTCACCCTGGGCGACCAGCCACAGGGGACGGCTTTCGGCATCGGCGGGGGCGAACTCGGGCTCAGTCATCGGCATCTCCTGTCCTGCCGGACAGTTTCTGCGGCTATCCGGGCCGGAAAGAAAGACCGGCGGCTTCTTTCTGGCCCAAATACCCATTCCGGCCTCGCAGCCTTCACTTCGCCCGCATTATCAGCTATGCCCCGCCGTCTTGTTCGTGAAAGGGACGTCGATGGGTTACAAGATCGTCGTCGCGGGGGCCACGGGGAACGTGGGCCGCGAAATGCTGAGCATCCTGGCCGAGCGCCAGTTTCCTGCCGATGAGGTGGTGGCTCTGGCCTCGCGCCGGAGCCTTGGCACCGAGGTCAGTTTCGGCGACAGGACCCTGAAGACCAAGGACATCGAGGGCTTCGACTTTTCCGGCTACGACATGGCGCTGTTTGCCATCGGGTCCGAGGCCACGAAGAAATACGCCCCCATCGCGGCCAGCCAGGGCTGCGTGGTGATCGACAATTCGTCCTTGTATCGTTACGACCCCGCGATTCCGCTGATCGTGCCCGAGGTGAACGCCGACGCGATCGAGGGTTACCGCAACAAGATGATCATCGCGAACCCCAACTGCTCGACCGCCCAGATGGTGGTGGCGCTGAAGCCGCTGCATGACCGGGCGCGGATCAGGCGGGTGGTGGTGTCCACCTACCAGTCGGTGTCGGGCGCGGGCAAGGACGGCATGGACGAGCTCTGGTCCCAGACCAAGGGGATGTATGTCCCGGGGCAAGAGGTCGCGCCGAAGAAGTTCCAGCGCCAGATCGCTTTCAACGTCATTCCCCAGATCGACGTCTTCATGGAGGACGGCCAGACGAAAGAGGAATGGAAGATGGTCGCCGAAACCAAGAAGATCATGGACCCGTCGATCAAGGTCACGGCGACCTGCGTGCGTGTCCCGGTCTTCGTCGGCCATTCGGAATCGATCAACATCGAGTTCGAGGATTTCCTGGACGAGGACGAGGCCCGCGACATCCTGCGCGAGGCGCCGGGCGTGCTGGTCATCGACAAGCGCGAACCTGGCGGCTACGTTACCCCGGTCGAATCCGCGGGCGAGGACGCGACCTACATCAGCCGCATCCGCCAGGACCAGACGGTCGAAAACGGCCTGAACCTGTGGTGCGTCAGCGACAACCTGCGCAAGGGCGCGGCCTTGAACGCCGTCCAGATCGCCGAACTGCTGGGCAACCGCATCCTGAAGAAAGGATAAGGGACTTCCGCGAACGGTCCGGTGGACTGTTCGCAAAGGGCGGTTCCCGTTTCGAACCCTTCAAAGCCGCCTCACCAAGGCGGCTTTTCTCATGCGGTCGCCTGCCCTGCGGGCTGCGCATGGGTGCCGGCCAGCGGCCGGTTGCCGGTCAGGCGGCGGACGGCGACGTAAAGCCCCGGGATCATGAAGATGCCGAGGAAGGTGGCCGAGATCATCCCGCCCATCACCCCGATCCCGATCGAGTTCTGCGCCGCGGCCCCCGCCCCTGAGGCGATCGCCAGCGGCAGCACGCCGAGGATGAAGGCCAGCGAGGTCATCAGGATCGGGCGCAGGCGCAGCTTGGCGGCCTCGATGGCGGCATCGACGGTGCTGCGGCCCGCGACCTCGAGATCGCGGGCGAATTCCACGATCAGTATGGCGTTCTTGGCCGCAAGGCCGATGGTCGTCAGGATGCCGACCTTGAAATAGACATCGTTCGACTGCCCGAAGATCAGCGCGGCCAGCACCGCCCCCAGGATGCCGACCGGCACCGACAGCATCACCGCGAAGGGCACCGTCCAGCTTTCGTAAAGCGCGGCGAGGCACAGGAAGACCACCAGCGCCGACAGCGCGTAAAGGAAGGGCGCCTGGTTGCCCGCCTGGCGTTCCTGATAGGCAAGCCCGGTCCAGGCCACGCCATAGCCGCCGGGCATCTGGGCGACCAGTTCCTCCATCGCATCCATGGCCTGTCCCGAGGTCGCGCCGGGCGCCTCGTTGCCGGAAATCGAGATCGCGTTGGTGCCCTCGAAGCGCGACAGCCGGGGGGCGATCGGTTCCCAGCGGGTGGACATGAAGGCGCTGAAAGGCACCATCTCGCCCGAGGCGTTGCGGGCATACCAGTCCTCGAGGTTCTCGGGCTGCATGCGGAACTCGGCCCCCGCCTGCACGATCACCGGGCGCAGGGTGGCGCCCATGGCGAAGTCGTTGACCTCGCGCCCCGAGAAGATCGTGGCCAGCATCCCGTTCACCTCGGAGAGGCTCAGCCCCAGCGCCTCGGCCCGCTGTGGGTCGATGTCGAGCCTGAGCGCGGCGGTGTCCTCGTCCCCCGAACTGCGGACGTTGGCCAGTTGCGGGTGGTCGTTGGCTGCCTCCTCCAGCGCCTGCGCGGCCTCGCGCAGCGCGGCCGTGCCTTGGGCCGACTGGTCGATCAGGAACATCTGGAAGCCGGCGCTGTTGCCAACGCCCTGGATCGGCGGCGGCTGGACGAAGTTGATGCGGCCTGCGCGATGGTTGGCGAAACGCTCGGTGGCGCGCTGGACAAGGGCCTGGGCCGAAAGCTCGGGGTCGCCGCGCTCGTCGAAGCCCTTGAGCCGCACGAACAGGGTGGCCCGGCCCTGCCCGGTCCCGGAAAAGCCGAAGCCGAGGGCGCCGAAGGTCGAGGCGACGGCGGGTTCCTCGTTCAGCAGGTAGGTTTCGATCTCCTCGACCACGGCCAGCGTCTGCTGGGTGGTCGAGCCTTCCGACAGGTTGATCTGGGCCATCAGCACGCCCTGATCCTCGGTCGGCAGAAAGGTCGAGTTCATCCGCGTGAAAAGCTGCCAGACCACGACGCTGATGACGGCCAGCAGCAGCACCACCAGCAGCGGGTGACGCACGGTGCGGGCGATGACCCGCGTGTACCAGTCGGTTGCCCGGTCGAAGCCGCGGTTGAACCAGCGCGCGGGCGCGAAGCGTGGCGGTCCGTGATGGGGGCGCAACAGCGTCGCGGTCTGGGACGGCGTCAGGATCAGGGCCGCCGCCAGCGACAGCATCATCGCGGTGATGATCGTGACCGAGAACTGGCGATAGACGACGCCAGTCGAGCCGACCATGAAGGCCATCGGCAGGAACACCGCCGACAGCACGACCGCGATGCCGATCAGCGCGCCGGTGATCTGGCGCATCCCGACCTCGGTCGCGCGGACGGGATCAAGGCCGTCCTCGCGCATGATGCGTTCCACGTTTTCGACCACGACGATGGCGTCGTCCACCAGCAGGCCGATCGCCAGCACCATGGCGAACATGGTCAGGGTGTTGATCGTGTAGCCGAAGGCGAACAGCACGGCGAAGGTGCCCAGCAGAACCACGGGCACCACGACCACCGGGATGATCGTCGCCCGCCAGCTTTGCAGGAAGACCAGGATCACCGCGATGACCAGGACGACGGCTTCCAGCAGCGTGTGGTAAACCTTTTCGATCGACTGTTCGACAAAGGGCGAGGTGTCATAGGCGACCCGCAGTTCCACCCCGTCCGGCAGGGCGGGCTGCAGCGAATCCAGCACCGCGCGCACGCCCGCCGCGGTGTCCACGGCGTTGGCGCCGGTTTCCAGGTTCACCCCGAAGCCCGAGGCATTGGCGCCGTTGAAGCGGCTGTTGGCGCCATAGGCTTCCTGGCCGATCTCGATCTCGGCCACGTCGCCCAGCCAGACGTTCGAGCCGTCGGCGCCGGTCCGCAAAAGGATGCGGCGGAAATCCTCGACGCTGGTCAACTGGCTTTGTGCCGTCATCGTGGCGGTGAACTGCTGGCCCGGCACCACCGGCTGGCTGCCGAGCGAGCCGACCGAGACGGTCGAGTTCTGTTCCGCCACCGCCGCCGTGATGTCCGAGGGCGTCAACTGGAACTGCGCGAGCCGCAGCGGGTCCAGCCAGATCCGCATGGCATAGCCCGAGCCGAAGATGTCGATGCCGCCGACCCCGTCCACGCGCTTGACCGGGCCTTCGACGACCTCCTCCAGCAGGTTGCCGAGTTCGACCGTGGAATAGCGCCCGTCGGTCGAGACCAGCGAGCCCACCATCAGGATCGACGAGGTCGAGCGCGTGACCGACACCCCGTCCGACTGCACCGCCGAAGGCAGGCGCGATTCGACGCTGCGGACCCGCGACTGCACGTCGTTCAGCGCATCGGTCGGGTCCACGCTGTCGTCGAAGGTCAGGGTCAGCGAGGACCGGCCGCGGAAGGACGAGGATTCGAAGTAGAGCAGCCCTTCCAGCCCGGTCAGCGTGTCCTCGATCTGCGTCGTGACCGAATTCTGCACCGCCTCGGCGGTCGCGCCGGGATAGCTGGCCGAGATGCGGATCGTCGTCGGCGCGATGTCGGGATATTGGGACACCGGCAGGCTCAGCAGCCCCCAGACCCCGGCCAGCATCGTCACGATCGCCAGCACCCAGGCGAAGACCGGGCGATGGATGAAGAACTGCGCCATCAGTTGGCGACGCCGACGGGGCGCGGGGCCGGGGCCGCCGCCACCGCCGGCACGGGCGCAACCGCGCCGGATGCCGGGACGGGGACGGGGACGTCCTGGAAGGCGGTGGCCTCGGGTCCGGGGACCTCGCGCACCACGCCCTCGGGGTCGATGGTGACGGGAATTGTGGTGATCTCGTCGCCGTCGTTCAGGTTGGTCAGCCCGTCGAGGATCAGCAGGTCGCCTGCCTCGACGCCGTCGATCACGATCCAGTTGCTTTCATGGGTTCCGGCCTCGGTCAGCACGACCTCGACCGCGCGGCTGTCGCGGGCGACAAAGGCCGTCAACTGGCCCACGGCGGATCGCCGCGTCGGACCCTGCGGGACCAGCACGCCTTCCACCGCGCCGACGGTCATCTGCACGCGCACGAACTGCCCCGGCAGGATCAGGCGGTGGGGATTGGGGAACTCAAGCCGGAAAGGCACCGTGCCGGTGGTGGGCGAGACCTCGCGCCCCGGCGCGACGAAGCGCCCGGCCTCGGGATAGACCTGCCCGGTTTCCAGGATCAGCGCGGCCTCGCGCCCCTCGACCCGGACCATCCGGCCTTGCGCCCGCTGCTCGCGGTTGCGCAGGATGCGGGCGCGGGAATCCGAGACATCGACATAGATGGGGTCGATCTGCGTGACCGTGGTCAGCACGTCGCCCTGGTTGGCGGTGACGAGATCGCCGATCGAGACATTGGCGATGTCGGGCACGCCGTCGATGGGGCTGCGGATCTCGGTCCGGTCCACGGCAAGCTGGGCCAGCGCGCGTTCGGCCTCGGCCGCGGCAAGGCTGGCGCGGGCGTTGGCCAGCGCGACCTGCACGGTTTCAAGCTCGGCCCGGCTGACGCCGCTGCCCTGCAGGCGGTCATAGCGGTTGACGGTGGCGGTGGCGCCCTGGACGGCAGCCTCGGCACTGATCACCGCGGCCTCGGCGGCCGAGAGCGTGGCGGCAAGCTGGTCGTCGTTCAGCCGGAAAAGGACGGTCCCCGCCTCGACCGAGGTGCCGGGCTGATAGGCGATCTCGACGATCTCGCCGCCCACCTGCGGGCGGATGCCGGTTTCCTGATAAGCCACCGCGCGGCCGGGCAGGGTGACGGTCACTGGCACCGTGTCGCGCTGCAGGGTGGTGACGCCCACCTCGCGCGGGTCCTGCGGCGCGCCTGGCCCGGAACCCGGCGCCTGCGCGGCGGCGGGAACAGGGGCGATCATGGCGAAGGCAAAAGCCGCCACGACCATCCCCGCCTTGCGGCGCGGCCGGAGCCTCCACGAAATCGGTCGCAGTCGGAATGTCATGGGTTTCAGCATCGCAGCCGTCCCGATGCCCGGCAAGGGCACGAAATCGTCAGAAAAGCGTGTCGAGCCAGCCTGCGAAGCCCAGGGTCTCGTCAAGCACGGCGATGTGATCGGCGGGGGCGCCCAGCGCCAGGACCAGCGGCGCCAGCCCCATCGCCCTGCGGGGCACATCACCCGCCATGGCGATGCAATCCGCAAGCCCGACACCGCCCTGAAGATGCAGCCGCGCAAGCCCGGTCACCATATCCAGATGCGCCCCCGCCAGCGCGCCGTCCGCGTTGACCAGCCGGCCGTCACGCAGCTCGACCCGGCGGCCGTAAAGGGTGAAGGCCACGGGGCCGCCGACGCTGGGCATCGCGTCCGACACGATGAAGCAGCGCCCGGCCCGCGGCCGCGCGGCCAGCGCCAGCCGCAGCATGGCCCAGTCCACATGGATGCCGTCGGGGATGAGGCCGAGCCAAGCGTCCGACAGGATCGCGGCGGCGGCAAGGCCGGGTTCACGGTGATGCATCGGCGGCATCGCATTGAACAGATGCGTGGCCATGCCGATGCCGTCGGCGAAGGCCAGTTCCGCCTGCGCCACCGTGGCCGAGGAATGACCCGCCGACAGCACCACCCCCAGCGCCCGCGCACGGGCCAGCAGCATCGGATCCGCCAGTTCCGGCGCCAGCGTCAGCAGCACGGGGATACCGGCCGCGCGCAGCCGCGCCAGCACCGCCAGCGTGCGCTCGTCCAGGGGCCGGATATGCCGGGCGTCATGGGTGCCGCGCCGCTCGGGGGCGATATGCGGGCCTTCGATGTGGAGGCCGGCGATGCCCGGCATCCCCCAGGCCGCGATCACGGCATCGGCGGCGGCCTCCATCACCTCGGGCGCGTCGGTGATCACGGTGGGCAGGATCGCATGGGTGCCCAAAGACCGATGCGCCGCCCGGATCGCGGCAAGACCGGCGGGCGAGGGGTCCGCGTTGAACAGCACCCCGCCGCCCCCGTTTACCTGCAGGTCGGTGGCGCCCGGCATCAGCAGGTGAACCCTCCGGTCCGGCCCGTCCCGGCCGAGCGGTCCCGCAGCAGCAATGCGGCCGTCCCGCAGGCGGACCGCCCATCCTTCCCGCAGCGCGCCGCCCACCCACATCAGGTCGGCGGCGATCAGGGCCTCCACGGCATCTCGCCTTGGGCGGTCATGCGGGCCAGCAGCGCCGCGCCCCGGACCCCGCTTGCATCCCCGTGCCGGGCAAGGCGGAGGATGGGAAGGGGCGTGCCGGGCATCAGCCGCGCCGGAAGCGCCGCCTGAAGCCGCTCGACGATGCCGGGCATCTGCGACACGCCGCCGCCGAGAACCACGATCTCGGGGTCGATGGTCATCTGCAACGTTTCCAGCGCCTCGGCGGCAAGGTCGGCCCAGACGGCCAGCACCGCCTCGGCCGCGGCCTCATGCGCGCGGGCGGCCAGTTCGGGGGCGGTGATCTTCCCCAGCCCCATATGCGCGGCCAGCCGCGTCAGGCCGGGCCCCGCGACATAGGCCTCGATGCAGCCGGACCGCCCGCAGCCGCAGGTCCACAGGTCCAGACCGTGCCGCGCAAGGGCGCGGGCGGGCATCCCGCAATGGCCGATCTCGACCGCGATGCCGCCTGGGCGCCGCGCCGGGCGGCCGTCAAGGCAGACGCCGGCGGCAAAGCCGGTGCCGATGATCAGCCCGACCGCCGCCGCATGGCCGTCGGCGGCGCCGCCGTTCGCTTCCGAGAAGGCCAGCGCCATGGAGTCGTTCATCACCGGCAGCGGCCGTCCCGCAACCTCGGTCAGCCTTGCGGCCATGTTCTCGCCGCTGATCGGCAGGTTGGCGGTTCGGGCGATGCCGCTGTCGGGTTCGACCACGCCGCTCATGGCGATGCCGATGGGCAGGTCGGTGCCCGCGCGGTCCCGCAGCCAGCCGACCAGCCCGCCCAGCGCCGCGAAGAAGCCGTCGGCGCTGTCGCGGGGCGTCGGCACCCGGCGCGTGTCGATCGTCCCGAGGCCGGCGTCAAACAGCCGCGCCTCGATCTTGGTGCCACCGATGTCGAGTCCGCCGCAATCCATGGTCCCTCGCTTTTTTTTCCAGTTCCTAGCGCCCAGGGGACGGCTTGCCAAACGCCCTGCGCCGGCCGAGTTAGAAACAAATGCGGAAGGAAAGCCATGACGGTGGTGCCGGGCATCGTGGTAAAGGGTTCGGGCCTGCCTGATGTGGCGGCGATCGGGCCGGTTCGGGCCGAACCATGCGGAAGTCCTGCGCCCCCGGCCCGAAGGCGCCCTGCCCCTAGGGTGTGCCGGGGGCCGCGATGAGTCCTGCGCAGCCGCCTTTCAGCGCAAAGGAAGATCCCGCCTTGCCCGGCCAACCCGCAGGCCCGTCTGTTCGCCGCGCGCTGGTCACGGGGCATTTTTCGACCGTCGGCGACATCGAGGTGCTGCACCGGGTCGAGGCCCGCCTGCACAAGCTGGGCATTCCCTTCGATATCGCGCCCTATACGCTGGACCTGCTGGGGCTTGATCCCTCCTGGGTGGACGCGGCCGGCCTCGATCCGGCCGGCTTCACCCATCTGATCGTGGTCTGCGGACCCTATGCGCCCGATTACCCGGTGAAGCTCCCGCATGTCCTTGCCCGGTTCCGGCATTGCACGCAGGTCGGGGTGAACCTGACGATGGTTGCGCCCCTGTCCGGCTGCAACCCGTTCGACGCGCTGCTGGAACGCGACAGCGACCGAATGGTGCGGCCGGATCTGAGCTTTCTGCAGGAGGTGGCGCGTGTTCCGGTGGTAGGGCTGTGCCTCGCCCGGTCGCAGCGCGAATACGGGACGCGCCAGATGCACGACATGGCCGAGCAGCGGCTGCGCGCGCTGCTGCGGCGCGGGGGCGCGGCGGTGGTCGAACTGGACACCACCCTGCCCCGTTCCGCCAACCGCACCGGGATCGGCAGCCCGGCCGAATTCGAATCGATCCTCGCGCGGTTGGATGCGCTGGTCACGACGCGGCTGCACGGCACGGTGCTGGCGCTGAAGAACGGGGTGCCTGTGCTGGCCGTGGATGCGATCGCCGGGCGCGACAAGGTCACGCGGCAGGCGGAACTGCTCGGCTGGCCCGAGATCCATGCGCTGGAAACCGCCAGCGACGCGCAGCTTGATCAGGCGCTGGCCCGCTGCCTGCAGCCAGAGGCGCGGGACCGCGCGCAGGCCTGCGCGGCGCGCGCCCGCGCGTTGCTGGCCGGTCACGGGGACGACTTCGCCGCGGCGCTGCAGGCAGAGGCCCGGCCGGAACGCCGTCCGCCGGTCGCCTCGCGCAAGGGCCGGCTCAGCCAGTTGGCCGCGCGCTGGCGGCACTGGAAACGCGGGCGGTTTCCCCGGAGGTAGGGCGCGGCATTTCCGGCGCCTGAAATGACGAACGCCCCGGCCGTTTCCAGCCAGGGCACGTGATGGGGCAGAGAAGGGGCGGGCTTACTCGGCCTGCGCCTCTTCCTTTTTCGGCTCGGAGATTTCCTCGCCGGTATCCTGATCGACCATCTTCATGCCAAGGCGCACCTTGCCGCGGTCGTCGAAGCCCAGAAGCTTGACCTTGACCTCCTGGCCTTCCTTCAGCACCTCGTTCGGGTGCGTCAGGCGCTTGCCGGAAATCTGGCTGACATGAACCAGCCCGTCACGCTTGCCGAAGAAGTTCACGAAGGCGCCGAAGTCCACCAGCTTGACGACCTTGCCGGTGTAAACCTTGCCTTCTTCCGGCTCGGCCACGATCGAATAGATCATGTCATAGGCCTTCTTGATCGAATCGGCATTGGCCGAGGCGATCTTGATCGTGCCGTCATCGTTGATGTCGACCTTGGCGCCCGAGGTTTCCACGATCTCGCGGATGACCTTGCCGCCCGAGCCGATCACTTCGCGGATCTTGTCGGTGGGGATGGTCATCGTCTCGATGCGCGGGGCATGGGCCGAGAACTCGCGGCGGCCTTCGGTCAGGGCCTTCGACATCTCGGACAGGATGTGCAGGCGACCGTCTTTCGCCTGCGCCAGCGCCTGTTCCATGATCGCGGGGGTGATCCCCTGGACCTTGATGTCCATCTGCAGGCTGGTGATGCCGTTTTCGGTGCCCGCGACCTTGAAGTCCATGTCGCCCAGATGATCCTCGTCGCCGAGAATGTCGGTCAGCACCGCCCAGTTGTCGGCGTCCTCAAGGATCAGACCCATGGCCACGCCCGCAACCGGCGCCTTCAACGGCACGCCTGCATCCATCATCGCCAGCGAGCCGCCGCAGACCGAGGCCATGGACGACGAGCCGTTCGACTCGGTGATCTCGGAAACAAGGCGGATGGTGTAGGGGAAGTCGGTCGCCGCCGGCAGCACCGCCTGCAGCGCCCGCCATGCCAGCTTGCCATGGCCGATCTCGCGGCGGCCGGGGCTGCCGACACGACCCACCTCGCCCACCGAATAGGGCGGGAAGTTGTAGTGCAGCAAGAAGTTGGACCGCGAGTTGCCGTGCAGCGCGTCGATGATCTGCTCGTCGTCGCCGGTGCCCAGCGTGGTCACGACCAGCGCCTGCGTCTCGCCGCGGGTGAACAGCGCGCTGCCGTGGGTACGCGGCAGGATGCCCACTTCCGAGTCGATCGCGCGGACGGTACGGTTGTCGCGGCCGTCGATCCGGGTGCCGCCGCGGATGATGTCGCCGCGCAGGATGCCCGATTCCAGCTTCTTCAGCGCCGAGCCGAGGTTCGGGTCGGCCAGTTCGGCCTCGTTCAGACCGGCAACGATCGTTTCACGCACGGCCTGGATCGCGTCGCGGCGGTCGGCCTTGTCGATGATCGCATAAGCCGCGCGCATCCCTTCCTCGCCCAGCGACTTCACGCGGGCGGAAAGCTCGGAATAGTCCGGCGACTGGAAGTCGAAGGGCTCTTTCGCGGCTGCCTCGGCCAGATCGACGATCAGGTCGATCACCGGCTGCATCTGCTCATGGCCGAACTTGACGGCGCCGAGCATCTCTTCCTCGGTCAGCTCGTAGGCTTCCGATTCGACCATCATCACGGCGTCCTTGGTGCCGGCGACGATCAGGTCAAGGCGCTGCTCGGGGTTGGACCGCAGATGGTCCATGTCGGCCACGTCCGGGTTCAGGACGTATTCGCCGCCGGCAAAGCCCACGCGCGCCGCCCCGATCGGACCCATGAAGGGCACGCCGGAAATCGTCAGCGCGGCCGAAGCGGCGATCATCGCGACGATGTCGGGGTCGTTGACCAGGTCGTGCGACAGCACCGTGCACATGACCAGGGTTTCGTTCTTGAAGCCGGGCGCGAACAGCGGGCGGCAGGGGCGGTCGATCAGGCGGGCGGTCAGCGTTTCCTTTTCGGTCGGCCGCGCCTCGCGCTTGAAGAAGCCGCCCGGGATCTTGCCGGCGGCATAGTATTTTTCCTGGTAATGGACGGTCAGGGGGAAGAAGTCCTGACCGGCTTTCGGTTCCTTGGCGAAGGTCACGTTGGCCATGACGCTGGTTTCCCCCAGCGTGGCGATGACGGACCCGTCAGCCTGGCGGGCAACCTTGCCCGTTTCCAGGGTGAGCGTTTCCTGCCCCCACTGGATCGATTTCTTCACTTCGTCGAACATCTGGTTTCCTCAGGGGCGCGCCGGCCCTCCGGCCGCCCGTGTCATATGGCGGCCCCATTGCCGCCTCCCCCAATCCTTAAGCGCGGCCGGGGGCGGGCCTCACGTCGCAGATTGACCGGGCATACAGGAAAACGGGGGGTGAGGAAAGTCTTATCCGTGGCGGCGGCCAGGCCATCCCGGCAGACCCCAGGCCTTGCGGGCGAGGACAAGCCGCAGGTCGTCGGGGTCCATGCCCAGCGACATCATGGTGTCGCGGTCATAGCGGGCCCGGGCCGCTTGCGGGTCGTGGCCGGTTCCGAACAGCCGGTCGATCCAGCCCATGCCGGCGCTGACGTGAAAGGTCGCATGGTGGTCCTGGTAGTGGTGCGCCAGATGACTGCGGGTGACGTGGCGGCCGAACCGCCCCTTCGGCAAGTTCACATGCGCGAGCGTGTGGCAGTATTCGTAGAACACATAGGCCGAGACCGACCCCACCCACAACGCCACGACCGAGAAGCCCGCCGCCGCGCCGATCCCCATGAACAGCGCCAGCGCCAGCGTGTGCAGCCCCGCCGAGACCAGAGCGAAGACCGCCGCGAACCATCGGTTGCCGCCTGTCAGCAGGTCGGGGTCGGTGGGAAACTCGTGATGGCCGATATGGTCGCGGTAAAGCTGGTTGAAAGGACCCTGCATCTGCGGCGGGCGGCGGTGATACAGGAAGCGGTGCATGGCATATTCGACAAGGAACTGCAGCGCGACGCCATAGGCCAGCGCAACCAGCAGGACCGGCTGGAAGCGGATCACCAGCACCGCCATCCCGATCAGCCACAAGGGGGCCAGCCGCTGGAGATGTCCCATCCGGGAAACGATGCGCCAGACCTCGAACATGGCCGTCTCCTCGCAAAGCCAGTGGAACAAGGGAAGCGCGGCTGGCAGGCAGCCGTCAAGACTGGCGTGGCGTCAAGCGGAAGGCCACCTCGAGAGGCGGCCTTCGGTGGTCGTCTGGCCTTTCCGGCCCGATGTCCGTCACACGCGCACAAGCGTCCTGGGTTCGGCCGCTTCGGCGACGGGAACGGCGGCGGCAGGCCGAGAAGGGGCCGCGGATTGGGAAGCCTCGGGACGCTCGGCCATCCGGGCGATCTGCTCGATCAGCCCCAGCCTGTTTTCACGGCCAAGCGACTGGATCGCCCAGGCGCGCGCCGCGGCCTCGTCGTCGAACCCGATCGCCGGGTCCGGCACGTTGTCCGTGGCAGCCTGCGCCCTGGGCGGGATGGCGGCATCGGCGATCCAGCGGGACCCCCCCTGCGCCACCACCGGGCTGCCTGACAGGGTGGAGGCAGGCGCCCCCGCCTGCCCGGCCGAGGCCGCCGTGGTAGCGGTCATCCAGGAGGGGAAGGCGTCCCGTGCGTCCGAAGCGGCAGCGGCCTGCTGGGCGGGAGCCGACAGGTCGAACCGGACCGCGGTCTCGGCGGGCGGGGGAGCCTGCGGGCCGTTCTGCGCCTGCGGGGGCGCGTCGTTGCCCCCCTTCCTCGCCGCGTTCATGAGATGCACCAAGGCACTGACAATCTGGCCTGGCGGGGTATGGGAAATGTTGATGGGCATGATGTTCGCTCCGTTTTGTCACGAACACAGGATTTCCGCCCGGCCGTTAAGATGCCAGAAACCAATACCGGGCATTTTAAGGGTTCATGAACCCTCCCCCGGAACCAGAAACGCCCGCGGCTTTCGCTGCGGGCGTGGGGTCGGCAAGGCAAGGGCCTTAGCGGCGCAGGCCCAGACGCGCGATCAGGTCAGTATAACGCGCCTCGTCCTTGTTCTTCAGGTAATCCAGCAGCTTGCGTCGCTGGGCGACCATCATCAGAAGGCCACGGCGCGAGTGGTTGTCCTTCTTGTGGGTCTTGAAATGCTCGGTCAGCGTCGCGATGCGCGAGCTGAGGATGGCCACCTGCACCTCGGGCGAGCCGGTGTCGCCGGCTTTGGTGGCATATTCGCCCATGACGCGGGCTTTTTCCTCGACGGTGATCGACATCGGGGACTCCTGTTTGCAAAAGGGTGATGGCGCAGGCCGGGATGTCGTCCAGCACAGGCCCATGGAGGTCATCCGCCCGAATCGCCGGAACGGATGGGCGCGTATAGGCGAAGTTTGCGCCGAAAGAAAGCCTCAGGCCGCGCGCAGACCGATCTGCGCGGCGTCGAGTCCCGCGGCGTTCAGCACATGGACGACCGCCGTGCCGTTGAGGCGCACATAGGCCGAGCCATCGGGTTGCGGGTCCAGCGTGACAAGGGCTTGTTCCAGATCGGTCCTGGAAAGAACCAGATCCAGCCGGTCATGCGCGGCGTCGAAATCGCCCAGCGTGGCGGGCGGCTGGCCCGCGATGCGGTCGGCGGGAAGCTCGAACAGGTCGTTGCCCGCCCCGCCCTCCAGCCAGTCATCGGCGGCGCCGATCAGCGTGTCGTCGCCCTCGCCCCCGTGCAGCCAGTCGCGCTCGGCATCCTCGTCATCCGCGATCAGCAGGTCGTCGCCCGCGTCGCCCGACAGGTCGTCGGTGCCCGCCCCCGCTTGCAGCGTGTCATTGCCCTCGCAGCCCGACAGCCAGTCGGCGCCATTGCCGCCAAGCATCAGGTCACCGCCCTCGCCGCCGATCAGGGTGTCGTCGCCGGAACCGCCATCCAGGCGGTCGTTGCCGCCTTCCCCGGCCAGCAGATCGTGGCCCGCACCGCCCAGCAGGGTGTCGTTGCCGAAACTGTCCAGCGCGTAATCGCCATGGATCACGTCGTCGCCGTCGCCGCCCGACACGAGGTCATGGCCGCTGCCCGCCCGGATGTCGTCGTCGCCCCCCGCCCCGTCGATGCAGTCGTCGCGCTCGAATCCTTCCAGCCATTCGCCGGCATCCGAACCGGTGATCGGCTCGGGTCCGGGTTCGGGCAGGTCCGGCTCGGCTGCGGGATCATCCTGATCGTCCTGATCATCCCCGCCGTCCGAGGTCAGGTCGAAGGCGAAGGCCAGCATCATCACGCTGGCAAGCGAAAGCAGGACGAGCATGCGGAAGCCCCGGTCAGAACGCGGCAACGGCCGCCGGACCTTCCTAGCCGCGAATCAGCGGGGCGGATATGCAAAGGTTACGAAAGGGTTAAGGCGCGCCTGCCCCCCCGTGGGCGGCGCAGCCAGACGTAATAGGCCCCGCCGCCGCCATGGCGGACATGGGCCGGGACGACCTGCAGCACGGCAGGCGAAACCGGCGCCATCTGCAGCCAGTGCGGCACCTCGTGGCGCAGTGCGCCCGAACGGAAGGGCAGCGGCCCGTGGTCGCCCCTGCCCTTGCCGGTGATGACCAGCACCAGCCGGTGGCCCACCGCCTGCGCGCCCAGGATGAAGCCGGTCAGTTCCGCCTTGGCCACCGCCAGGGTCATCCCGTGCAGGTCGATCCGCGCATCCGGCCGCATCTTGCCGCGCGTCAGCGTGCGGTGGGTCTTGGCGTCCATCCGCAGCGGCTGCGCGGCGAGCCGCTCGGCCGTGGAGGGCACGACGGCGACATGGACCGGCGGCGATGGCCGGTCCCGCCCGAGGCTGAAGTTCTGAGGCAGGGCGGCGGGGCGCGGCGCGGGTGCCGTGAGCGCAGGCGGCGCGGGTTCAAGGGGCGGCGCCACGATCCGCCGCCGCTCGGTCGCGGCCATGGGGGTCACGCTGCGCGCGACTTGTGCCCACAGCGCCTTGTCATCCTCGGACAACCCGCCCCGGCCGCGGCGGCGGGACATCTCAGGCGGTCGCGACCAGTTGCCAGTTCGGGTCGTCCTGACCCATCCGGCGAGCAAAGGTCCAGACGTCGCGCTGCTTGCGCGCGGCCTTGGGATCGCCCTCGACCACATTGCCCGCGGCATCGCGATGGACAGCGATCAGCTCGCCCACGAAGCGGACGGAAATCTCGCCGGTGCCGCTTTGCGGATCGAAGCTCGCCCCCTGCAGACCGGTCTCGCGGGTGCCGAGATACTGCACCTCGGTGCGGATGCCCTGCGCCTGCCGCTGCTGGATCACTCCCTCGAAGGCCTCGGCCACCTGCGGGGCAAGGAAGGGGCGGACCTCGGACAGGTCGCCGCGCTCGAAGGCGGTCAGGATCATCTCGTAGGCCTGACGGGCGCCGGCAAGGAAGGGGCCCACGGCAAAGGACGGCTCGGCCCGCTGCATCGCGGTCAGCGCCTCGGCGGCGGGGGTGCCGGGCTCGGCATGGTCCAGCACGTCGCTTTCCTCGGGCGCGGGCGCCGCCACGGGGGTGGGCCGGCTGGCCTGGATCGGCTGCGGCGGACGCTCGAACCCCTCGCGTGTGCCGAGGACATTCCGCAGGCGCATGATGAGAAAGACGGCGATGGCCCCCAGCACGATGATCTGTAGCATCGTATTCGACATTATCCGCGTGCGCCCCTGGCGTTAGGTCTGGTCTGATCTGAACGTCTGATTATGTAGGTGGCAGAACCCGCCAAGTCCAGTTGCGGGCCGATCACGAGGTTCAACGATGTGGTTCCTGATCCTGTTCGTCATGTGGCCGATCCTCGAGATCGCGCTCTTCATCCAGATCGGCGGCGAGATCGGGGTCGGCGCGACCATCCTGTGGGTGCTGTTGTCGGCGGTCCTTGGCATCTGGGTGATGCGCCGGCAAGGGGCGGCTGCGATGGCCGACCTGCAGCGCGCGGTCGAGGAGTTCCGCGACCCCGGCCAGCCCCTCGCCCATGGCGCGCTGATCATGCTGGCGGGCGGGCTGCTGGTGCTGCCGGGCTTCTTCACCGACGCGCTCGGCATACTGCTGCTGATCCCGCCGGTGCGGGGACTCGTGCTGCGGACGCTCGGCCGCAGGGTGCGGGTCACGCAGGCGGGCTTCGGCACCGGCCGCCACGGCACCCCGCGGGGCCGGCCCATGGTGATCGACGCCGAATATGCCGTGGTCGAGGACGAAGACCCGGACGGGCCGCCGCCCGCGCTGCCGCCGCGCGGAACGCGCCGCCCTTCCGGCTGGACGCAGCATTGAGCGGGGGCGGCCGCGATGCTAACAGGCGCAGGAACCGCTGACGCGAGGATGGAAGATGACTGACGAGACCACGAACGGCGCCGCCTCCGGCGCAGCCACCCCGCAGGCCCAGCCCGGCCAGCCCGCTGTCCGCCTGAACATCCTGGCCCAGTTCACCCGCGACCTGTCCTTCGAGAACATCGTCGCGCAGAAGGGCCTCGGCGGCGATGTCTCGCCCGAGATCCAGGTGCAGGTCAGCCTCGACGCCCGCAAGCGTCAGGTCGAGCATCAGTACGAGGTGATCTGCAAGTATCGCGTGACCTCGCAGAACGCCTCGGACAAGGCCAAGCTGTTCCTGTGCGAACTGGACTATGCCGGCGTCTTCCACATCGAGGGCGTGCCGGAGGAGCAGATGCACCCCTTCCTGATGATCGAATGCCCGCGGATGCTGTTCCCCTTTGTCCGCCGCATCCTGTCGGACGTGACCCGCGACGGCGGCTTCCCGCCCTTCAACCTCGACCCGATCGACTTTGTGGCGCTTTACCGGCAGGAGGCCGCGCGCCGGGCGCAGGCCGAGGCGCAGTCGGGCGCCGAACGCCCGCAGGGCCAGCCCCTGTCCTGAGCCATGCGCCGTAATCGCCTGACCGGGCCGCCCTGCGTGGGGCGGCCTTTTTCCATCCCTTTGCGGGAGAGCCGCTGATGGCGCGTGCAAGGGCATGGCAGCGGATGCTGTCGGGCCGCAGGCTGGACCTGCTGGACCCGACGCCGATGGATGTCGAGATCGGCGACATCGCCCACGGGCTTGCCTTTGTGGCGCGCTGGAACGGCCAGACCCGCGGCGACTGGGCCTATACAGTGGCCGAGCATTCGCTGCTGGTCGAGGAGATCCTGTCCCGTCTCAACCCCGGCATCGCGCCGCAATGGCAGCTTGCGGCGCTGCTGCATGACGCGCCGGAATATGTGATCGGGGACATGATCTCGCCGGTCAAGGCGGCGCTGGGTCCGGGATACCGCGAGATGGACACCCGCCTCGCCGCCGCGATCCACCGCCGCTTCGGCCTGCCGGCGGCGATCCCGGCGCCGGTCAAGGCGCAGATCAAGCGGGCCGACCGGATCTCTGCCCGGCTCGAGGCGGTCGAGATCGCGGGCTTCACCCCGGCCGAGGCCGACCGCCTGTTTCCTCTGCGCCGTGGCGCGACCACGGACGGGCTGAGGATCAGGCTGCGCCCGCCTGTCGAGACGCGCGCAGCTTTTCTGGATCGCTTCGCCGCGCTGACCGCCCGCCTGGACGGCTGACCCCGGCGCGGCGTCCTGTCAGGCCAGCAGGTCTTCCAGCGACCTGCCCGCCTCGATCTGCTCGATCACCCAGCGCGGGCGCCGGCCGCGGCCCGACCATGTCTGGTTGGGATCGTCGGGGTGAGCGTATTTGGGCTGGCCTTCGTTGGCCGCCGCGGCGCCACGGCGGCCGCGGCCCCCGGCGCCTGTCAGTTCGGACAGGTTGAACCCCATATCACGGGCGGTCCGCTCAAGCGCGGCCATGGCTTCTTTCCGGCGGCGGGTTTCGTAAGAACTGATCGCCTTGTCGATCTGGGTGCGAAGCGCCCGCAGATCTTCCAGCGACATCGAGTCCACGTCGAGTTCCAAATTCCATTCCTTTCGCGCGAAATGCGGAGCACTGAATGACAAATAACGTTTCTCCGCGCAACTGCAATATTCAGCGCGGCCCGCGCTTGGCCAAAATTCTCTGCAATGTCCGGCGATGCATATGCAGCCGCCGCGCCGTTTCACTAACATTGCGGTCGCATTGCTCGAACACGCGCTGGATATGTTCCCAACGCACCCGGTCGGCGGACATCGGGTTTTCAGACGGAGGCGGCAGTGCCGAGGCCTGTGCCAGCAGCGCCGCGGTCACTTCATCGGCATCGGCGGGCTTTGACAGGTAATCGGCCGCGCCCATCTTGACCGCCGCAACGGCGGTCGCAATCGCGCCATATCCCGTCAGCACGACAATGCGGCAATCCTCGCGCCGGGAACGCAGCGCGTCCACCACATCCAGGCCGCTGCCATCCTCAAGTCGCAGATCCACAACGGCATAGGCGGGCGCGCGGGCCGCCACCTTGTGGCGCGCAACTTCCACGCTGGTCGCAATTTCCGTGCGAAATCCGCGCCGTTCCATTGCCCGGGCAAGCCGGGTCACGAAAACCTCGTCGTCATCGACCAGCAGAAGGCTGGGATCGTCGCCAATGCCGGTCGTATTCTCTGCGTTCATCCTGATCTCGCTGCAATGGCCGTTTTCATGATCCGTATCCTGCCGATCCAGCAACCGGATCAGGCCGCCTCGACAAAACAGGCAATTTGATCGGCCATCTGCTCCGGGCTGGTATCGCGGGTAAAGAACTCGACCGTGCCATGGCCGGGAAGAACAAGAAAGCTGTTTGTCGTATGATCAACCAGATAGCTCTCCTTGTCTTCTTCATCGTTCAGACGGAAATACCCGCGCCAGGCGCGGCTGACTGCCGTCACCTCCTCGACGCTGCCGGTAATTCCCAGCATGTCGGGGTGCATCGCATCGGTGAAGTCGCGCAATTGTTCGGGGGTGTCGCGGGCGGGATCGACCGACATGAACACCGGCTTCACCGACATTCCCCGCTCGCTCAGGATATCCGCGGCGCCGGCATTGCGCGCCGAGTCCATCGGGCAGACATCCGGGCAATAAGTATAGCCCATGTAGAAGATCGAGGGCCGGTCGAAAACCTGGGCATCCGTCACCCGCGCGCCGTTCTCATCCGTCAGGATGAAGCTGCCACCCAGCGCTTCGATGCCGCCGGCCACGTTCGAACGGCGGCACTGCGCAAACTGATCTCCCGATGCCGGACGCAGCCACAGCCATCCAGTCAGCAGCACCAGCACCGTGGCAAGAAGCCCCAGCATCATCAATCGGCGTTCCGTCATGGGTCGATCCTCTTCATTGCCGCGTCGCGTTCCGGTGGCTATCAAGCGCGGACCACCAAGGCGAGGGCGACATCATGCCACCGAAGTCCCAAGGGCGCCACGAGCCTTTGCCCGGTGCCGCCCGGCCAGGGCTGCGGCGGCTGGCCGGCGCCGGTCCCATCCGGCCCCGGCGCCTGATCACCGCGCGCTGGATCGCGCTGGCAGGCCAGGCGGCCGCGGCGGCGGGCGCCTGGGGACTGGGGGCGCGTTTCCCGTTGATGGCGGTCCTGCTGGTGCTGGCGGCGGCGATCGCGATGAATCTGCTGCTGACGGCGCGAAGCCGGCCTGTCGACGCGCGCCATGCGCTGGCGCAGCTTGTCTTCGACACGCTGCAGACGGGGGCGCTGCTGACGCTGACCGGCGGCATCGGCAACCCCTTCGCCCTGTTCGTGCTGGCGCCCCTGACCATCGGCGCGACGGTGCTGCCGTTGCGCCACATCCTTGCGCTCGCCGTGGCCACGACGGCCATGCTGATTGCGATGACGGCGCTGGCGGTGCCGCTGACCTTCCTGCCCGACATGGCCCCGCGCCCCGAGATCGCCTTGCATGTCGGCCGGGTGCTTGAGCTGTTCATCGGCGGGGCCTTCTTTGCGCTCTGCGTTTATGGCGTCTCGGCCGACCTTCGCGCGACCTCGGACGCGCTGGCGGCCACGCAGATGGGGCTTGCCCGAGAACAGCGGCTGCAGCATCTGGGCGGTGTGGTCGCCGCGGCGGCGCACGAGATGGGCACGCCCCTGGCCACCATCAAGCTGATCGCGGGGGAATTGGCCGACGAGTTCGCCGACCGCCCCGAGATCGCCGCCGACCTCGCCGAACTGCGCCGCTCGGTGGACCGCTGCCGCGACATCCTGCGCGGGATGGGCCGCGCGGGAAAGGACGACCTGCTGCTGCATTCGGCGCCCTTGGCCGACGTGCTGGGCGAGGCCGCAGGTCCCCACAGCCAGCGCGGCGTGCGGATCGCGATGGATCTGGGCGCGGCCGGCGCGCTTGCCGTCCAGCGCGATGCGGGGCTGATCCATGCGATCCGCAACCTGATCCAGAATGCCGTCGATTTCGCCGCCGCCCAGGTCGAGATCAACGCCAGCCGCGCGCGCGGGCGGATCACCGTCGAGATCCGTGACGACGGTCCCGGCTACCCTCCGCATCTGCTGGGCCGCTTGGGCGAACCCTATCTTTCCACCCGCAAGGCGGGATCGGCGGCGGGTCCCTACGAAGGCATGGGGCTTGGTCTGTTCATCGCCCGCACGCTTTTGGAACGCAGCGGCGGGACGGTGGCCTTCTTCAACCGGGACGGTGCCGTGGCACGGGTGTCTTGGCCCGAAGACGCGATTCTCGCCGATGACCGTGCGGCGCTTGGTCCCAATCCGACAATCACCGATTGAACGCATGGGGCTCGCGGCTTAACCCTTGGTTAAGGCGGAGGATGCTAGCAGGGTCGCCGAACAGACGCAGAAGGCGGCCATGGACGACGCGATCACGGTGATGATGGCCCTTGCGGCAGGGGTGGTCTCGGTTCTCATCGGGCTTGCGCTGGCACATCGGATCGGCGGTCCCCGGCACTCGCCCCGCGCGGGGACGCGCGCCCGCCCCGAGGCCGAGCCGATAGCCTTTCTGTTCCGCAACCGCCAGCTGACCGACGCGACCGGCTCGGCGCGCACCCTTCTTGACGTGCTGCCAGGCGAAGGCGATTGGCAGAAGCTCTGGCTCTGGCTCTGCCAGCGTTTCGATGATCCCCAGCGGCTGCTGGATGTGGCGGCGGCCGAGGGCACGGCCACGCTGGGCGGCGCGGGCATGTCGGTCCTGCGGCTGACGCTGCAGGACCTGGGTGACGGCCTGACCCGGGTCGAGGTCGTGGACCCCCGGCTGGAACACGCGGCGATCGCCGTCAATTCCCACTCGCTCGCCGCCATGGAGGACGAGCTTGAGGTCTTGCGTGAATCGGTCGACCGCGCCCCGGTGCTGATCTGGCGCGAGAATGCGGAAGGCGCCGTCACCTGGGCCAACGCCGCCTATCTGGCCGAGGCCGAGGCGCAGTTGACCGGCGAGGTGCGCTGGCCGCTGCCGCGCCTGTTCACCCTGCCGCAGGAAACGGGCGGCACCCCCCGCGCGCAGATCGGAGGCGACGACCAGATGCGCTGGTTCGATTGCCACCTGCAGCCGGGCAACGGTCACCGCACGATCTTCGCGGTGCCCGCCGACAATGCCGTGCGGGCCGAGCGTAGCTTGCGCGAGTTCGTGCAGACGTTGACCAAGACCTTCGCCGACCTGCCCACCGGCCTTGCGATCTTCGACCGCGACCGGCGGTTGCAACTGTTCAATCCGGCGCTGATGGACCTGACGGGCCTTTCCATCGGCTTTCTGACCGCCCGACCGACGCTTTACGCGTTGGTGGACGGGTTGCGCGAATTGCGGATGGTGCCCGAACCCAAGGATTATCCCAGTTGGCGCAACAGCATCGCCACGCTCGAGGCCGAGGCCGCCTCGGGCCGCCATGTCGAGACCTGGTCGCTTCCCGGCGGCCAGACCTATCGCGTGACCGGCCGCCCCCATCCCGACGGCGCCATCGCCTTCCTGTTCGAGGACATCACGGGTGAGATCGCGATGACCCGCCGCTTCAGGGCCGAACTGTCGCTGGGGGCCGAGATCCTCAACGGCATCGACGCGGCGGTTGCCATCTTCGACGCGGATGGCCGGGTGCTCGGTGCCAACCGGGCGTTTGACGGCACATGGGGTCCGAAGGCCGCCGACAGCCTGCGCGGCTATCTCGAGTTGTGGCGGCGGATCGCGGCAGACAGCCCCGGTTATCACAGCCTGTACGCGGCTCTGGGATCGGAACGGGCCGAGGGTCCGCTGCAGGGCGCCATCGCGGGACCCGACCGCGTGATCCTGTCCTGGCGGGTGCGCCCACTGTCCGCCGGTCGCCGCATGGTGCAGTTCGTTCCCGTGGTGGCAGGCGGGTTGCCGGGCGACATGCCCCTGCCGCTTGCAGGGCGGGATGCGGAGGACGCGATCAACCGTCCCCTGCGCGCGGCCGCAGGCGCCTGAGAAAGACCCCTTTCTGGGCCTTCATGACTCGACGCGGCAAGGGGGATGCGGATGAGCCGGGCTGATGCCTCGGGGCCATCTATCCGAGAAAGGATGCGACCTACCGGTTTCGGGCCAAACGAGGCGGCAGCAAGAACCAAGGAGGCTGGCCTCCAAGATTGAAGATGATGCAGGCACGGCTCGGAGAGCCCCCTGCCATAGCCCATGAACGCCCTCCTGCGGCCGACGCTTACTGCGCTACAAACCGGCGGGCCTCAATCGCTTCCTCAGGCTGCCTGCTTCAGCCGTGCCTTTCAAGTGCACGGCCTTTCATCTGTTTCGCCTCGTTGGTGCGCGCGAATGCGGAGCCGCCGGGCGGGGCGATTTCCAATGCCCGTTCCAAGCCTTCATGCCGCCGTCCCGATTCCTGTCGGCAGGCCGGCAGCCACGCCCTTGCGCGGGCGCGGCAGCGAAGCCCGGACTGCGGCTGCCCGTGCCTGACAATCCTTCCGTGGCGCGCCGTCGTCGGACCAGTCGCCTCAGCCGTCCGTGCCTGCGGGCCTTGCGCCGAAGATGGCGCTGCCGATCCGGACATGGGTCGCGCCCTCGGCAATGGCGGTCTCGAAATCGCCGCTCATTCCCATCGACAGGTCCGAAAGGCCGTTCCGGCCGGCAATGTCCCGCAGCAGGCGGAAATGCGGTGCGGGATCTTCTTCATCCGGGGGAATGCACATGCAGCCCGCAAGCGGCAGGTCGAGGCCCCGGCACATGGCGATGAACGTGTCCGCCTCTGCAGGCGGGATGCCGGCCTTCTGCGGCTCGTCGCCGGTGTTGACCTGCACGAACAGCCGGGGCGCGCGGCCAAGCTCCTGCACGATCCGCCCCAGCCGCCTGGCCAGCGAGGGCCGGTCGAGGCTGTGGATCGCGTCAAAGGTCTCGACCGCGGCGCGGGCCTTGTTGGACTGCAGCGGCCCGATCAGGTGCAGCTCGATCCCCTGCCGCCCCTCGCGCAGCGCGGGCCATTTCCGCTGCGCCTCCTGCACGTAATTCTCGCCGAATACCCGCTGCCCGGCGTCCAGCGCCGTCCGCACCCGGTCATCGGGTTGCAGCTTGCTGACCGCGACCAGCGTCACCCCCGCCGGATCGCGGCCCGCCTCTGCCGCCGCCGCTGCAATGCGCTGCCTGATTTCGCCAAGGCTCATCACCGTCCCTCCTGCGATCAGGGGGTCGCAAATGAAAAGAGCGGGCGCAAGGCCCGCTCTTTCCAGTTTACGATCCGGTAGCGGATCAGAAGTTGAAGCGAACACCCATGTCGGCGGACACGCGCTCCTGATAGTCGCGCTGCAGCGACGCGCCCAGACGGGCACCGCCGAGGTCGTAGTTGACGCCGATACCCAGAGCGATATCGGTTTCTTTCTGCGACCAGTCGCCGTCGTTGTTGGCGACATAGGCTTCGATGTTGGTCAGGCCGTCGGCCAGGGTGTAGTCGCCATACAGGGTGACGGTGTTGCCCAGGTCGTCGATGACGTTCACGAAGTCCGCATTGCTGGTGTCGGTGCCGACGATGCCGCCGACATCGCCGTTGTCATAGAAGTTCAGGCCGATGCGGGCGTTTTCCATGACCGCGTAGCGGGCCCCGACGAAGAAGACGTCGTGATCGTCCCAGCCGGCGGCGTTCATCGACGCGGCAGCCGACAGTTCCAAGCGATCGTTCCACTTGTAGTCGGCGCCGATGCTGAGCTCTTCCTTCTGGTTGAGCTCAATCGGAAGGCCGGTATCCGGATCGATTCCGTCGGTGGCTTCCGCAGCGCCCGACTGGCTCGGGTCGACATAGGAGGCGCGGACCGTCAGCGCGTCAAACGAATAGCGCAGGCCGATCCCCAGCCGGTCATCATCGGCATAGGGCGAGCTTTCATAGGCGAAGAAGGCGCCCAGCGGGTTGCCGCCGACCGAACGGTCGGTATAGCCGAGTTCCGTCGCATAGACCAGGCCGACGGTGTCCATCGCGGTGTCGACGTTGCCGATCTCGACGGTGAGGCCCTGGGTGGTGATCCACAGCTTGCCGGCGTTGGTCGAGGCGTTTTCGCCGCGGGTGGCGTTGCCCTGGTCCCACTGCAGCCGGAGGCGGCCGCCGAATTCCAGACCGCCGTCGGTTTCGGTCGTCGCGTCGAGGTTCATCCGCAGGCGCGAGATGACCTGCGAGTCATTGTTGCCGACCGTCTGGATACCGTCTTCGTAATAGATCACGCCGGTCCGGCCGTAGCCCGAGATCGTCACGTCGGCAGCCGCGACGCCAGCGGACAGCATCACTGCGGTCGTGGCGAGAAGAGCCTTTTTCATGATTCCGTTCCCTCTTGTCTCATTCGTCCCCAAGGCGGCATGAACCACCCTGGGTGTGAGCATCTTGTTCCCCCTTCCACCCTTGCGATGCAACGACTTACCCCCTTCCGAGGCTTTTCGGCATGGCTGTGATGCACCCCGGCCACAGTCATCCTGCCGGAAAGGACAAGGTGCCGCCCAAGGCCTGCGGACCCGCGAAGCTGGCGACTTGTGGCAACGCCACGATCCGCGCTAAAGCAGGGCCAAGCCGAGGAACGGGGGACGCCCATGAAGACCGCACGCGCCGCGACGCTGGCGACCGCGATCACGCTTTGCGCCGCGCTTGCCGCCTGTGGGGCCGGCGGAAACCGGGCCCGGACCGCCGCCGCACCCGTCGATCCCGACATGCGCAACGAGACCAACACGATCTGGGACGTGTTCGGCAACCGAACCGACACCAACACGGCCGTCGCCGTTAACCGCTATCTGTGGAACGCGAGCCTCGAGGTGCTGAACTTCCTGCCGATCCAGTCGATCGACCCCTTCACCGGGGTGATTGTGACCGGCTACGGCACGCCGCCGGGCGGGGGCCGGGCTTACCGCGCGACGATCAAGGTCTCGGACCCGGCGCTGGATGCGCGCAGCCTCAAGGTCGCGCTGCAGGGGACGGGCGGCGCGGCGGTCGCGCCCGACACGGTGCGGGCGGTCGAGGACGCGATCCTGACCCGTGCCCGGCAGCTGCGCGTCCGCGACGGGCAATTGTAAGCCGCTGGACCTGTCCCCCTTGCAGGGCTAAACCCGTCGGGCATTTCACCGCCCGGAGTCCCGCCATGCCCTATGATCCCGCCCATAGCGAAAAGCGCTGGCAAGAGGCGTGGGAATCGGCCGGAAGCTTCCGCGCCGTCCGGGACGAGCGGCCCAAGTATTACGTGCTGGAGATGTTCCCCTATCCGTCGGGGCGCATCCACATGGGCCATGTCCGCAACTACACGATGGGCGACGTGGTGGCGCGGTATAAACGCGCACAAGGCTTCAGCGTGCTGCACCCGATGGGCTGGGACGCCTTCGGGATGCCGGCCGAGAACGCCGCGATGGAACAGGGCGGCCATCCGCGCGACTGGACCTATGGCAACATCGCCACCATGCGCGACCAGTTGAAACCGCTTGGCCTGTCGATCGACTGGAGCCGCGAGTTCGCCACCTGCGACGACGATTACGTCGCCCAGCAGCAGGCGCTGTTCTTGGATTTTCTGGATGCCGGGCTGATCTATCGCAAGAACGCCGTGGTCAATTGGGACCCGGTGGACATGACGGTGCTGGCCAACGAGCAGGTGATCGACGGCAAGGGCTGGCGGTCCAACGCCCCGGTCGAGCGGCGGGAACTGACGCAGTGGTTCTTCCGCATCTCGGATTACTCCGAGGAACTGCTTTCGGCCCTCGACACGCTCAAGGGCTGGCCGGAAAAGGTCCGGCTGATGCAGGCCAACTGGATCGGGCGGTCTCGCGGGTTGCAGTTCCGTTTCGAGACGGTGAACGCGCCCGAGGGCTTCGACCGGATCGAGGTCTACACCACCCGCCCCGACACGCTGCTGGGGGCAAGCTTCGTGGCGCTGTCACCTGACCATCCTTTGGCGAAGGCGCTTGAGGCCGGGGACGAGCGGCTGGATGCCTTCGCCGCCGAAGCGCGCAAGATCGGGACCTCCGAGGAGGCGCTGGAGAAGGCCGAGAAGCTGGGCATCGACACCGGCCTGCGCGTCCGCCATCCGCTGGACCCGGATCGGGAACTGCCGGTCTGGATCGCGAACTTCGTGCTGATGGACTACGGTACGGGAGCGATCTTCGGCTCGCCCGCGCATGACGGGCGCGACCATGACTTCGCGGTGAAATACGGACTGCCGATCCGGGCCACCTTCGGCAAGCCGGGGATGAGCATCGAGGACGCCGACGCGCTGGTGGGCGATGAGCCTTATGTCCCGCTGAAATCCGAAGCCGTCACCTATGTCCGCGGCTTCGCCGGCCCCGGCGACCAGACCGGAGAGGCCGCCGTGGACGCCGCCATCGCCCATGCCGAGGCATCGGGCTGGGGCGAGGCCGTCACGAAATACCGTCTGCGCGACTGGGGCATCTCGCGCCAGCGCTACTGGGGCTGCCCGATCCCGGTCGTTCATTGCGCGACCTGCGGCACGGTCCCCGAGGCCAAGGAAAATCTGCCGATCCTGCTGCCGCGCGACGTCAGCTTCGACGTGCCCGGCAACCCGCTGGACCGCCATCCGACATGGCGGCAGGCAACCTGTCCGAAATGCGGCGGGCAGGCGCGGCGGGAAACCGACACGATGGACACATTCGTCGATTCGTCCTGGTATTACGCCCGCTTCACCGCGCCCCACGCACTGACGCCCACGGTGCGCGAGGACGCCGATTACTGGATGAACGTGAACCAGTATATCGGCGGCATCGAGCACGCGATCCTGCATCTGCTTTATTCCCGCTTCTTCGCCCGGGCGATGGTGAAGACCGGGTATCTGCCGGAAACGGCGAAGGAGCCGTTCGATGCGCTGTTCACCCAAGGGATGGTGACGCACGAGATCTACGTCGATCGGCCCAAAGGGGCACCAATCTTCGGCACGGGTCTGGCAGCCGATCAGGAAGATGCCGAGGCTAAACCTTACCGACCTACCTACTATCTTCCTGAGGAAGTAGAGCGTCGTGAGAACGGGGTTTTCCTGCGCATCACCGGTGAACAACTCGACGTCATCCCCTCCGCCAAGATGTCCAAGTCCAAGAAGAACGTCGTGGACCCGGTGAACATCGTGAAAAGCTTCGGCGCCGATACCGCGCGCTGGTTCATGCTGTCGGACAGCCCGCCCGAGCGTGACGTGGAATGGACCTCGGCCGGGGCCGAGGCCGCCGCCAAGTTCCTGTCCCGCGTCCACCGGCTGGCCGAGGACAAGGGCAGCGAGGACCGTGAGGACCCGGAGCTGCTGCGCGCCGCCCATCGCGCCATCGACGAGGTGACGCGCTCGATCGAGGGCTTTACCTTCAACAAGGCCGTGGCCAAGGTCTATGAACTCGCGAACGCCGTTTCCAAGTCTTCTGCCTCGGGCGAGCCGAAGCGCGCCGTCCTGCGGATCATGGCCGCGCTGATGGGGCCGATGGTCCCGCATCTGGCCGAGGATGTCTGGGCGCTGGGGGGCGGCGAGGGGCTGCTGGTCGATGCGCCCTGGCCCAAGGCTGATCCGGGCCTGCTGCAAAGCGCGTCCGTCACGCTGCCCATCCAGATCAACGGCAAGCGGCGGGGCGAGATCACCGTGCCCGCCGACATGGGCCAGGCCGAGGTCGAGCAGGCCGTGCTGGCCGACGAGACCGTGCAGCGGTTCCTGAACGGCCAGGCGCCGAGAAAGCTGATCGTCGTGCCGGGGCGGATCGTCAATGTGGTCGCGTAGGCTCGCGCTGCTTGCGGCTCTGGCGCTCACGGGCTGCGGGTTCGAGCCGGTTTACGCTCCGGGCGGCGCGGGCACCCGGCTGCAGGGGCAGGTCCGCGTCGCCGATCCGCAGACCGCCGACGATTATGCCTTTCTGCGCCGGCTGACCGAACGGCTCGGCCCTGAACAGGCCGTCCGCTATGAGCTTTCCTATGCGCTGCGGATCGCGACGGTGTCGCAGGCGATCACGCCGGACGAGGTGACGACGCGCTATTCGCTGAACGGCACCGCCGCCTATGCCCTGACCGACAGCGCGACCGGCGCGGTAGTGGCGCAGGGCGAGGTCAGCAATTTCTCCAGCCACTCGACCGTCGGCACGGTGATCGCGACGAACGCCGCCGAGCAGGACGCGCGGAACCGGCTGGCGGTGATGCTGGCCGACCAGGTGGTGACGCGGCTGCTGGCGACAGTGCCTGCAAGCCGATGATCCTCAAGGGCGCCGAGATCGCGCGCTATCTCGCGCGCCCCGATCCGACCCGGCCCGCGCTGCTGATCTACGGCCAGGACGCCATGCGCGTGGCGCTGAAGCGGGCCGAGGCGGTGGCCGCGCTGACCGGCCCCGATGCCGAGGCCGAGATGCGGCTGACCCGGCTTTCGGGGGCCGATCTGCGCAAGGACGCGGCGGCGCTGATGGACGAGATCAAGGCGGTGGGCTTCTTCCCGGGCCCGCGCGTGGTGTTGGTCGAGGAGGCGAATGATACCGCCGCCCTCGCCATCGCCGCCGCGCTGGACGCCTGGGCGCATGGCGACGCGGTGATCGTGGTGACGGCCGGGGGACTGGGGAAAACCTCGGCGCTGCGCAAGCTCTTTGAGCCGCACAAGGCGGCCGTGACCGCCCCCATCTACGACGATCCGCCCGGCGAGGAGGAGATCGCGCGCTGGCTGGCTGACGCCGGACTGCGCGCCGTGCCGCCGACGTCGATGCGCGACCTCACGGCGCTGGCCCGTGCGCTCGACCCGGGCGACTTCCGCCAGACGGTGGAAAAGATCGGGCTTTACAAGCACGGCGACGACAGCCCGCTGACGCCCGACGAGATTGCGGCGCTGGCCCCCGCCACGGTCGAGGCCGACGTGGACGAGTTGATCGAGGCGGTGGCGGAGGGCCGCTCGGACAGCATGGCGGCGCTGATGCGCCGGGTCGAGACTCAGGGCATCGTGCCGGTCACGATCTGCATCGCGGCCCTGCGGCATTTCCGGGCGCTGCACGCGGCAGCCTCGGACCCCGGAGGGCCTGCAGCGGGGATCGGGCGGCTGCGGCCACCGGTCTTCGGGCCGCGGCGCGACCGCATGGCGCGTCAGGCGCAGGCTTGGGGCATGCGGGCCCTGGAGGATGCGCTGCATCACCTGATCGACACGGACCTGGTGCTGCGGTCCTCCTCTCGCGCGCCGGCGATGGCGGTGATGGAACGGGCGCTGATCCGGCTGGCGATGATGCCGCGGGGACGCCGGTGATCGAGGAGGTTCCGGCGCTGGTGATCGGCGCGGGGCCTGCCGGACTGATGGCAGCCGAGGTGCTGTCGGCGGCCGGGCATCCGGTGGTGATCGCCGAGGCGATGCCCTCGCCCGCGCGCAAGTTCCTGATGGCGGGGAAGTCGGGGCTGAACCTGACCAAGGACGAACCGGCGCAGGCGTTCGTAGCGCGGTTGCAGGGGGGCGTTGCCCCCGCGCCCGTGCCGGGCGCTCCCCCAGGATATTTCGGCGAAGAAGAACTGCGGGCGATCGTGGCGGGGTTCGGTCCCGCCGAGGTCATGGACTGGGCGCGCGGGCTGGGGGTGGAGCTGTTCACCGGCTCGACGGGGCGGGTGTTCCCGATCCGCATGAAGGCCTCGCCGCTGCTGCGGGCCTGGCTGGCACGTCTGGGCGGGCAGAAGGTGACCCTGCGGACGCGCTGGCGATGGACGGGGTTCGGGGGCGGACTGGCCTTCGACACGCCGGAAGGGCCGCGCACCATCCGCGCGGGGGTGACAGTGCTGGCCTTGGGGGGCGCAAGCTGGCCGCGATTGGGGTCCGACGCCGCCTGGGTGCCATGGCTGCGCGAGGTCGGCGCCGGGGTGGCGCCGTTCCGGCCCGCGAACATGGGGTTTCGCGTGGACTGGTCGCCGGCGATGACCCCGCTGCAGGGCGCCGCGGTCAAGGGCACGCGGCTGTCGGCGGGCGATCTGGACAGCCGGGGCGAATGGGTCATCACCCGCGGCGGGATCGAGGGCGGCGCGGTTTATGAAATCTCGGCCGTCCTGCGGGATGGGGCAGAGGCCGGGGTTGACCTGATGCCCGATCTTGACGTCGGAGCGCTGGCCGCGCGGCTGGCAAGGCCGCGCGGCAGGCTGTCGGTCGGGAACTGGCTGCGCCGCGCCCTGCGCGACCCGGTCAAGGTGGCGCTGCTGTTGGAATGGGGGCGGCCACTGCCCGTGGATGCGGCAACGCTCGCGGCCCGGATCAAGGCGCTGCCACTGCGGCATGCGGGGCCGATGGGGCTTGAACGCGCCATCTCCTCGGCGGGCGGGATCGAGGCCACTGCACTGACGCGCGGGCTCGAGTTGCGGGCGCTGCCCGGGATCTTCGCTGCCGGAGAGATGCTGGACTGGGAGGCGCCGACCGGCGGCTACCTGCTGACCGCCTGCCTTGCCACCGGCCACCATGCGGGGCTTGCCGCCGCCCGCCACCTTCGGCAGAGGGCCTGAGCGGGTCCATTGACCCCTGCCCCTGCCCGTAGTCATCTGCGCCATCCGCAAGGAGCGTCCCCCATGTCCGCCAGCCAGTCCCGCCTGTTCACCCCGATCCTGATCGGCGGCTGCATGATCCTGATGATCAACTTCGCGCTGAGGGCGAGCTTCGGCGTCTTCCAGATCCCCGTGGCCGAGACCTTCGGCTGGCCGCGGGCGGAGTTCAGCATGGCCATCGCCATCCAGAACCTCGCCTGGGGCTTCGGCCAGCCGCTGTTCGGGGCCTTGGCCGAACGCTGGGGCGACCGACTGGCGATCATCCTCGGCGCTGCGCTCTATTCGCTGGGACTGCTGATGACGGCCGTGGCGGCCACGCCCGAAGCGATGCAGTTCTGGGAAATCGCCGTTGGCTTTGGCATCGCCGGCACCGGCTTCGGCGTCGTGCTGGCCGTGATCGGCCGCGCGGCGAGCGACGAAAACCGCAGCCTCGCCTTGGGAATCGCCACTGCCGCGGGTTCTGCCGGGCAGGTCATCGGCGCGCCGCTGGCCGAGGGGCTGCTGGCCGTCATGCCCTGGCAGCAGGTCTTCATGGTCTTTGCCGTGCTGATCCTGTCGGTGCTGCTGTTCCTGCCGATGCTGGGGAACAGCCGGCCCGCGCCGCGCCACGAACTGGAAGAAGGCATGGGCACGGTGCTGCGCCGCGCCTTCACCGACCCGAGCTACCTGATGATCTTCGTCGGGTTCTTTTCCTGCGGCTACCAGCTCGGCTTCATCACCGCCCATTTCCCGGCCATGATCACCGAGATGTGCGGCCCCATCGCGCCCGACGGCGGGCTGGCCGCGCTGGGGATCACCACTACCTCGGCCTTGGGGGCCATCGCGATTTCGCTGATCGGGCTGGCCAATATCGGCGGCTCGATCATGGCGGGATGGCTTGGGAAAAAATACACCCGCAAGTACCTGCTGGCGGGGATCTACGCGCTGCGGACGGTGATCTCGGCCTGGTTCATCCTGACGCCGATCACGCCGCCGACGGTGGTGTTCTTCTCGCTGTCGATGGGGGCGCTGTGGCTGGCGACGGTGCCGCTGACCTCGGGGCTGGTCGCCCATATCTACGGGCTGCGCTACATGGGGACCCTTTACGGCTTCGTCTTCCTGTCTCACCAGATCGGGTCTTTCCTGGGCGTCTGGCTGGGCGGGCGGCTTTATGACATCCACGGCGACTACACGACGGTCTGGTGGGTCGGCGTCGGCGTCGGAGCCTTCTCCGCGCTGATCCACCTGCCGGTGCGCGAGGCGCCCTCGCGCGGGCTTGCGGCCACCCCCGCCTGAGACGTGCGGCGCTGTCTGCCAGATCCGGCTTTGCAGGCGCCACCACCCGGACCGCCCGTCACGGTGCTGATGGCGCTTTACCAGGGCGAGCGGTTCCTGCGTGAACAGCTCGACAGCATCGCGGCTCAACGGGTGGAGTGGCGGCTGGTGGTGGGAGACGACGGCTCGACCGACGGAGGGCCGCAGATCCTGACCGCCTTTGCTGGGGAATGGGGTGGGCGCGTCACTGTCAGGAAAGGTCCGGGGAAAGGCGCAGCGGGCAATTTCCTGGCGCTGCTGGCAGAACTGCCCGCCGAGCCGGGCTTTGTCGCGCTGGCCGATCAGGACGATGTCTGGCATTCCGACAAGCTCGCGCGCGCCCTGCGGGCCCTGGATGGGGCGGATGGACCCGCGCTTTACTGCAGCCGGGTCGAGATCCGGGACGAGGCGCTGCGCCCCCTGGGCCTGTCGCGCCTGCCGGTTAGCCCGCCCTCGTTCCGGCATGCGCTGGTCCAGAACCTCGTGCCCGGCAATACGGCGGTGCTGAACCCGATGGGCGCCGCGCTGGCTCGCCGGGCGGCCATCGGGGCGGCCGGGGTGGTGATGCATGACTGGTGGCTTTACCAACTGGTGACCGGCGTCGGAGGCCGGATCATCCACGATCCCGCGCCCTCGCTGATGTATCGCCAGCATGGCAGGAACGTCGTGGGCGCCAATGACGGCCCGGTGGCACGGCTGGCCAGCCTGACGCGGATGTTGAGGGGCCTGCACCGGGACTGGAGCCATGCGAACCTGCGCGAGATGCAGCGGCTGAGGGATTGGCTGACGCCCGAGAATCGTTGCGTGCTGGACAGGTTCGCGGCGCTGAACGGCCCCAGCCCCTTGTGCCGCCTGCAGGCGATGCGGCGCGGCGGCTTCTACCGGCAGGGGCGGCTTTCGCAGGCCACGCTGTGGGTGGCGGCGGCGCTGGGGCGGGTCTGATCCCTTGCAACCGCCGCCCGCCTGCCGCAGCTTCGCCGCCGTTCAACCGGAGTCTCCATGCGCCTGATCCTGAACGCCGGCCTGATCGCGCTGACGCTCGGCTATACGCTGAGCCAGTTCTACCGCGCCTTCCTTGCGGTGCTCAGCTCGACCCTGCAGGCGGAACTGGGGGCAAGCCCCGGCGATCTCGCGCTGTCCTCGGGGATGTGGTTCCTGGGGTTCGCGCTGATGCAGATGCCGGTCGGCTGGGCGCTGGACCACCTGGGCCCGCGCCGCACCTCGGCCGCCTTTCTGGCGCTGGGGGGCGGCGGTGGCGCCGCGGCCTTCGCCCTGGCCGGCGAGGTCTGGCACCTGCATCTGGCGATGGGGCTGATCGGGATGGGCTGCGCCCCGGCGCTGATGGCGGCCTATTACATCATCGCCCATGAATATCCCCGCGCGGCCTTTGCGGGCCTGACGGGGATGATCGTGGGCCTCGGCTCGGCCGGCAACATCCTCGGCGCGGCACCGCTTGTCACGCTGATCCACGCCATCGGCTGGCGCGAATCGCTGTGGCTGCTGGCTGCGGTGACGCTGGCGGTGGCGCTGCTGCAATGGTTGGTGGTGCGCGACCCGCATCACGCGGACGGTGCGCCGAAGGGCAGCGTCCTGCAGATCCTGGGGCTGCGGGTGCTGTGGCTGATGCTGCCGCTGTTCGCGGTCAGCTACGCCTCGTCGGCGGCGATCCGGGGCTTGTGGGCCGCGCCCTACCTGCGCGACGTCTTCGGCGCCGATGACACGATGATCGGGCGGGCCACGCTGGTCATGGGGATCGCCATGGTGATCGGCAACCTCATGGCGGGACCCTTCGTGCGGCTCTGCCGCTCGTTGCGCGGCGCGGTCATGGCGGGACACGCGCTGTCCATCGCGGCGCTGGCGGGGCTGGTGCTGCTGCCGGGGGAAAGCCTGCTTCTGGCGGTGGCGCTGCTGGGGCTGGTCGGGCTGACAGGGACCAACTACGCGCTGATCATGGCCCATGCGCGGGGGTTCCTGCCGGTGCATCTGCTGGGCCGGGGCGTCACCTTCCTCAACATGGTCTCGATCGGGGGCGTGGGGATCATGCAATTCGCCTCCCGCCCGCTGCACCAGTCGGCCTCGGGGACCTTTGCGGCGCCGGGGGCCTATGCGATGCTGTTCCTGTTCTTCCTGGCCCCGCTGGTCGTCGGGACCCTGCTTTACCGCCTGGCGCCCGAGGCCGCCGATGACTGAGCCGCGCGACATCGAGGTGGTGGCCCCGAACCTCAAGCAGCGCCTGTCGGGAGTCACGGCGACCGTGGTGCGGCTGATCCCGGTGCAGGCGCGCATGATCGGGATCGTGGCGACCGGCCCCGGATTGCCGCCCGGACTGCCGCATGTCTCGCTTGCGCGCGCCGCCACCCTGCCCCGGAACCGCTGGCGGGTCTGGCACGCGCGGCGGAACACGGAAATGGCGCTGGGGCTGGTCCTGCGCCACCTGCTGCGCCGCCGCTACTGCCTGCTGTTCACCAGCGCGGCGCAGCGGCGGCACACCGGATTCACCCGCTGGCTGATCCGGCAACAGGATGCGCTGATCGCCACCTCGCCGCAGGCGGCCTCCTATCTGGAACGCCCGGCAGAGGTGATCCTGCACGGGGTCGATACCGGGGTCTTCCATCCCGCTCCCGACCAAGCTGCCCTGCGGCGCGAGATAGGGCTTGACCCCAAGGCGCTGCTGATCGGCTGCTTCGGCCGGGTCAGGGCGCAGAAGGGCGTCGATCTGCTGATCGAGGCCGCGCTGCGGGTCTTTCCCCGCCACCCGAGGGCGCAGCTTGTCTTCAGCGGCCGCATCACCCCCGACAACCGCACCTTTGTCGATGACCTGATGGCCAGGGCGCAGGCGGCCGGCATC
The DNA here is from genome assembly GCF_014164635.1 of Paracoccus sp. MC1854. NCBI lineage: Bacteria > Pseudomonadati > Pseudomonadota > Alphaproteobacteria > Rhodobacterales > Paracoccaceae > Paracoccus > Paracoccus sp. MC1854. The sequence goes on along the minus strand of NZ_JACJFU010000011.1, from coordinate 67,129 downwards.
GCCGACCGCATCCGCTTTCTGGGCGAGATCCCGTGGGACGACGTGGTGCGGCTTTACCGGACGCTCGACCTCTTTGCCGCCCCCGCTCGGTGGGAAGGCTTCGGCCTGACCCCGCTGGAGGCGATGGCAAGCGGCGTGCCGGTGATCGCGGCCCGTGTCGGCGCCTATGAGACGCTGATCCGGGACGGCGAGACCGGCACGCTGGTTCCGCGCGAGGACGTCGAGGCATTGGCCGCCGCGCTGGAGCGCTGGCTGTCCGACGATGCGGGCCGTGAGGCCGCGGGCCGCGCCGCCCGTGCCCATGTCGAGGCCAACCATGCCATTGAGGGCGAGGCCCGCGCCATTGTCGCCGTGTATCGCCGCCTGCTGGAAGCGCCCCGATGAACCGGCCGCGGCTCCATCCTGCCCGGAGGCCGGGGGATGCGGCGATTGCCGCATTGCCGCTGCCGCAGGGCCGATCCGGGGGCGCGCGATGATCCCCTTGCGCTTCTATCTTGCCCGGACGCTGCGGGACGAGGCCACCCTCGCCCTGCTGTCGGTGCCGCAGACCGGACTGCTGGCAACGGCCGGGGGCAAGCAGGTCGCGCTGGTCGGCAATGCCCGTGCCCTTTCGGCGCAGGGCCATGGCGCCGCCATCGACGCGGCGGGGCTGGTGGTCAGGATCAACCGGGCACCGATGACCGCGGCCGAAAGCCACGGAACCCGCACCGACTGGCTGGCGCTGGCCGTGCGGTTGCCCGAGTCGGACCGCAGGCGGCTGGACCCTGCGCGCATCCTGTGGATGTCGCCCAAGCGCAAGCGGCTGGACTGGGCGAGCGCCCGCAGCCCCGGCTTTTACCTGCATCCGCTGGCGGATTTCCATGCGCTTGCCCGCCGGCTCGGGGCGCCGCCCAGCACCGGGATCATGGCGATCGACCTGCTGCTGCGGGCGCCGCTGAAAAGCCTCGGCCTTTACGGCTTCGACTTCTTCGCCTCGAAGTCGCTGTCGGGGTCGCGCAGCGCGGCGCAGGTGCCCCATGATTTCGCGGCCGAGGCCGCATGGGTCCGCGCCCGCGCCGCCACCGATCCGCGCCTGCGGCTCAACTGAGGTCGCGCCCCTCGTCCCAGATCTCGGTCAGCGAGCGGTTGCCGATCCGCATCAGCCGCGCCAGCGTGGCGGAAAGCCCGATTCCGTCGCGCCGTTCCGCGCAGGCCGCCACGTCGGCGGCGACCCCGGCCAGCGAGGTCAGCCCGACCTGCCAGGCCAGCCGCGCCAGCATCCCGGACCGTTCGGCAAGCCCGGCCATGTCGCCGGACAGCGCCGCGTGGCGGGTGTCCGACAGCCCTTGCGCCAACTGTTCCAGCGCCACGCAGATGACATTGTGGGCCGCCGTCTCGCCCAGCTCGTCCACGATCTCGGCCAGGCGGCGCGCATCCACCTGCACCGCTTCCTGCATGCTGAGAACCATCAGATCCGCCATCATCCCGCCTTGTCCAGTCCTGCCCCGTGTCCCACACGTCACGGGGAGATTGCGGATGGGCGGCTAAGAAATCCTTGAGGCAGGCCGCAGAAAAGCCTCGAACTTTAGGCATTCGCGGACTATCCACGCGACCAAGACCCGCATGAGGCCAAGCATGACCGACGTCCGCTCGCTCCCCAATTACCTGATCCAGCGCTATCATGGCTGGCGCGCCACCTCTTATTCCGAGAACCGCGCCTGGTACCGCAGGCTGGCGGACGACGGCCAGCGCCCGCGGGCAATGGTGATCTCGTGCTGCGATTCCCGCGTCCATGTGACCTCGATCTTCGGGGCTGACAGCGGCGAGTTCTTCATTCATCGCAACATCGCCAACCTGGTGCCGCCCTACGCGCCGGACGGCGAGCAGCACGGCACCTCGGCGGCCGTGGAATATGCTGTGCGCTCGCTGCGCGTCGCGCATCTGATCGTGATGGGGCACAGCCAGTGCGGGGGCGTGGCGGGCTGCCATGCCATGTGCTCGGGCCAGGCGCCCGAACTGGAGGAGGCGACCAGCTTCGTCGGCCGCTGGATGGACATCCTGCGCCCCGGCTACGAGCGCGTGACCGGCCTTCCGGCCGAGCGGCAGGTCGATGCGCTGGAAAAGATGGCGGTGCAGGTGTCGCTGGACAACCTGATGACCTTCCCCTTTGTCGCCAATGCCGTCCAGTCGGGCGAGCTGTCGATGCACGGGCTGTGGCACGACATCCGCGATGGCGAGCTGATGATGCTGACTGACGACGACCGCTGGATCAGCGTCTGAAGAACGAAAAAAAGCGGCGCCCGTCAGGACGCCGCGTTACTTGATCCCATGGGAAGGTCAGGCGGCGCCCAAGCCCTCGCTCGACGCGAAGAACATCGCCTGGCTGATGGCCGAACGGACCTGCTCTTCCGAATAGGGCTTGGAAATCAGGAATGCCGGCTCGGGCCGGTCGCCGGTCAGCAGCCGTTCCGGGAAGGCGGTGATGAAGATCACCGGCAGGTCGCCGAGGCTGCCCAGAAGCTCGTTCACCGCCTCGATGCCCGACGAGCCGTCCGCAAGCTGGATGTCGGCCAGGATCAGATCGGGGCGGCGGTTGCCGGCCAGTTCCACGGCGGCGGTATGGGTGCGGGCGACGCCCGTGACCTCGTGCCCCATCGCCTGCACAATACCTTTCAGGTCCATGGCGATGATCGTCTCGTCCTCGATGATCATCACCCGGCCGCGGATGGCGCGGCCCATCTCGTTCAGGGCGATCTGGACCAGTTCCTCGGCTTCTTCCTGGTCGATCTGCATGATCTTGGCGATCTGGTCGTAGCGCAGTTCCTCGATCGTGCGCAGCAGCAGCGCCTCGCGCGAGTTGGCGGTCAGGCTGCGCAGGTGCGACTGGGCCGCGGCCTCGCGCGAGCTTTGGTCGTCGCTGGCCACCGGCTGGCCCGAGCTTTGCCAGATCGCATGAAAGGTGCGGAACAGCCCGATGCGGGTTTCCTCGCCAGTCATCAGGCTGCGGTCGCTGAGGATGGCCTCCAGCGTGGCCGCGGCATAGTTGTCACCCGCCGTCTGACTGCCGGTCAGGGCGCGGGCGTAGCGGCGCAGATAGGGCAGCTCGCGGCCGATGGATTGGGCAAGATCAGCAGCGGACATGGCGTAACCTCAAAATTATCCCCGTGGGAACCTTGACGTCCTGTAGCCGTTGGGCAACGTGCACACAAGATTTCCGGGACTGACAAATATATGAATACGAGGCGGGAAGAACGAAAACGCGCCGCCCTTGAGAAGCAGATCGATGAAAATCTGCGGCGCGTCTATGAGCAGGAATCCCAGCAGGAGGTCCCCGACCGCTTTCTGATCCTTCTCGAGCGCCTGCGCGAGCAGGAGTGATGCGGATGTCCAGAGCGGCCGACAGCAAGGCCCAATCCGGTCCCGACCCCCGCAGCGAGCTGGTGGATCACCTGCCCGCGCTGAGGGCATTCGCCCTGTCGCTGACCCGCGAAAGCGCGTCCGCCGACGATCTCGTGCAGGACACCATCGTCAAGGCTTGGACCAATATCGAGAAGTTCCAGGCCGGCACCAACCTGCGCGCCTGGCTGTTCACGATCCTGCGCAACACCTTCTATTCCGCCCGCCGCAAGACCCGGCGCGAGGTCAGCGACACCGACGGCATCCATGCCGCCCGGCAGGCGACCCGCCCCGAACATGACGGGCGGCTGGCGATGAACGACTTCAAGGCGGCCTTCGCGCAGCTTCCCGACGAGCAGCGCGAGGCGCTGATCCTGGTCGGCGGATCGGGCTTTTCCTACGAGGAAGCCGCCAACATGACCGGCGTGGCCGTGGGCACGGTCAAGTCGCGTGCCAACCGCGGCCGCCGCCGGCTGGCCGAATTGCTGCAGATGGCCGAGGGCGAGGAACTTGACATGACGGACCGCGCGACCCTGGCCGTGATGGCGGTGAACCACCCCGTTTCCCGCTGAAGGCGCAGGACCGTGCTGGGAAAGGGCGCGTCCTTCACCCGGACACTGGGGTTCCGGCTGGGGATGCTGCTGAGCATCGCGATCCTTCCCATCGGGATGATCTCGATCCTGCAGACGCTGCATCTGTCGCGCGAAGCCGAGCGGTCGTCCGAGATCGCCATCCAGGGACGCACCGCCGCCGCCGCCGCAGGCGAACGGGCGCTGCTGCAGGGCGCCATCGGAACGGCCGATGCGCTTGGCAGCTCGGTGCTGACGCTGCTGGACGATCCGGCCGCCTGTTCCGAGATGATGCGCGATTTCGTCCAGCGCAGCGCGACCTTTGTTTATGCCGGGTTCACCGACATCACGGGCCGCAACGCCTGTTCCTCGGCGGACAGGGTCGTGGATATGCGCGACTTGCCGCATTTCCTGCAGTTCATGCGTGAGCCGGGAACGCTGATCACCGCCGCGGAGAAAGGCCGGGCCTCGGGGCAATCGGTGGTGATCGTGTCGCAGCCGCTTTACCGCGAACAGGACCTGCTGGGCTATGTCGCGGTGTCCTTGTCGCACGACCTGCTGCGTTCGACCCATGCGACGGCCTACTGGTCGGACGGCGCCCGCATCCTGACCTTCAACAGCGTCGGCCAGTCGCTGGTGGGCGACTTTGAAAGCGACAACGATCCCACCGCGATCCTGCCGGAAGGCATGACGCTGGATTCGCTGATCCCGCTGACGGACACGACCTTCAGCGGCATCTCGAACTCGGGCGAGCAACGGGTGTTTTCGGTTGTCGCGGTGGTGCCCGACCTGGTCTATGCACTGGGCAGCTGGAGCCCGCAGCTGACCGGCATTGCCGGGTTGACGGTGTCGCGGCTTGCCGCCGTGCTGTTTCCCGTCGCCCTCTGGGCCGTATCTCTCGCCGTGGCCTATTTCGCCGTCTATCGTCTGGTGCTGCGGCATGTGCGCGAATTGCGAAGCCAGATGCGCCGCTTTGCCCTGGGCAACCGCGACGCCCCGCCCCCGATCCTGGAAGGCGCGCCGGGCGAGATCCGCGACGTCAGCGAGACATTCCACAACATGGCCCGCATCCTGATCCGCGACGAGGCGGCGATGGAGGAAGTCGTCGCCGAAAAGACGGTGCTGCTGAAAGAGGTCCATCACCGGGTCAAGAACAACCTGCAACTGATCGCCTCGATCATCAACATGCAGGGCCGGATGATCGACGACACCGACGCCAAGCGGGTGCTGCGGTCGGTGCAGGACCGGGTGGCGTCGCTGGCCACGATCTACAAGAACCTCTACCAGGCCGAGCATCTGGACTCGGTCGAGGCAGATCGCCTGATCCGCGACATCATCGGGCAGATGTCCACCGCGACTGTCGTCAACGACCAGTCGATCCAGATCGACACCCGGCTTGACCCGCTGGTGCTGCTGCCGGACCAGGCGGTGCCGCTGACCCTGCTGACCACCGAAGCCTTTACCAACGCGCTCAAATACGCCGGAAAGGCGGAAGGACAGGAAAGGGCCTGGGTTCGGGTGCAGTTGCGGGTGGATGACGAAGGCAAGGCAGAACTGACGATCGAGAATTCGCTGGGCCAGCCCCTGAACAACCTGGAAGGCACCGGTCTTGGCAGCCAGTTGATCGAAGCATTCGCGATGCAGCTCGACACCGAAACCGAGGTGACGGCAACGGATGACGTGTTCACGCTGCACATGCGCTTCAGCCCGGACGCGCCATATTCGCTGCGTGAGCCGGAGGAGCGCAGAGTGGTGCTGACCTCGGCCGCGCGCGAGGGAGCGCGGCACTGACCGCCGTTAGCCGGCGGCCTGCTTGCGCTTTTCAGTCATCTTGCGCGCCAGCGCGCGGGCCTTGCGTGCCTGCACCAGCCGCTTGTGGCGATCCATCTCGACATTGATGAGGGCGCCCATCATCACCGAGAAGCCTGCCAGGTAGAACCACATCAGCAGCGCCACCACTGCACCGATCGACCCGTAGATGCGGTTGTAGCTGTCGAATCGCGCCAGGTAGACGGAAAAGGCCACCGAGGCTGCCGCCCAGGCCAGTGCGGCAAACAACGCCCCCCAGGTGAAGATGCGGGTGCGCGGCGTCTTCACGTTCGGGCCGTAGCGGTAAAGGATGCCGATGCCGATGATCACGATCAGGAACATGGCGACCCAGGGCGTCACGCCGATCAGCCAGCTTCGCAGCGGCCCATGCTCCATGAAGTTGAAGGCGAGCGGCACGATCACGATGGTGGCAAGCCCGAGGATCACCACCCCCACGATGGCCAGCGTCAGCGCATAGGCCAGCACGAAGCCCACGATCGTGGAATGCGAGCGCACCCCGTAAGCCGCGTTCAGCCCGCGCACCAGCGCATCCACCCCCGCCCGCGCCGCGACGGTGGCGATCACGAAAGAGATCGCCGAAGCCCAGCCAAGCTGCGTGCGTCCGCCCGAGGTCAGGGCATCGATCTGGGCGTGCAGGATCTCGGCGGCCTGACCGGGCACGAACTCGTCCACGTAGCGGTCATATTCCTGGATGATCGCGGGATCGAACCAGAGGCCCCAAAGGGCGATCAGGGCGGCAAGGCCGGGAAAGACGGCGAACATGGCGTAAAAGGCCACCCCGGCGGCGATCAGGCCCATGTGGATCTTGTCCATCCGCTCGAACAGGGCGGCGACGAAGGACCAGGATTCCCGCAGGTAGCCGATCATGGGGAATGCCCAGTGCGGCGATCAGCCCGCCGGCGCATGGCGCGACCACAGGGCCTTGGCGCCGATCCGTTCGACAAAGGCGGCATGGGCCTGTCGCTCGGCGGCGGTGATGCGGGGGGGCAGCGGCGCCGGACGGGGCGCGCGCGGGCGGACAGGTCCCGAGGCGGCGCCGTCGGCCGTTCGGGTATCGGCTTGCGACACCAGCACCAGGTCGGGCTGGCGGCCGCCGATCAGTTCCAGATAAACCTCGGCCAGAAGCTGGCTGTCCAGAAGCGCACCGTGAAGGGTGCGGTTGGAATTGTCGATTCCCCAGCGCCGGCAAAGCGCGTCCAGCGACACCGGCGCGCCCGGAAATTTCCCCCGTGCCATCGCCACGGTGTCGAGTGCCCGGGACATCGGCATCGTGGGCTGGCCGGCGCGGCGCAGCTCCGCGTTCAGGAACTTCATGTCAAAGGCGGCATTGTGGATGACCAGCCGGGCGTCCCCGATGAAGGCGATGAAACCGGCGGCGACTTCGCCAAAGCGCGGCTTGTCGGACAGGAACTCGGTCGAAAGCCCGTGGACCGCGAAGGCATCGGCCGGCATGTCGCGTTCAGGATTGATGTAGACGTGGAAATGCCGGCCCGTAGGCAGGTGGTTCATCAGCTCGACGGCGCCGATCTCGACGATGCGGTCGCCGGTGTCGGGGTCGAAGCCGGTGGTTTCAGTGTCGAGAACGATCTCACGCATGGGTCCTGGTCTTTCGGGCGGCGATTTCGGCAAGGATGGCGTCCACGGCGGCTTCCGCCTCGGCCAATGTCGCGGTGGGGATGATCCAGGTCGCGCGGGCGCGGCGTTCGGCGTCGGCCATCTGGCGCGACAGGATCAGGTCAAGCGTCGCTTCATCCATGCCGGGACGGGACAGGACGCGGGCGCGCTGGATCTCGGCCCGGGCAGAGACAACGGCGACGCCGTCCATCTGCGCCTCTGCCCCCGTTTCGAACAGCAGCGGAATGTCGAGCAGCACGACCGGCGCAGCGGCATTCGCCCCGATGAAGGCCTGCCGGTCGGCAGCGACAAGGGGGTGGACGATGGCTTCGAGCCGGGCCAGTCGCGAGGGATCTTCGGCCAGCAGACGCTTCAGCACGGTGCGGTCGATGCCCTGAGGACCGAGCGCCGAGGGAAAAACGGCCGCAACGGGCTCAACCGCGGCGGCGCCCGCCGCATAGAGCCGGTGGACGGCGGTGTCGGCATCCCAGACAGGGACGCCGCGGCTTGCGAACATCGCGGCGGTGGTGGTCTTGCCCATGCCGATGCCGCCGGTGAGGCCGAGCCGGAAGCTCATCCCAGCACCGTGGCGCGCAGGGCGTCATCGACCTGGGGCCTGACGCCGAACCAGCGCTCGAACCCCGGTGCGGCCTGGTGCAGCAGCATGCCGAGGCCGTCCACCGTGACGCAGCCGCGCGCGCGGGCGGCGCGCAGGAACGCCGTGTCGAGCGGCGTATAGACAAGGTCCGTCACGAGGGCGGCGGGCGACAGCTTGTCCAGGGTAACCTGCAGAGGCGGCTGGCCCTCCATGCCCATGGAGGTGGTGTTCACGACGGTTCTGGCGCCTTCCAGCATCCCGCCCGCATGCGACCAGTCATGGACGGTGACGCGCGCGCCGAAATCCTCGCGGATACGCTCGGCACGCTCGCGGGACCGGTTGGCGATCCGCAGTTCCGGCACGCCCTGTTCCAGAAGCGCCGCAACCACGGCCCGCGCAGCGCCCCCCGCGCCGATGATGGCGGCGGGACCGGACGAGGGCTGCCAGTGGGGCGCCTGCTGGGTCAGGTTGGCGATGAAGCCGCAGCCGTCAGTGTTGTCAGCGTGGATACGGCCATCGGGACGGAAGATCAGCGTGTTGGCCGCCCCGATCAGCGCCGCGCGGTCGGTGACGACATCAGCCAGCGCCAGCACCGCTTCCTTGTGCGGGATGGTGACGTTTGCGCCGACGAAGCCCATGCATGGCAGGCCCTGCAGCACCTGCGCAAGATGTTCGGGCCTGACGGCAAGCGGCACATAATGACCGCGCAGCCCGTGCTGCTGCAGCCAGTGTCCGTGCAGCACAGGCGAACGGGAATGGGCCACCGGCCAGCCGATCACCCCAGCCAGCGGCACCTGCGTTTCCCTGTGGTCCTGCCGATCCGCCATCATCGGCGCCGCGCTGTGGTTCATTCCGCATCCTCGCCGTCCTGCCACATCTGTCTAGCCCGCGCGCCATTCAAGGGGAAGCGCCACGGCTGTGGATAACTGCGGTGCAAAGGCAGGGCCGGAGGAGGGCGGTGGCATGGGACAACTGCTGCGCCCGCGAGGACTGTGGATCAGGCCATGAGACGGAAGGTGAACGAAAGGGAGTCATCCACAGGAAGACAAGTTGTTCCAGAGTCATCCCGACCTTGTGGACTAACAGAGTTATCCACAGGATGCACATAGAGTCTAATATCATGAAAATATTTGATTATCTTTAGAACGACAGATGTGCCTCCACAGGATTTTCCCACAGGCAGTTTTGGTGGATTGAATCCGGTAAAAGACGATCCTTCCGAAGTCCACAGGCCCTACCACCACATCTACCTTTCTTATCTTTCCTTTCTTAAGGATAAGATGGCGAAGGAGATGGCGCATGATCACCGATTGGCTTGGCACTGCTTACCCGTGGATCAAGGCCTTTCACGTCATGGCGGTGATTTCCTGGATGGCGGGGCTGTTCTACCTGCCAAGGCTGTTCGTTTATCATGCCGAGCGCGGAACCATGGCCGGAGAGCCGGGCGACAGCCTGCAGATCATGGAATACAAGCTGCTGCGGTTCATCATGGGACCGGCGTCCATCGCGACATGGCTCGCGGGGCTGGCGCTGGTGTTCACGCCGGGGATCGTGGACTGGTCGATGATCTGGCCATGGACCAAGGCCGTCGCCGTGGTCGGCATGACCGTCTTCCATCACTGGCTGATGATCGAGCGGAAGAAACTGTCACGCGGCGCAGGATCGACCGGCCGGCGTTATCGGCTGATGAACGAGGTGCCGACATTGCTGATGGCGATCATCGTGCTGTCGGTGATCGTGAAGTTCTGAAGGTTTGACTCAGGGGCCGTTTCGGCCTATCTGCCATGTTGCGTCCCGTCCGGGGCGAATCCATCCGACATGAGCATGCCGCAGCGCCCGGCCCGGGCCGATCCGGCGCATGGTGACATGATGACCGAAGAACGCCTCAACCTCGCCGACCTGAAGGCCAAGAGCCCCGCCGACCTGCTGTCCATCGCCGAGGAATGGGAGATCGAGAACGCTTCCACCATGCGGAAGGGCGAGATGATGTTCTCGCTACTGAAGGAGCATGCCGAGGAAGGCTTCGAGATCGGCGGAGATGGCGTGCTGGAGGTCGTGCAGGACGGCTTTGGCTTCCTGCGCTCGCCCGAGGCGAACTACCTGCCCGGTCCCGACGACATCTATGTCAGCCCCGACATGATCCGCCTGCACAGTCTGCGAACGGGCGACACGGTCGAGGGGGTAATCCGCGCTCCGGGTGAAAACGAGCGATATTTCGCGCTGACCAAGGCCGAAAAGATCAACTTCGAGAATCCCGAGAAGGCGCGGCACAAGGTGGCCTTCGACAACCTGACCCCGCTCTATCCGAACGAACGGCTGCGGATGGAGTTGGAGGACCCGACGGCCAAGGACCGCTCGGCCCGGATCATCGACCTGGTGGCGCCGATCGGGAAAGGACAGCGGTCGTTGATCGTTGCCCCTCCTCGTACCGGCAAGACGGTGCTTCTGCAGAATATTGCCCATTCGATCGAGAAGAATCATCCTGAATGCTATCTCATCGTGCTGCTGATCGATGAGCGGCCCGAGGAGGTGACGGACATGCAGCGCTCTGTGAAGGGTGAGGTGGTTTCATCGACCTTCGACGAGCCGGCGACGCGGCACGTTGCTGTCAGCGAGATGGTAATCGAAAAGGCAAAGCGGCTGGTCGAGCACAAGCGGGACGTGGTGATTCTGCTGGATTCGATCACGCGCTTGGGGCGGGCATTCAACACGGTCGTGCCCTCCTCGGGCAAGGTGCTGACGGGAGGTGTCGATGCAAATGCGTTGCAGCGGCCCAAGCGGTTCTTCGGCGCCGCGCGGAACATCGAGGAAGGTGGTTCACTGACGATTATCGCAACGGCGCTGATCGATACCGGCAGCCGCATGGACGAAGTGATCTTCGAGGAATTCAAGGGCACCGGCAACAGCGAGATCGTGCTGGACCGGAAGGTGGCCGACAAGCGGGTCTTCCCTGCGATGGACATCCTCAAGTCGGGCACCCGCAAGGAAGAGCTGCTTGTCGATCAGAAGGATCTGCAGAAGACCTATCTGCTGCGGCGCATCCTGAACCCGATGGGCACAACGGATGCGATCGAGTTCCTGATCTCGAAGCTGAAGCAGACCAAGACCAACGCCGATTTCTTCGAATCGATGAACGCCTGAGAATGGCATGTCCACGATCTACGCCGAAGCGACGCCTCCTGGCCGAGGCGGAATCTCTGTTGTCCGCCTGAGCGGACCCGAGGCGCGTCTGATTGGCGAGGCCCTTGCCGGACCGCTGCCCGAGGCTCGCAGGGCCGAGTTGAGATCTCTGCGGGATGGCGAGTTGATCGACCGGGGCCTGGTCATTCGTTTCGACCAGGGATCGAGCTTCACTGGCGAGGAGGTCGTCGAGTTCCAGATCCATGGCGCCCCCGTCGTGGTGCGTCGGCTTGAAGCGGCATTGCGGCGGCATGGCGCCCGTATGGCGGAACCCGGAGAGTTCACCCGCCGAGGGCTGATGAGCGGCGCAATCGCCTTGAGCGAGGTCGAAGCCCTGTCCGATCTTCTGTCCGCCGAAAGCGAGGCTCAGCGTCAGCAGGCGATGCGGGTCATGTCGGGCGAGCTTGTCCGATGGACCGAGAGCCTGCGCGAACGTCTTGTCCGAGCAGGAGCGTTGATCGAGGTTTCAGTGGATTTCGCCGATGAGGAAGTCCCTGAAGACGTTCCAGCAGAGGTGTTTGATCTGCTGAAAGGTGTCCGTGGCGATATTCTGGCGGCACTTGCCGGCTATCCTGCAGCTGAGCGGATACGGACAGGTTTTGAAGTGGCGATCGTCGGTCCTCCGAATGCGGGCAAGTCATCCTTGCTGAACCGGATTGCAAGACGGGAATTGGCACTGGTCAGCGATGTTGCCGGAACGACCCGCGATGTGATCGAGCTTCATACCGATCTTGGAGGATTGGCGGTCACGTTCCTGGACACGGCGGGACTTCGGAAAACGCAGGATCATGTCGAATTCCTGGGAGTCGAGCGGGCGCTGGATCGGGCGCGTAATGCAGACCTGAGAATACACCTGTCTGAAGATGGACAACCTGTCCAGGATCTTCTGCGGCATGATGACTTGGTTCTTCGTACCAAGGCCGATCTCGGGGGAGATGGGATCTCGGCTGTTTCCGGTACGGGCATTCCCAAGATGTTGGAAGAGATCAAGGATCGGCTGAGTCAACGCGTGGCCGGGGCTGGCGTCATCACGCGGCGACGGCAGGCAGAGTGTCTGGAGAGTGCAGCGGAAGCGCTTGACATGGGATCTGATCTGCATCCCGAGCTGCTTGCAGAGACTGTGCGGCATACGTCACAGCGGCTGACCGAGGTTGTTGGTCGCATCGCAGTGGATGATTATCTTGACGAGATCTTCTCACGCTTCTGCATAGGGAAGTAGGTGCTTCACGTGAAACATTTTGATGTTGTTGTGATTGGGGCAGGTCATGCGGGGCTTGAAGCTGCAGCTGCCGCGGCCCGCTTAGGAGTGTCAGTGGGCCTTGTGACGATGCGTCCCGAGGACGTGGGAACCATGTCGTGCAATCCGGCGATCGGTGGTCTCGGGAAAGGGCATCTTGTCCGGGAAATAGATGCACTGGATGGGTTGATGGGTCGTGTCGCAGATGCTGCAGGGATCCAGTTCCGTCTTCTCAACCGGCGCAAGGGGCCTGCGGTTCAGGGGCCACGGGTCCAAGCTGACCGCGTATTGTACCGGACAGCTGCCGCCGCAGAACTTGCCAAAGTTTTAGGGCTTGAGCTTGTAATTGGCGAAGTGTCGTCCCTTACCATTGAGAACATGCGGATTAAGGGTATAATCCTGGCCACAGGCGACGAAATCAAATGCGCTACAGTGGTCGTGGCCGCAGGCACCTTCTTGAATGGGGTGATCCATATCGGGGATGTCACTCGACCGTCTGGCCGGTGGGGGAATGATCGTTCTGCAGGCTTGGCGGCAGCCTTGCTTGAACTGGAACTTCCACTCGGGCGCTTGAAAACCGGAACACCTCCAAGGTTGTTGCGCAGTTCCGTAGATTGGGACAGCCTGCAGCAGCAGCCGGGAGACCGTCATCCAGTCATGATGTCTTTCATGACTGTTGCACCGGAAGCACCTCAAGTTGCATGTGCGATCACCCACACGAACGAAAGAACCCATAAGATCATTCGCGAAAATCTGCATCAATCAGCGATGTATGGTGGCCAGATCGACAGCAAGGGCCCACGCTATTGTCCGTCTGTGGAAGACAAAGTGGTGCGGTTCTCTGAAAAGACCAGCCACCAGATCTTTCTTGAGCCTGAAGGTCATGACAGCGAACTGGTCTATCCCAACGGGCTTTCAACCTCTCTGCCAGAGATAGTTCAACTGGAATATGTAAGATCGATTCGGGGCCTCGAAGCCGCCGAGATTGTTCAACCAGGCTATGCGATAGAATACGACTACATCGATCCCCGGGCCTTGCACCCGACGTTGGAGTTGAAGTCGGTCAGTGGCATTTATCTTGCCGGTCAGATCAATGGAACCACAGGCTATGAAGAAGCGGCAGCCCAAGGGTTGGTAGCTGGTCTCAATGCGGCACTCTCCGCTCAAAGCAGACCACCTGCTGTGTTCAGCAGGACGGAAAGCTATATCGGGGTGATGATCGACGATCTACTAACGCGTGGCGTGACGGAACCTTATCGGATGTTCACGTCGCGGGCAGAGTTCCGTCTTTCCCTTCGAATCGACAACGCGGATCGACGTCTGACTCCGAAAGGGATTGAATGGGGTCTTGTGGGGGAAGAACGTGCAACAAGATTCCAAGAAAAGCTGAAACGCTTCAAGAACGTTCAAAGGTCCTGTCAGGCTATCAGCTTTACACCACAGGAACTCGGAAGGCGTGACATCATTGTTCGGCAAGACGGAAACCGTCGGACGGTCTTCAGTCTCTTGGGCCAGAGTGACGTAGATTTTTCCAAAATCGTACCTTTGTTGCCGACCGACATCGCTGGTGACAGGGAAGCTTTAGATCTTGTCTGCAACGAAGCGATGTATGCGCAGTTCACAGAGCGGCAGCAGCGTGATGCGGCCGACATTCGCCGATATGAAAGCCTCCTCATTCCCGCCGAACTCAACTTCGATGAAGTGGCAGGATTGTCCAAGGAATTGCGCATGAAACTGGCCGGTCATCGACCCGCAAACATCGCTCAAGCCGCTATAGTTGAAGGTATGACTGCGGCAGCGCTGAGCCTTCTGATCGCCCTTCTACGTACGCGATCGGGAACTGCGGCATGAATGCTTCACGTGAAGCGAAGCTGGAGCAGTATGCAGCACTGATCAGAAGATGGAACCCAAACATCAATCTCGTGGCACGGTCTTCCGTCGATGATCTTGAAACGCGCCACATCCAGGACAGTCTTCAACTGAACGATCTCGCACCGTCCACTCAAGGCTCATGGCTGGATATCGGCAGCGGCGGGGGATTGCCGGGCCTGATATTGGCCATTTGCCGCCCTCAGAACCCTTTCCGGCTTGTGGACTCGGATAACCGCAAGGTTGCTTTTCTGCAGACCGTTATCCGCGAGTTATCGCTTTCGAATTGCACGGCCGAGGCAGCGCGCATTGAAAACCTAGCTCCCGCGCAGGCTCTCATCGTTAGCGCGCGTGCGCTTGCACCTCTCAACCGCCTCATGCCATATCTCGACAGGCATCTGGCGCCAGAAGGAACCGCTTGGCTCATGAAGGGTCGCAGTTGGCAAACCGAACTTGATCCCGCGCGAAACTCTTGGCGCTTCGAGTTGCAGGTCCATCCAAGCAATACAGAGGACGGCGCGGCCATCCTGCAGATCTGGAATGTTCAGCATGTTTGACCGCACCATCATCGCCATCACCAACCAGAAGGGCGGAGTCGGAAAGACGACCACAGCCATCAACCTTGGCGCTGCTCTGGCTGAAATCGGCGTGGATGTCACCATCATCGACCTTGATCCCCAAGGAAATGCCTCCACCGGCTTGGGTGTTGATCCCGACAAACGTGAGACCACCAGCTACGATCTGCTGACCGGAGAGGTCGAGTGGATGAACGCACGTCATCCGACCGGCTTGTCGAACCTGACCATCGTTCCGGCCACGCCCGACCTTGCATCGGCCGAACTTGACATTGCCTCGCGGGCGCGCCGGACGCATCTTCTTGCCGATGCGTTGCAGCAGGCGACCGGCACCGTGCTGATCGACTGTCCCCCGGCCCTTGGCCTGCTTACCCTTAACGCGATGGTTGCTGCGGACAGCGTGATCGTGCCTCTTCAAGCTGAGTTCTATGCCTTGGAAGGACTTTCGCAACTTCTACTGACAATTCGGGAAGTCAGAAGCTCTGCCAATCCACACCTGCGGATCGAGGGTGTTCTTCTGACCATGGCGGATTCACGGAACAACCTGTCGCAGCATGTCGAGGCAGATGCCCGCAAGACATTGGGTTCGCTTGTTTTCAGAACAGTGGTGCCCAGGAACGTCCGGGTTTCAGAGTCACCATCTCATGCTCTGCCAGTGATTCACTATGACCCATCTTCCAAGGGCAGCGCTGCTTATCGCGCCTTGGCAAATGAACTGATCGACCGGAATCGGGATCAGGGAAAGGCAGCACATGGCTGATCCAAAACCCCGTAAGGGAGGCCTTGGACGAGGCCTGTCCGCGCTCATGGCCGATGTCGAACTGTCGCCGGGAACCCAGTCGCGCAGCACCCTGAATGTTCCTGTCGAACAGCTCATCCCGAACCCGGACCAGCCACGCCGTCAGTTTGACCCCGAAGCACTGGCTGAACTCGCGGCCTCCCTGCGCAATCGCGGCGTGCTGCAGCCTCTGATCGTCCGTCCTCACCCGAGTGAACCGGATCTCTACCAGATCGTTGCCGGAGAACGCCGGTGGCGTGCGGCCCAGATTGCCCAGTTGCATGAACTTCCGGTTCTTGTCCGTGAGCTGGATGATACGGAAGTCCTGGAAGTGGCCCTTATCGAAAACATTCAGCGTGCCAACCTCAATCCGATCGAAGAGGCGGCTTCCTTCCGCCAACTCATGGATCGGTTTGGCCATACTCAGGAAAGGCTCGCGGAAGCCTTGGACAAGAGCCGCAGCCATATCTCCAACCTGCTGCGGCTGCTGAATCTGCCCGATCAGGTTCAAGGCTTTGTGCGGGATGGAAAAATCAGCGCAGGCCATGCGCGGGCGCTTATCACCGCGCCAGATCCCATCGCCATGGCGCGAAAGGTGATCGACCGCAACCTTTCCGTGCGAGAGACAGAGGCCCTCGCCCGCCAAGTGGCGGAACGTCCCGCACCTGTTCCGAAGCAGGAGAAAGACAACAAGGATTCGGATACCCGTGCCTTGGAAGCAGATCTCTCGGCCCATCTCAAGATGCGCGTCCGGATCGACCATGCCGGTCAAGACGGTGGACGGGTGACGGTGACATACCACGATCTGGAACAGTTGGATCGTCTGTGCCAACTCTTGGGCGCTGGTGCCTGATACTCAGGCGAGTGCCCGCAGGATCGCATTCAATACCGGGCGACCTTTTGTTGTCACCTGCAATCGACCGGGTGCCAGGTCGATCAATTCCAGTTCGACCAGTTCTGCGATGACATTGTCTGAAAGGGGTTTTCCAGCAAGACGCGCATAGCGGACCAGATCCAGACCTTCCGCCAGTCGCATCGACATCAGCAAGTATTCCGTTGCCTGTTCGTTCCGCGGCACTGGCACGCGTGGAACTTCTCCGGCACCTTTGCGGACAGCTTCAAGCCAAGCGCCGGGCGCGCGGGGGGCCTCGGTCGCCCAACGACAGCCATTCAACGTCAGCCGTCCATGCGCCCCGGGTCCGATACCGGCCCAATCGCCCTGCCGCCAGTAAACCAGATTGTGCCGGCTCTCGGCCCCTTCCTGCGCATGGTTCGACACTTCATAGGCCGGAAACCCGTTGGACAGGCAGATTTCCTGCGTATCCAGATACATATCTGCTGCGAGGTCATCATCGGGAAGCCCCTTCAAGCCACCCGCCGCCGCGCGGGCACCAAAGGCAGTACCGTCCTCGATCGTCAGTTGATAAAGCGACAGATGATCCACCGCCATCTCCAGCGCTTCTCGCAACTCGGCCCTCCATGCTGCCCGGGTCTGAGCCTGCCGCGCATAGATCAGGTCGAAACTCACCCGAGGGAAGCAGGCCCGTGCAACCTCGAAGGCGGCGCGTGCTTCGGAAACACTGTGCAATCGCCCAAGCCGCCGCAGGTCGGCGTCATTCAACGCCTGCAGGCCCATGGACAGGCGATTGACGCCAGCCTCTGCATAGCCCTGAAAGCGGCCGCGTTCGACACTGCCCGGATTGGCCTCAAGGGTGATCTCGATGTCATTGGCAAAACCCCAGCCCGCCCGAGCTGCATCGATCACAGCGCCGACCACCTCCGGCTGCATCAGCGACGGCGTGCCTCCGCCAAAGAAGATGCTGCGGAGAACGCGGCCCTTTGTTTCCTCCGCAACCCGGGCGATTTCCAATCGGTAGGCTTCCAGCCACCTGCGCTGGTCAATCACCGCCGCAACATGACTGTTGAAATCGCAGTAAGGGCATTTGGACGCGCAGAAGGGCCAGTGGACATAAAGCCCGAAGCCGCCATTCAGCCAATCCTGCTCTGCAGACTCGTTCACGCCTCCAGCATCGCCTTGAGCTTGCGGAATGCTACCGCCCGGTGGCTGATCGCATTCTTCTCGTCTGCCGTCATCTCGGCATAGGTCCTATCGTGACCCTCTGGCACGAATATCGGGTCATAGCCATGCCCCAACTGCCCGCGCGGCGGCCAGACCAAGCGCCCCGGCGCAATGCCCTCGAACACCTCCTCATGCCCATCCGGCCACAGCATCAGCAATGTCGCCCGGAACTGGGCGGTCCGGGGCTCCGGCACGCCGCGAGCCTCAAGCTCGTTCCATGTCCGCTGCATGGCCTGCATGAAATCGCGCCCGTTCGGTGTTGCTGCCCAGTCGGCGGTATGCACCCCCGGCGCGCCGTCAAGCCCGTCCACGGTGATCCCGCTGTCATCGGCCAGCACCGGCAGCCCGGTGGCAGACATTGCCGCCCGCGCCTTGATGCGCGCATTCCCGACAAAGTTCGTTTCCGTTTCCTCAGGTTCATCCAGGCCCATACCGGAGGCCCCAACAACCTCGATCCCCTGCGGCGCGAAAAGCGCCCGCATCTCCTCCAGCTTGCCGGGGTTATGGGTCGCGACCAGCAGCTTCCTTTCCAGAAACCGTCTCACGATACGGCCGCCTTCTGCGCCGCGACCAGTTCGGCCACCCCCTTCTCGGACAGATCGAGCAGCGTGATCATCTGATCGCGGGAAAAGGCCGAGCCTTCCGCCGACATCTGCACCTCGATCAGGCGCATTCCTCCGGTCAGCACGAAGTTCCCGTCCGTGCCGGCCTCGCTGTCTTCCGCATAATCCAGGTCCAGTACCGGCTGGCCTGCATAGATGCCGCAGCTCACCCCCGCGACATGGTCCAGGATGGGGTCGCTGGCAATCAGCTTCGCATCCAGCAGCCGGTTCACCGCCAGCCGCAACGCCACCCAGCCGCCGGTGATAGCCGCGCAGCGGGTTCCGCCGTCGGCCTGGATCACGTCGCAGTCGATCACGATCTGCCGCTCTCCCAGGGCAAGCCGGTCCACCCCGGCCCGCAACGCCCGCCCGATCAGGCGCTGGATTTCCTGCGTGCGGCCGGATTGCTTTCCTGCCGCAGCCTCACGGCGATTGCGGCTGTGGGTCGCCCGCGGCAGCATCCCGTATTCCGCCGTCACCCAGCCCTGACCGGTTCCGCGCAGGAATGCCGGCGGCTTTTCCTCGATCGAGGCCGAGCACAGCACATGCGTGCCCCCCATGCGGATCAGGCAGGACCCCTCGGCATGGGTCATCACCCCGGTTTCGATTGAAATCGGGCGCAGTTCCGCTAACTTCCGGCCAGAGGGTCGCATAAGTGATCCTTTCCGGCCCTCGGGCCATCTTTTTGACTGCCGCAAACTAAAGGCTCCGTCCCGGTCCCTGCAACCCGAATGCCCCAGCCTCCCGATCTCTTCGCCGATCTGAACGACCGCTCGCGCGAGGTTTTCCGCAGGGTGGTCGAAGCCTATCTTGAAACCGGAGAGCCGGTAGGATCGCGCACGCTGACCCGCGGGATGCCGGTTTCCGCCGCCACGATCCGCAACGTCATGCAGGATCTGGAATACATGGGCCTGCTGGAAAGCCCCCATGTCTCGGCCGGCCGCTTCCCCACCCAGCGTGGCCTGCGCCTTTTCGTCGACGGCCTCATGGAGGTTGGCCCTATCGGTCCCGAGGACCGTTCCCGCATTGCCGAGATCATGGGCGACGTCCCCTCCGAGACCGGGGCGATGCTCGACCGCGTCTCCACGGCGCTGTCCACCATCACCCGGGGCGCGTCCGTCGTGCTGATGCCGAAGCAGGAGGAAGCGGCCCTCAAGCATATCGAGTTCGTCAGCATCGGACCGGACCGTGCCCTGGTGATCCTCGTCTTCGCAGATGGACGGGTGGAAAACAGGCTGTTCACCCCCCCGCAGGGGCAGACGCCCAGTTCGCTGCGCGAGGCGGGAAACTTCCTTTCGGCCCGGGGCGAGGGGCATACGCTGGCCGAGTTGCGCCGGGACATGGCCCTGCATCTTTCCCGCGCCCGTCAGGAACTCGACACCCTGGCAGCCCAGCTTGTCGAGACCGGGCTGGCCTCTTGGGATGCCGATGCGCCGGACCCGAGGCTGATCGTCCGGGGCCGCGCCAACCTGCTGGATCACGAGGCGGCCGACCTTGACCGCATCCGCAGCCTTTTCGACGACCTGGAACGCAAGCGCGACATCGCCCGTTTCCTTGAACTGGCGGAAGAGGGGCAGGGCGTGCGGATCTTCATCGGCTCTGAAAACGAGCTTTTCTCACTTTCGGGTTCCTCTCTCGTCGTTTCGTCCTATATGAACGCTGACCGCAAGATCGTGGGCGCGGTGGGCGTGATCGGGCCGACGCGCCTGAATTACGGCCGGATCGTCCCGATCGTCGATTACACGGCCCAGCTTGTCGGCAAGGTCCTGTCCGACCGCAAAGGATGAGAAATGAACGATACGCAGAATCCCAATGATCTGTCGGAATTGCCGCTGGAAGACCTGTCGCAGGACGGCGATCTGTCCCTTGATGAACCCGTCATGGACGGCGAAGACCCGCGCATCGCAGCTTTGACGTCCGAGCGAGACGAGCTGCGCGATCGTTTCATGCGCGCCCTTGCCGATGCCGAGAATGCCCGCAAGCGCGCCGAAAAGGACCGCCGAGAGGCCGAGAACTACGGCGGCTCCAGGCTCGCGCGCGACCTTCTTCCGGTTTACGACGCGCTGACCCGCGCCATCGATGCGGCCGACCGCAGCGTCGCGCCCGAACTTGTCGAAGGCGTCGAACTGACCCTGCGCGAATTGCAGAACGTCTTTTCCCGCCACGGCATCCAGATCATCGCCCCGGTCATCGGCGACCGCTTCGACCCGCTTCTGCACGAGGCGATGTTCGAGGCGCCCGTTTCCGGCACAAAGGCGGGGGACATCATCCAGGTCATGGTCAACGGCTTCATGCTGCATGATCGCCTGTTGCGGGCGGCCCAAGTCGGCGTCTCGTCGCAGCCTGCTGTCAACTGAGACCGGCAGCAGTTACAACCTTCGGCGGACTTGATCGCGGGGGCCGAGCCCGTCACCTTCTTCAAAGGTCAAGGAGGACGGCCATGGCAGACACCTCGGGAATCAGGATCCACCCCGCTGTCGATGACGGCATCAAGGCTTCGCATCAGGACTTCGCGGGGGACGAGCTTACCTGCAGATGCAGCTCGAACCCCGTCCGCGTCCGCGTGGGCGGGCAGACGGCGCATAACCATGTCTGCGGCTGCACCAAGTGCTGGAAGCCCGAGGGTGCGCTTTTCAGCATGGTCGCCGTAGTGGGACGCGACGCCATCGAAGTCGTCGAGAACGGCGACAAGCTGCAGATCGTCAACAAGGAAGCTCCGATCCAGCGCTATGCCTGCCGCGACTGCGGCACTCACCTGTATGGCCGCATCGAGAACACCGAGCATCCCTTCTACGGGCTCGACTTCGTGCATACCGAGCTGTCGGACAAGGAGGGCTGGGCCGCGCCGGAATTCGCGGCTTTCGTGTCCTCGATCATCGAAGCCGGTGTGAACCCCGAGCGGATGCCGGCGGTCCGTGCCCGGCTGCGGGAACTCGGCCTTGAACCCTATGACGCGCTGTCGCCGCCGCTGATGGATGCGATCGCGACGCATGTCGCAAAGAAATCTGGCAAGTTCAACACGTTGAACGTGTGAGATCTGCCGCCTGATCCAAGCCCCCGAAGGGCCGGCCTTTGCCGGCCCTTTCGGCATGACACCCGGCCTGACGGCCGGAACCCAAGGAGAGATTGATGAGAACTCGTGCCGCCGTCGCGCTGGAAGCCGGCAAACCGCTGGAAATCATGGAAGTGAACCTTGAAGGCCCAAAAGCCGGCGAGGTTCTGGTCGAGATCAAGGCCACCGGCATCTGCCACACCGACGAATTCACCCGCTCGGGCGACGACCCCGAAGGCATCTTCCCCGCCATCCTCGGCCATGAGGGCGCGGGCGTGGTGGTCGAGGTCGGCGCCGGCGTCACCTCGGTCAAGCCGGGCGACCATGTGATCCCGCTTTATACCCCCGAATGCCGCCAGTGCGCCTCCTGCCTGTCGGGCAAGACCAACCTCTGCACGGCGATCCGGGCGACCCAGGGCCAAGGCCTGATGCCCGACGGCACCTCGCGCTTCTCGATGCTGGATGGCACGCCGATCCACCATTACATGGGCTGCTCGACCTTCTCGAACCACACCGTGCTGCCCGAGATCGCGGTGGCGAAGGTCCGCGAGGACGCGCCCTTCGACAAGATCTGCTACATCGGCTGCGGCGTGACGACCGGGATCGGCGCGGTCATCAACACCGCCAAGGTGGAAATCGGCGCCAAGGCCGTGGTCTTCGGCCTTGGCGGGATCGGCCTGAACGTGATCCAGGGCCTGCGTCTTGCCGGCGCCGACATGATCATCGGCGTGGACCTGAACAACGACAAGAAGCCGATGGCCGAGAAGTTCGGCATGACCCATTTCATCAACCCGAAAGAGGTCGAGAACGTCGTCCAGGAAATCGTCAACATGACGAAGACGCCTTTCGACCAGATCGGCGGCGCCGACTACACCTTCGACTGCACCGGCAACGTCAACGTCATGCGCCAGGCGCTGGAATCGGCCCATCGCGGTTGGGGCCAGTCCATCGTCATCGGGGTGGCGCCTGCGGGGGCCGAGATCTCGACCCGCCCCTTCCAGCTTGTTACCGGGCGCGTCTGGAAAGGCTCGGCCTTTGGCGGCGCGCGCGGGCGCACGGACGTGCCGAGGATCGTGGACTGGTACATGGACGGCAAGATCGAGATCGATCCCATGATCACCCACACCCTGAAGCTTGAAGACATCAACAAGGGCTTCGACCTGATGCACGCCGGTGAATCCATCCGGTCGGTCGTCATTTACTGATCCTTCAGGGATGCTTAGGTAAGACTGCGGCGGGGCCCGGACCGGGCGTCCCGCCGCAATGCCGAAAAAGGATGATCCCATGCTGCGCCCCTTCCCGCCCCACCGCCTTGATGATGACGACGACGAGGAAGAGGATGAGCCCCGCGAGGACCGCCAGAAGGGCGAGGATCTGGGCCTTCCGCAAAGCCCCTCGATCGACAAGCTCTACTTCCAGTCCCGCACGGTGATCGTCGCGGGCACGATCAACGACAAGCTGGCGCAGCGCACCGTCTCGCATCTGCTGGCCCTGGCAGAGGACAGCGACAAGCCGATCAACGTGCTGATCTCGTCGCCCGGCGGCCATGTCGAATCGGGTGACATGATCCATGACGTGATCAAGTTCATCCGCCCGACCGTGCGCACCATCGGCTCGGGCTGGGTCGCGTCGGCCGGCGCGCTGATCTTTGTCGGCGCGGAACGGGAAAACCGCTACTGCCTGCCCAACACGCGCTTCCTGATCCATCAGCCCTCGGGCGGGATCGGCGGCACCTCGACGGACATGATGATCCAAGCCGAACAGGTCCGCCTGATGCGCGACCGCCTGAACCAGATCTTCGCCGACGCCACCGGCCAGCCGGTCGAGCGGATCGAGAAGGACACCCAGCGCGACTTCTGGCTGAACACGCAGGAGGCGCTGGACTACGGCCTGCTGGGCAAGGTTATCCGCAGCATGGACGACCTGAAATGACCCCTGACCGGGCGGATATCCGTATCCGCCCTGCCACTCCCGCCGACCACGACGCGATCTGGGCAATCCTCGAGCCCGTCTACCGTGCGGGCGAGACCTACTGCGTCCCGCATGACATCTCGCGCGAGGATGCGCTGGCCGACTGGTTCGCTGCCCCCTTCACCGTCTTCGTCGCGGAAGACCAAAACCGTATCCTGGGCACCAGCCACGTCGGCCGCAACCGCCCCGGCGGCGCTTCCCATGTCGCCAATGCCAGTTTTGCCACCGCACCCGAGGCCCGCAGCCGCGGCGTGGCGACAGCGCTGGTTTCCCATGCCAAGGACTGGGCGCGGGCGCAGGGCTTCCGCGCGATGCAGTTCAACTTCGTTGTCGCCACCAACGCCGATGCCGTCCATTCGTGGCAGAAGGCCGGGTTTGCCATTGCCGGCCGGTTGCCCCAAGCCTTTCTTCATCCCGCCCAAGGCTATGTCGATGCCTTGGTGATGTATCACGACCTGACCGAAGGAGCCGAGACGTGACCCTAGAAACCCTGTCCGAGAACCGCAGCTTTGGCGGCACCCAGGGCGTCTATCGCCACAAGTCGCAGGCGACCGGCACCGACATGACCTTTGCCGTCTACCTGCCACCTGCCGCCGATTACGGGCCGGTCCCGGTGCTGTGGTATCTCTCGGGCCTGACCTGCACGCATGAGAACGCCATGACCAAGGCCGGCGCCCAGCAGGCGGCGGCCGAGGCAGGGATCGGGCTGGTCTTCCCTGACACCTCGCCCCGCGGCGAGGGCGTCGCCAATGACGAGGCCTATGACCTCGGCCAAGGCGCGGGCTTCTATGTCAATGCCACGCAGGACCCTTGGAAGCCGCATTTCCGCATGTGGGACTATATCGTGGACGAACTGCCGGGCATCGTCTTCGACAACTTCGCGCTGGACCGCGAGGCGCAAGGCATCACCGGCCATTCGATGGGCGGCCATGGCGCGCTGACCATCGCCATGACCCATCCCGACCGCTACCGCAGCCTTTCGGCCTTTGCGCCCATCGTCAACCCGACCGAATCGGACTGGGGCCGCAAGCAGTTCACCGCCTATTTGGGGGAGGATCGCGAAAGCTGGAAGCCGCATGATTCGACCCTGCTGATGGTCGAAAAGGGCTACCCGGGCGAGATCCTGATCGACCAGGGGGCAAACGACCAGTTCCTCGACCTGCTCAAGCCCGAAACGCTGGCCCAGGCGATGGCCGCACGCCGCCAGCCGGGCTGGCACCGGATGCAGCCGGGCTATGATCACAGCTACTGGTTCGTCCAGACCTTCATGGCCGACCATGTCCTGTGGCACGCCGAGCGGATGGGTTGATTTTCCCCGATCTCACCGGCGGGATGCCGAACTTTCCCGCCGGCCTGCCGAAATCACTAAGACTTTCCGGCTAGCCTTGTTCTAAGCCGTTGACGTATCGGATTTGGGCGGGAACTCTCTCTCAAGCCCGCGCCGCTTTCGAACGGCGCTGGCACAAAGGGGAGGGAGACGATGAAACTCACGCTGACCGGCGCCGGCATGGCGCTTCTGCTGTCCAGTTCGGCCATCCTGGCCAATGACAGCGTCCAACAGGCCATTGCCGATCCCGGCCAATACGCGATCCAGACTCTCGACTACGCGAACACCCGCTATTCGCCGCTGGATCAGATCAACCGGGACAACGTCGGCGACCTGCGCGTCGCCTGGACCTTCTCGACCGGGGTGCTGCGCGGGCACGAGGGCGCGCCGCTGGTGATCGACGGCATCATGTATGTGCACACGCCCTTCCCGAACAACGTCTTCGCGCTGGACCTGAACGAAGACGGCAAGATTCTGTGGCGCTATGAACCGCAGCAGGACCCCGAGGTGATCGCGGTCATGTGCTGCGACACGGTGAACCGGGGCCTCGCCTATGCCGACGGGATGATCCTGCTGTCGCAGGCCGATACCACCGTCGTCGCGCTGGACGCCAAGACAGGCGAACAGAAATGGGCGACCAAGATCGGCGACCCGGCCATCGGCGAGACGCTGACCGCGACCGTGATGCCGGTCAAGGATAAGGTCATGGTCGGCATCTCGGGCGGCGAATACGGCGTGCGCGGGCGGCTGACGGCGCTGAACCTGGCCGATGGCACCGAGGCATGGAAGGCCTGGTCCATGGGCCCGGACGAGGAAATGCTGGTTGATCCGCAGAATACCATGCACCTTGGCAAGCCGATCGGAGAGAACAGCTCGCTCAACAGCTGGGAAGGCGACCAGTGGAAGATCGGCGGCGGCCCGATCTGGGGCTGGATGTCGTATGACCCGGAACTGGACCTGATCTACTACGGCACCGGCAACCCCTCGACCTGGAACCCGTCGCAGCGCCCGGGCGACAACCGCTGGTCGATGACGATCATGGCCCGCGATCCCGACGACGGGATGGCCAAGTGGTTCTACCAGATGACGCCCCATGACGAATGGGACTATGACGGCGTCAACGAGATGATCCTGACCGACCAGGACTTCAACGGCACCCAGCGCAAGCTGCTGACCCACTTCGACCGCAACGGCTTCGGCTACACGATGGACCGCGAGACGGGCGAGCTGCTGGTGGCCGAAAAGTTCGACCCCGCCGTCAACTGGGCAACCCATGTCGAGATGGACCCCAACAGCGACCAGTACGGTCGCCCGCAGGTGGTCGCGGAATACTCGACCGCCCAGAACGGCGAGGACGAGAACACCACCGGCGTCTGCCCCGCCGCCCTTGGCACCAAGGACCAGCAGCCGGCCGCCTTCTCGCCCAAGACCAACCTGTTCTATGTCCCGACGAACCACGTCTGCATGGACTACGAACCCTTCCGCGTGGCCTACACGGCGGGCCAGCCCTATGTCGGCGCCACCCTGTCGATGTATCCCGCGCCGAACAGCCATGGCGGGATGGGCAACTTCATCGCCTGGGACAACGTCGCGGGCGAGATCAAATGGTCGCTGCCGGAACGTTTCTCGGTCTGGTCGGGCGCGCTGGCGACCGCCGGTGACGTGGTCTTCTATGGCACGCTGGAAGGTTACCTGAAGGCGGTGGACGCGGAAACCGGGGAAGAGCTTTACCGCTTCAAGACGCCGTCCGGGATCATCGGCAACGTCATGACCTACACCCATGACGACAAGCAGTATATCGGGGTTCTGTCGGGCGTGGGCGGCTGGGCCGGGATCGGCCTTGCGGCTGGCCTGACCAACCCGAACGAGGGTCTGGGCGCAGTCGGCGGCTATGCTGCGCTGTCGGACTTCACCGAGCTTGGCGGCCAGTTGACCGTGTTCGAGCTGCCGGGCGACACCCGCACGGCGCAGGCGACCAACACCGGGACGGCAACGGATGCCGGTTCGGACAGCGCCGCCGACCCGGCGGCCGTGGTGCCCGCGCCCTCTGATCCCTCGGCCCCCGCCGAAGGCGAGGGCGCCGGCAAGTCCACCGCCACCGGCGGTGTGCCGATGGAACCCGCGGCTGACGCGGCTGCGGCTGGAACCGACGCCACCACGCCGGGCGCTGATCCTTCCGCTCCGGCGGAAGGCTTGGGCGCAGGCAAGTCGACCGCCACCGGCGGGGTTCCGATGGAGCCCGCGGCCGATGCCGCCGCCACGGGACAGGCCGGCACCACCGCACCTGCAACGTCGAACTGAGAACAAGCGCGGGACCGTCGCACAAGACAAAAGTGTGACTATGCGAACGCCGCCCCGAGGATAACCTCGGGGCGGTCTCACCCGTCAGGGTGAGCAACCTGGGAGAGAGAACCGAATGATCGCAAAGACCATGCGCGCCGCGGCCGTTGGTCTCGTCTGCGCTTCTGCCGCCATCGCGCAGACCGCCGAGACCCCGCCTGCCGCCAATCCTGCCGCCGACGCAGCCCCCTTGGCAGCGACCGAACCGAACCGCGGCGCCTCGACGCCGATCCCCGAGGGCGCGACCTCGGTCGAGATGAAGGCCAATGCCGCCGGGTCCGCCGTCGCGACCGGAGAAGGAGAAGTTACCGCCGGCCAGACCATCGGCGTTGTCAAGCCGACGGTGCCGGGGCTGGACCTGACCGCCGATCACATGGAAAACGGTCGTTGGTACAATGCCGAAGGCATCCCGGTCCCCAATATCGAGAACGGCGTCGTCGATTATGCGACCTTCTCGGGGTATCGTCGCTATCACGCTGAATGCCACGTCTGCCACGGCCCGGATGGCGAGGGTTCGACCTATGCCCCGGCCCTGAAGGATTCAGTCATCCACCGGATCGACTACTACCAGTATCAGGAGGCCGTGGCCTCGGGCATCTACAACGTGAACAACGCGGCCAACCAGGTGATGCCGGCTTTCGGCACCAACCGGAACGTCTGGTGCTATGTGGATGACATCTACGTCTATCTGATCGCCCGCGGCACCGAGGCGATTCCCCGTGGTCGCCCCGCCAATCGCGCCGACAAGTCCGACGAGTTCGCCGCGCAGGAAGCTTCCTGCATGGACGGCTGACCATGTGCCCGATCCGCATCCTGCGGCTGGCGGCGGCCCTGGCGGTTCTTGCCGGTGCCGCCGGGGCGCAGGTGGCCGACCTGCGTTCGACCACCGCGCTGCGCGTCTGCGCGGACCCGGCGGCGGTGCCGATGTCGGCGCAGGACGGCTCGGGGTTCGAGAACCGGATCGCCGGGCTGATCGCCGAACGGCTGGACCTGCCGGTCCAGTATTTCTGGTTCCCGCAGGGGATGGGCTTCATCCGCAAGACGCTGCTCGACGGCAACTGCGACGTGGTGATCGGCTTTGCCCAGGGCGACGAGCTGGTGCAGAACACGAACCACTACTACACCTCGGTCTATGGCATCGTGACCCGCAAGGATGGCGAACTGGCCAGGGTGGACCGCCTGAGCGACCCGGCGCTGAAGGGGCGTGACCTCGGCGTGGTCGCGGGCACGCCGCCCGCGTCCCACATGGCGCGGGCCGGGCTGGCCAAGGACATGCGGGGCTGGGACCTGTTCGTGGACCGGCGGATCGAGGATCCGGTCGGCGACATGCTCAAGGGCGTCCATGACGGCACACTGGATGCCGCCGTGCTGTGGGGCCCGCTGGCCGGACCGCTGGTCAAGGCCGACCCGGACCTGCAGTTCACGCCGCTGCTGAAGGAGGAAGAGGCGCCGCGGCTCTTTTACCGCATCACCATGGGCGTCCGTCCCAGCGACCAGGAATGGAAGCGGGAATTGAACAGCCTGATCCGCCGCAACCAGGACGAGATCAACGCCATCCTGCATGAGGCCGGAGTGCCGCTGGTGGACGACTACGGCCAGCAATTGCTGCCATGAACCGGCTGGTGGCGGGGCTGGCGCTTGCGATGCTGGCCAGTCCCGCCATGTCCGCCCCGCCCGAGCCTGCGGGTTTCCATGGAGAGCCATACCGCTCGCCCGTGCCAGAGACGCTGGCGGGGGCAACCGTGCTGGACCTCGCGGAGCTGCAGGACTGGCGGGCGCAGGGAGCGGTGCTGATCGACGTGATGCCGCAGGTCCGCAAGCCCGAGAAGCTGCCCGAGGGCACCCTCTGGCGGCAGCCTTCCCATTACACCATTCCCGGCGCGATCTGGCTGCCGGACACCGGCTATGACCGGCTTGCGCCCCAGGCCGAGGCTGCGTTCTATGCGGCGCTCGACCGGCTGACCCGGGGCAACCGGGCGGCACCGCTGGTCTTCTTCTGCAAGGCCGATTGCTGGATGAGTTGGAATGCCGCCAAACGCGCCGTCCTGCGCGGCCACGTCCGCGTCGGCTGGTTCCCCGGGGGCACCGACGTCTGGCTGGCCGAGGGTGAGGATCTCGTTCCCGCCACCTCTCCCTAGCGGTCGGGGCCGACGAACAGCCCGAAGGATCGCGGGCCAGATGGCACGTCGATCACCCGCTCGATGCTCAGCGTCTCGCCGTCGATGATCGACAGTTCGTCGCTGTCCCAGCTTGCGACGGCGATGCGGCGACCGTCCGAAAGGGCGGCGATCCCTTCCGGGTAATCCCCGATTCCGATGCTGCCGAGCGTCTCCAGCGAAACCGGGTCGAACACCGTCACCGTCCCTGCATATTGATCGGTGACAAAGCCCCTGCCTGCCGCGAAGGCCAGGCCATAGGGATGATCGCCCGTGGCCACGCTGCCGACCCGCGCGCCTGTCGCCGCATCCAGCACCGTCACGCTGCGGGATTGCACATCGGTCGTCCAGAAGCGCCGGTCATGGAAGACCACGGCATAGGGATGGCTGCCGGTGCCGGCCTTCCACAGCGCCTGCCCTGTCGCCGCGTCGAAGCCCGACACCCGGTCATCGTCACGATCCGCCACCGCCACGATCCGGCCATCATCCGACAAAGCCACGCCCGCCGGGGCCTTGCCCGTGGGCGCGGACCAGATCTCGCGCTGGCCCGAGGGGTCGAGCCGCCTCAGCCGCGCCCCATACCAGTCCACAGCGAACAGATCGCCATCGGGCGCAAAGGCCAGCCCGAAGGCGCCTTCGCCCAAGCCCACCTGCCCCAGAACCGCACCGCCCGTGTCCAGCAGCGTCAACTCGCCCGTTTCGGCGGCGATGACAGCCGCCCGTCCCCGCGCCGCATCATAGGCGACCGGGGCCGGCGCGTCCGGCACGGGAACCACCACTCGGACCGTGCCGGAATCCAGTTCGACGATCGCGACTTCATTCGCGCTCTGCGCCGTGACGAAGGCGATGTCCTCTGCAGCGGCACCCATCGCGGCCAGTATCAGCAGCCCGGCCGCAACGGCGCGGATCACTGCGCCCGGCCGTGCTTTTCTACCAGCGCGTCCAGCCCGGCACGGTAGATGCCGGTAACGGCCGCGACCGCCGCCTCGTCGTTCAGTTCGGGCGGCGGCTCGTTGTTGGGATAGCCGCGGTAGAAGCCGCCCTTCCAGACCACCTCGGCCTTGCCGCCCGCGTCCTTCACGCAAAGGGTCGAGGCATAGTTCGTCACCGGAAGAACCGTCACCTCCACTTGGGTGATCATATAGGCGTAGCAGCGCTTGTCCGGCTGCCACTTGGTCAGTCGCTCGGTGATCGTCGGATCACCCTCGGCGTTCAGGTGCAGCACGCGGGTCGAGCCGTCGGGCGTGGTGGCATCGGCCGAGGTCAGTTCGGTTCGCGCGATGGCCGGATGCCAGGACATGTCGTCGAAGCGGCCGATCTCGGCCCAGACCTCGTCGGGGGTGGCGTCCAGCGTTTCGGACAGTTCCAGCTTGAGGCGCACAGGCCCATGCGCCTGCGCCGCGCCGCAGGCGACCAGGGTCGCGGCGGCAGCCAGCGCGAGAACGGATTTCATGCAAGTCTCTCCTGATGGATCGTGCCGCGGGCGCCTCGCCAAGGCGGAATGCGCGCGGCCTGTGGCGCGCAGCTTAAGCACGTCGCGCCGCGCGTCCATCAGCCGAAGGTGGCAGGCAAGTTCGGCAAGCGGCGGGGGAAGGTTTGGCAGGTTGCATCGGCGGCTTCACGCCTCAAGACTGCGGGCCGGAGGAGGAGTCCATGCGTTCACCCGTTTCCCTGGCGGCGCTGGCGCTGCTGGCGTTTTCGGCAATGCCGGCGCTGGCGCAAGCACCGGCCCAAGCCGAGCCGCAACTGATCCGCGCGGCCGTGCTGCGCGTCGATACGCCCGACCTGCCGCCGATCTCGCGGCTGGAACTGCCGCCCGAGGACATCGGCTTTGCCGGCGCGCGCCTCGCGATCGAGGACAATGACACCACCGGCCGCTTCATGGGACAGGATTTCGACGCGGTCGAGGTCGCCGCCACCCCCGAGACCGCCGGGGAGGAACTCGACCGGCTGCTGGGCGAGGGCATCCAGTTCGTCGTCCTGCTCGCCGACGACGAAACGACCGTGGCCCTTGCCGATCAGGCCGGCGACCGTGCGCTGGTCTTCAATGCCGCCGCCCGCGGCGACGCCCTGCGGGGCGAGCAGTGCCGCGCCAATCTCATCCACACCGCGCCCAGCCATGCGATGCTGGCCGACGGGCTTGCGCAGTTCCTGATGTGGAAGCGCTGGCCGCGCTGGTTCATCGTCCACGGCAGCCACCCCGAGGATCTGGCGCTGGCCGAGGCCTACCGCCGCGCCGCCACCAAGTTCGGCGCGCAGATCGTCGAAGAACGCGAGTTCACCGATACCGGCGGGGCGCGCTCCACTGATTCGGGCCATGTGCAGGTGCAGGCGCAGCTTCCGGTCTTCACCCAGCGCGCGCCTGACCATGACATCATGATCACCGCCGACGAGAACGGCGTCTTCGCGGGCTACATGCCCTATCACACCTGGGACGCGCGACTGGTCGCGGGTTCGGCGGGCCTTGTTCCCCGAAGCTGGCATCCGGCGCTTGAGGCCTGGGGCGCGACCCAGTTCCAGAACCGCTTCGAACGCCTAGTGAACCGTCCCATGCGCGAGGAGGATTACCAGACCTGGATCGCACTGCGGATGGTGGGCGAGGCCGCGACCCGCACCCAGTCCGCCGACCCCGCTGCCCTGCGCGACTATATCCTGTCGCCCGATTTCCAGATCGCGGGCTTCAAGGGCCAGAAGCTGACGGTCCGCGACTGGGACCACCAGTTGCGCCAGCCGATCCTGCTGACGACGGGGCTGCTGACGGCCAGCGTCAGCCCGCAGGACGAATACCTGCACCAGACCAGCCCGCTGGACACCCTGGGCATCGACCGCCCCGAAACCGCCTGCACCTTCTGAGGGACCATGAGACACGCACTCGCCATCCTGTTGCTGACGACGATCGCCACGCCCGCCTTGGCCAACAAGGTCTATGTCTCGAACGAAAAGGGCAACGACGTGACCGTCATCGACGGCGACACGCTGGAAGTTCTGGGCCATTACCCGGTCGGCAACCGCCCGCGCGGCATCACCATCAGCCCGGACGGGACAGAGCTTTACGTCTGCGCGTCCGACGACAACCTCGTGCGCGTCTTCGACCCCCAGACGATGGAGGAACTGCACACGCTGCCCTCGGGACCCGACCCGGAACTGTTCGTGCTGCACCCCTCGGGCAACCCGCTTTACATCGCCAACGAGGACGACAACCTCGTGACCGTGGTCGATACCCAGACCCACAGGGTTCTGGCCGAAATTCCCGTGGGGGTGGAACCCGAGGGCATGGGCGTCTCGCCCGATGGAAAGGTGGTCATCAACACGTCGGAAACGACGAACATGGCCCATTTCATCGACACCGACACCTACGAGATCACCGCCAACGTGCTGGTGGACAGCCGCCCGCGCTTTGCCCAGTTCTCGGACGACGGCTCGCGGCTGTATGTCAGTTCCGAAATCGGCGGCACGGTCAGCGTGATCGACCCGGCCACGCAGGAAATCACCAGGAAGATCAGCTTCGAGATCCCCGGCGTGTTGCCCGAAGCCATCCAGCCGGTCGGCGTGCGCGTCACCTCGGACGGCAAGAAGATCTTCGTGGCCCTCGGCCCGGCGAACCGGGTCGCGGTGGTCGATGGCGACAGCCTTGAGGTGACGGATTATATCCTCGTCGGCCAGCGGGTCTGGCAACTCGGCTTCACGCCGGACCAGAAACATCTCTACACGACCAACGGCAATTCCAACGACGTCACGGTGATCGACGTGGCGACGAATACCGCGATCAAGTCGATCCCCGTGGGCCAGCAGCCCTGGGGCGTTGTCGTCGCGCCGAACTGATCAATCACAGGGAGAAAAAACATGACCAGACTGCTGACCGCCGCCATGCTGGCGGCCCTGCTCGGCACGCCCGCGCTGAGCCAGACCGCCCCCGCCGAACCTGCCGCCGACGCGCCGCAGGTGGCGCAGGCCGCACCCGAGGCCGAGGGCGAGGATGACGACGACGAGGCAGAGGAAGCCGCTGCGCCCCTGACCCAGGTCCAGCACCACGATTACGGCCCCTCGGGGATCATGACGCGGTCGAACCGCGCCGATCTGGCGCCGCTGACGCTCGCCTCGGGGCAGCCGGTCGCGGGTGAGGAATATGCGCTGCAGTCGGGCGGCTTCTACCGCCTGCCCATCGTGGCTGATGGCAGCGCGGAACTGGCGCTCTCGGGCGGCGACTTCTTCCGTGCCATTTGGATCAACGAGGTCGTCATCAACGACATCGAGATCCGCCCCATGGGCGTCCACTCGATCGAGTTCGACGCCGCGGGCGAGGCGCTGATCAGCTTCATCGCCATCCAGCCCGGTCGCTACACGCTGTCGATCCCCGGCTCGTCGGGCGAAAGCCAGCAGGCGGTGTTCAACATCCGCTAGAGCCTTGACGGGAGGGCGGCGGTTGTCACGATGGCCGCCCGAGTTCTTCCGTCCCGGCCCATGACCACGCCTGCGCTTCACGTCCAGAATGTCAGCCACAGCTTCGGCCCCGTCCGGGCGCTGGATGACGTGTCGCTGGTGGTGCCGCGCGGGGGCTTCACCGCGCTTCTGGGCGTGAACGGGGCGGGCAAGTCCACGCTCTTCA
Organism: Paracoccus sp. MC1854; assembly: GCF_014164635.1. Classification (NCBI taxonomy): domain Bacteria; kingdom Pseudomonadati; phylum Pseudomonadota; class Alphaproteobacteria; order Rhodobacterales; family Paracoccaceae; genus Paracoccus; species Paracoccus sp. MC1854. Next base: position 33,370 of record NZ_JACJFU010000011.1, on the reverse strand, counting down.
ACCTCGTGACGCGGCTTTACGCCAATCGCTCGGGCGTGATCGAGGTCGCGGGCCACGACCTGCGCCGCCAGCCGACCGAGGCGCTGCGGCGGCTGGGGGTCGTCTTCCAGTCCCGCGCGCTGGATGCCGACCTGACGGTCCAGCAGAACCTGATGTATCACGCGGCCCTGCACGGCATCAGCCGGGCAAGGGCGCGGCCACGCATCGCCGAGGTGCTGGCCCAAGTCGATCTGGCCGACCGCGAGGGCACCCGCGTCTCGGCCCTGTCCGGCGGACAGGTGCGCCGGGCCGAGATCGCCCGCGCCCTGATCCATGCCCCCGAGCTTCTGCTGCTGGACGAGGCGACCGTGGGCCTTGACGTCAAATCCCGCGCCGAGGTGCTGGCCCTGACCCGCCGCCTGATCGCGGATCAGCAGGTCTCGGCCCTCTGGGCGACCCATATCCTTGACGAGATCGAGCCTTCGGACGGTCTGGTGATCCTCCACCGCGGCCGCGTCCTGTTCACCGGCACCGCGGGCGAAGCCGCTGCCGCAGCGGAAGGCGATCTAACCCGCGCCTTCCTCCATCTGACCGGGGTGCCGGGATGAGTGGCTGGACCACGGCCTTCGGCGGCATCAGTCGGCGCGAGACGCTGCGCTTCGTCAACCAGCGCGGCCGCTTCCTTGCAGCACTCGTGCGGCCGCTGGTGTGGCTCTTCATCTTCGCGGCGGGCTTCCGGGCGGTCCTGGGCCTGTCGATCACGCCGCCCTATCAGACCTATGTGCTGTATGAGGTCTATGTCACCCCCGGCCTATGCGCGATGATCCAGTTGTTCAACGGGATGCAGTCCTCGCTGACGATGGTCTATGACCGCGAGACGGGCGCGATGCGGACACTGCTGGTCAGCCCCTTCCCGCGCTGGTTCCTGCTGGGATCGAAGCTGGTGGCGGGCGTGATCGTCTCGATCATCCAGGTTTACACATTTCTGCTGATCGCATGGCTGTGGGGCATCCACCCGCCGCTCTGGGGGCTTGTCGCCGTTCTGCCCGTGCTGGTCCTGTCGGGGCTGATGCTGGGGGCGATGGGGCTGTTTCTGTCATCCGCCATCAAGCAGCTGGAAAACTTCGCGGGCGTGATGAACTTCGTCATCTTCCCGATGTTCTTCGCCTCCTCGGCGCTTTACCCGCTATGGCGGATGCGGGAATCCTCGGTGCTGCTGTATGACATCTGCCGCTTCAACCCCTTCACCCATGCGGTGGAACTGATCCGCTTTGCCCTTTACCTCCAGGTCAACTGGCTGTCCCTTGGGGTGGTGCTGGGCTGCCTTGCGCTGTTCTTCGGCGGCGCGGTCATGATGTATGATCCGGGCCGCGGGATCGGCGTCCGGCGAAAGGGGGGATGATGCGCTTTCTCATGCTGTTGGCGGCGCTGGCGGCCGCGCCGGCCCATGCTTTCACGCCCACGCCCGACTGGCCCTGCGTGCAGGCGCGCCAGCCGCATCTGTCGCTGGGGCAGGTCTGGACCGGACCGCCACCGCATGAAGCTGCGCGTGAGACGCCCGAGATCGCCGCGCTGGCCGAAAGGCTGGCGCAGCGCCGGATGCCGGTCGAGGAAGCCACCGCCGCCATCGACGCCTTTGCGCAAGGCAAGGATGCCGAGACGCTCGCCATGCTGATGCAGGCGGTCTTCCAGCGCATCGACGCGCAGCGGTCGGCGATCATGGGGGGCATCTCGCGCTATGGCCACCGGCAGGTGGCGCTGGCCGAGCGGGTCGAGGCCCGGCGCACCCGCATGACGGAACTGCAGGCGGCCGAACCCCCAGATTTCGACGCCATCGACGCCGAGGAGGAGGCGCTTGACTGGGACATGCGCGTCTTCACCGACCGCCAGCAGAGCCTGACCTATGTCTGCGAGACCCCTGTGATCCTGGAACAGCGGCTGTTTGCGCTGGGACGGGCCATCGCGGCGCATCTTCCGCAATGAGCCGGTGACGCACGGAACCCGCGGTGATAGTCTGGGTTGAACCGGATCAGCCTGAAAGAGTCACCCGATGACCAAGCGCATCACTGTTCTTTTCCTTGCAGCCGCGCTGACGGCCGGCCCCGCGCTGGCCCAGACGGCTCCCGGCGGAACCTCTGCACCGGCCGGGGCCCCGGCGACCGCGGCACCCGCCGCCACTGCTGCGGCCGCAACGACGCCTGCAGCCGCGCCTGCGGCAGCCGCTGTCGCGACGACAGAGCCTGCGGCCCCGCAGTTCACGCCGGTTCCCGTGAACGATCCCCATGTCCCCGCGCCGATCGCCGCCCGCGCGGTGGCCTCGGACTACACCCCGCCACCCGCGCCGGTGGTCGAGGCCGCGCAGACCGTCAACACCGCCACCACCTCCGCCCAGCCGACCCCCACGGTCGCCGGCGTGCCGGTCGAGCCGGCGCAGACGGCAATGCCGCAGACCACGGTGCAGGCGATGACCACTCCAGCCCCCGGTGACACGACCGCGGCCCAGGCGCTTGCCACCAGCAACACGCCGCCCATCGAGACAGCGCAGGGCGCGGTTCCCGCCGGAACCGAGGCGGCGGCAGCCATCGAACCGCCCTCGGACCAGTCCACTGCCGGCTCGGCCGAGGCGGACGAAGGTGTGGCGACTGCCGCCACCACGCCCGACCGCGCCACCGGCGACGGCACCGCGCCGGGCAACGCAGGCTCGACGGGCTGGACAGGGGGCCTGGGCGGCTCGCAGATCGGGACCAACACGGCGGGTGCTGTGCCCGAATCCAAGACCTGGCAGCCCCCGACGGCGCGCGGCCTCGACCTGCAGGGCTGAAGCGCGCGAATGACAAGGCCCCGCCGATCCGGCGGGGCCTTTCGCATCTGGCGGAGGAGAATGGGAGTCGAACCCACCCGGGACAGGCGCGCTGCCCCAACCGGATTTGAAGTCCGGCCGCCCCACCGGGGACGATTCTCCTCCTCAGCCGAAAAGATCGGCGCGATGGGGATTGATGCGCCGCAGATCGCCGCGACGCAAGGTGACCCCCTGCCTATCATAGAAGTCGAGGATCTCGATAGCCACCTTGCGGCCGTTCTGCAGGCGGTCACGAAAGGCTGCGGCGGTGACCCAGCCGTCCGGGGCCTCGGCCTGAACATCGGCGATGATGCGGACCATCTCGGCGGTGGTCGGGCGCAGGAAGAAGTGGTCGTTGCGGATCTGGTCCACGCGCCCCTGACGCGCCGCCATCCGCAACACGCGGCGCACATCGGCCTCGGGCACGTCCCATTCGGTCGCCATGTCGCGCACGCGCGGCGGGCGGAAGCGCGCCTCGCCCGACAGTTCGGGCAGGATGCGGGCGTAAAGCGCCTCGTCCTCCTCGGACAGCCGCACGACATGGCCGGGCAGGCGCAGGAAGGCCCCTTCGGCCACGATGTCGCCCGCCGCGATCCGCTCGGCCACGAAAGCGGCGAAGGCCTCTTTCGGCAGGCGCGGGGTCAGCGCCAGCCGCAGCCGCTCGCGCCCCAAGCCCTGCATCTCGGGCGAATCCTCGTGAAAGCGGGCAAGGGCGTCCAGCATCCCCGCTACCAGCCCCCTGTGGGTCAGAGGCGACAGCGCGACCCTTGCAGCGCCTGATTCCAGCACCCTGACGCCTTCGGTCACCCGCTTTGCCTCGTCTGGGCCAAGGGCGCGATCGCGCAGGAAGGCTGTCAGATCGACCACATGAGGGGGTGCCGCCAGCATTGCCTGCAGCGCTTCGGCCGGATCGGGGCGTGCGGCTGCCTCAAGCTGCGCCAGCCGTTCGGGCGTGCGGCGGCGGCGAGCGGGCGCGCGCAGGTCGAGGAAGGCCCCGCCCCCGATGGTGCGCCGGGCCGAGACGTCGCGCAGGATATAGCGGTCGCCCACAGCCGCGGCGATGGGCTGGTCCAGGACCAGTTGCACCGGCCCCTCGGTCCCCGGCGCTAGCGGATCGGCCAGCGGCACGATCCGCGCCCCGACCTCGGCTGCGCCGCTGTGCAGGCGGGCAGGAAACCATGTGCCGATGGGACGCGCTTCTGATCCCAGCACCCGCAGGCTGGCGTCGATTCGCTCGGTCGGCGCGTGCAGCGCGGGGTCCACAATCATGTCGCCGCGGTGAATCGCCTCGCGTCCGATGCCCTCACCCGCAAGGTTCAGGGCGCAGCGCTGGCCGGCCACGCCAACCTGGACCGGCTGGTTCTGGGCATGGATCGCCCGCACCCGCGCGGTCAGCGCCCGCGGCGAGACCATGACCGTGTCGCCAACCGCCACCCGGCCCGCCAGCACCGTGCCGGTGACGACCGTGCCCGCCCCCTTCAGGATGAAGCTGCGATCCACGCCGAGACGGAAGCGCGTATCCTCGGCCTGTTCCGTGGTCTCGGCCTCGGCTTCGGCCAGAGCCGCGCGCAAGGCCTCGATTCCTTCGCCGGTGAGGGTCGAGACGGGGATGATCGGCGCGCTCTCCAGTCCCGTGCCGTCCAGCAGCGCCTCGATCTCGGCGGTGACAGCGGCGCGGCGGGCGTGATCGGCGAGGTCCGCCTTGCTCAAGCCCACGATGCCGCGGTGGACCCCCAGCAGGTCGAGGATCGCCAGATGCTCGCGCGTCTGCGGCATCACCCCGTCGTCTGCGGCCACGACCAGCAGGGCAAGGTCGATGCCGCCCGCGCCCGCCAGCATGGTGTGGACGAAGCGTTCGTGCCCCGGCACGTCCACAAAGCCGGTAATGCCGCCGCCGCCCAGATCGGCATAGGCAAAGCCCAGTTCGATGGTGATGCCGCGCGTCTTTTCCTCGGCCAGCCTGTCGGCATCGACGCCGGTCAGCGCCCGGACCAGCGCCGTCTTGCCGTGGTCGATATGCCCCGCCGTCCCGACGATCATCGCGCCGCCAGCGCCCCCAGCAGCGCTCCGTCATCTGGCAGGCAGCGCAGGTCCAGCAGCAGCGCGCCCCCCTGGATGCGGCCGATCACCGGCAGCGGCAAGGCGCGCAGCCGCGCGGCCAGCCGTTCCGGCGCATCACCGCCCTCGCCCGTGAAGGCCAGCGCCGCCGAGGGCAGGGTTTCCACCGGCAGCGCGCCCGAACCGATCTGGCTGGAACAGTCCACCACCTCGACCCGCCAGTCGGGCAGCATCGCCGCAATCGGCGCCAAAAGCCTTTCCGCCTGCGACGCGATCTCGTCGCGCGGGCGGGTCAGCATCCGCAGGGTCGGCAGCCGCTCGGCCAGCCGGTCGGGGTCTCGGTAAAGCCGCAGCGTGGCTTCGATGGCGGCAAGGCGGATCTTGTCCAGCCGCAGTGCGCGTTTCAGCGGGTTGCGGTTGATCCGGGCGATCAGGTCGGCGCGGCCGACGATGAAGCCCGCCTGCGGGCCACCCAGCAACTTGTCGCCGGAAAAGGTCACGATGTCCGCCCCCTCGGCCACCGCCTGCCGCACGGTGGGCTCGGCGGGCAGCCCCCAGCGCGTCATGTCCAACAGCGTGCCGGACCCGAGGTCGTTCAGCATCGGCACGCCTGCCGCCTGCGCCATCCCCGCGACCTCGGACGGGGGGACGACGGCCGTGAAGCCCTCGATGCGGTAGTTCGAGGGGTGGACCTTCATCATCAGCGCCGTATCGGGCGTCACTGCGCCCGCGTAGTCGCGGGGATGGGTGCGGTTGGTGGTGCCGATCTCGACCAGACGGACACCCGCACGGGCCATGATGTCGGGGATGCGGAAGGCACCACCGATCTCGACCAGCTCGCCGCGCGAGACGATGGCCTCGCGCCCTTCCGCCAGCGCGTTCAGTACCAGCAGCACGCCGGCGGCGTTGTTGTTGACCACCGTGGCAGCCTCGGCCCCGGTCAACTCGCAGATCAGCGGGGCGACCAGCGCGTCACGCTCTCCGCGCCGACCGGTCGCAAGGTCGAATTCCAGCGCAGCAGGGGACCGCATGGCGGCGCTTGCGGCCTCGATGGCGGCCTCGGCCAGCACGGCCCGGCCGAGATTCGTGTGCAGCACCGTGCCGGTCAGGTTCAGCACGGGGCGAAGGGCGCTTTGCGCGGCTGCCTCCAGGGCCTCGTCTGCGCAGGACGCAATCGCGGCGCCGTTAGGTGTCGCGCCGCCGGTGCGGACGGCATCCCGCGCCGTTTCCAGCGCGGCCCGCAGCGCATCGGTTGCAAGCGCACGACCGTGGCGCGCGACCAGCGCCTGTCCCTCGGGCGAGAACAGCAGACGATCGACCGAGGGCAGGGACCGCAGCCCCTGCATCAGTAGCCGATGAGGAAGGGGTTGAACCCGGCCCGGCGCCACTTGCCGTCCCGCATCAGCGCGTCAAGCCCCAGGCTCGCCACGTCGTCGGCGATGGGTTCCAGCGCGGGGTTCTTGTTCTGGGCCATCTGCTTGACCCAGGATTCGCATTCGTCGCAGGTCTCGGCCTTGACCTGCGCCTCGCCCGTGCCGTCGTCCACCGCCTGGAAGGCGATGCCCTTGGTGGAACCGCAGTTGAGGCACTTGACCCGCACCTCGTTCCACAGGGTCTGGCAGCAGGCGCAGGCGGCATAGCGGGTGCCCTCGGCCCCCATCACGCCGGTGATGATCGAGCTTGCGGGCTTGCCGCCGCAGGCCGGGCAGACGCCGGTGCGGATGGCGACCAGTTGGTCCGCGTCCAGCCGACCAGCCAGCCGCGCCATGTGAACCTGCACGGCGGCGGCCACGAACAGGTGCGGCGCGGCGCTGTCTTCCGGCACCACGTCGTCCATGATGTTGGATACCAGCCAGCGCCGGTCCTCAGCCGTGGCCGCTCCAAGCGCATCCAGCGCCAGCTTCGCCTGCGCCGGCATCTCGATCTCGCGCGCCGCCCTGACCAGCGTGTCCAGCGTCTGCGCCAGCAAGGGGTCGTCGATCAGCGCGTGACGGTCGAGCGGCGGCATCCGCGCGGCGCGGGCCATGGCGATCCGGTCCTCGGGCAGCGCCTGCGGCTGGGGCAGGTCACCGACCAGCTGCGCCTGCACGCGGCACAGCGCCGCGAGGAACAGAAGATAAGGGGAAAGGTTCGAGCCAACGGCCAGCCGTTCGAAACGTTCGGCGCGCTGGATGAACAGCCGCGCGGGCTTTGGCAGAATGGCGAGCGGCGGCGTGGGGACGCCGCCGATTATCTCGGGTTGAGCTTCGATACTGTCGGACATGACGCCTCCTTGGGCCGGACCGGCCACCGAAGGCTTACTCTGCCGGTTTCGCGCCCTGACGTCTAGCCAGTTCCCGCAGCCATTTCCGGTGGTGCCGCCACGACCAGCCGCCGGTCACGGTGCCCCGTGTCATCGCCCGCAGCGTGCCGCGCGTCCACAGCGCCGCGAAGATGTGCAGGATGAACACCAGCACGATCAGCACGGCCGAAACCGAGTGGACAAAGATTGCCAGCCGCCGCGTTTCCACCGACACGATGTCGGGAAAATACTGGTACCACATCATGATGCCGGTGATCAGCAGCACCAGGATCAGCCAGAACATTCCCCAGAACACGCTTTTCTGCCCGAAGTTGTACTTGCCAAGTTCGGGCAGCCGCTCGTCATGTCCTGTGATCACATCCTTGATGTTGCGGGTCCAGACCAGGTCCTCGCGCCGGATGATGTTCAGATGCACGAGCTGGACGAACATCCCCAGGAAGCTGATCGACAGGGCGATGCCGACGAAGGGATGCAGCCAGCGGGTGTTCTGCCCGCCGCCGAACAGGGCCGTCAGCCCGAACAGCGACGGGTGGAAGAAGGCGAAGCCCGACAGCATCAGCACGATGAAGCAGAGCGCGGTGAACCAGTGGTTGATGCGGGTGAAGGTGACGTAGCGCCTCACCTCCACCGGCTCCATCTGGACAATGGCGTCCGTGGGTTCCGAGAACTTCGGTTCGACCATCAGGCGTTCCCCCGATCGTCTGGCCGTGCCACCGGGGCGGCGGCCAGCTCTTCCTGAACCAGTTCGCGCGCCTCGACCTCGTCCTCATGGCTGACCTTGTTGCCCCGGTGGAACAGCGCCATCGCGGCCGCGCCCACCGCCGCAAGACCGACGGCGGCGATGCCGACAGGCTTGGCCGGGCCCTTCCAGTTCTGCACCACGTCCGAGATCTTCGGGTCTTCCGGCAGGTCGTTGTAGATCGTCGGCTTGTCGGCGTGATGCAGCACATACATCACATGCGTTCCGCCCACGCCCGCCGGGTCATAGAGACCGGCGTTGTCGTAGCCGCGCGATTTCAGGTCCTCGATCCGTTCGGCGGCAAGCGACTTCATGTCCTCCTTGGTGCCGAAGGTGATTGCCTGGGTCGGACAGGCCTTGGCGCAGGCCGGGCCTTGGCCGACGGCCACTCGATCCGAGCAGAGCGTGCATTTCTTGACGACATGCTTCGTCGGGCTGAGCCGCGGGATGTCGAAGGGACAGCCCGAGATGCAGTAGCCGCAGCCGATGCAGTTCTCGCTGATGAAATCCACGATGCCGTTGGAATACTGCACGATCGCGCCGGGGGCCGGGCAGGCCGTGAGGCAGCCCGGTTCCGTGCAATGCATGCAGCCGTCCTTGCGGATCAGCCATTCGAAATCCCCGGTTTCCGGGTTGTCGTATTCGGCGAACCGCATCAGCGTGTACATTTCGGGCGTCAGGTCGAGCGGGTTCTCGTAGATCCCCACGTTCGACCCGATCTCCGGGTTGGTGTCGTTCCATTCCACGCAGGCGGACTGGCACGCCTTGCAACCGATGCACTTGCTGACGTCGATCAGCTTTGCGACCTCGGTCAACTGCCGCGGGCTTTCCGCGACCGGACCCCCGGCCGAGGAACGGATCACGTCCCCCTGGCCGAGGTTGGCGGGCATGGGCTGGGTCGGCGGGTTCGCCACCGCCGTGCGTGGGCTGTCCATGTTGGGTGATGTGGTCACGACATGGCCTCCCCGACGGCAGGTTCGATGTTGACGAGGAACGCCTTGAACTCCGGCGTCTCGATATTGGCGTCACCGACAAAGGGCGTCAGGCTGTTCGGCCCCCAACCCTTCTTCGCGGCACCCACGAAGCCCCAGTGCAGCGGGATGCCGACGACATGGACGGTCTTGCCGTCGCAGATCATCGGCTTGATCCGCTTGGTGACCAGCGCCTTGGCCCAGACCTCGCCCCGCTTGGACCAGACCCGCACCCGGCCGCCGCGCTCGATGCCCTTCTCGGCGGCCAGCTGTTCGCTGATCTCGACGAAGAACTCGGGCTGCAACGCGGCATTCACCTTGTTGTGCTTGGTCCAGTAGTGGAAGTGCTCGGTCAGGCGGTAGCTGGTTGCGACGAAGGGGAACTCGTCCGAGGTGCCCAGTTGGGCCACGTCCGATTCGAACATCCGCGCCACCGGGTTACCCCGCATCCTGGCGTTGAAGACGTTCTGAACGGGGCTTTCAAAGGGCTCCATATGGGTCGGGAACGGCCCGTCGCGCATCATGCCCCGGCTGAACAGGCGCGAGACGCCTTCCTGGTTCATGATGAACGGCATGACCTCGCCCGGCGGTGCGGTGGGCGAGATGTCGGGAATGTCGTTCCCTTCCCACCGCTCGCCGTTCCAGGTGATGATCGGACGCGAGGGGTCCCAAGGCTTGCCTTCGAGGTCGGCCGAGGCCCGGTTGTACAGCGTCCGCCGGTTCAGCGGCCAGGCCCAAGCCCAATTGAGATGGACACCCATGCCGCTGGGGTCGGAATTGTCCCGCCGTGCCATGTTGTTGCCATCCTCGTTGTAGCTGCCGGAATAGATCCAGCAGCCCGAGGCCGTGGTGCCGTCATCGCGCAGTTCCGCGAATGACTTGACCTGCTGGCCCGCCGCGGTCAGCAGCCGCGTCGGGTCCGCCGGGTCGAACACATCCGCCAGCGCGCTGCCGTTCATCTCGCGCGCGAGTTCGTGCGGGTTGGGCTCGTGCTCGTCGGCATAGGGCCAGGTCATGTTGAGGATCGGGTCCGGGAAGGCCCCGCCCTCGGTGCGGTAAAGTTCGCGCACCCGCAGGAAGATCTGCGACATGATCCAGACGTCGTTCATCGCCACGCCGGGGCTGTCGGCAGCCTTCCAGTGCCACTGCAGCCAGCGGCCCGAGTTCACCAGCGCGCCCTCGTCCTCGGCAAAGCACGAGGTCGGAAGCTGGATCACCTCGGTCTGGATCTGGGACGGGTCCACGTCGTTGTAGGCCCCGTGGTTTTCCCAGAAGCGCGCCGTTTCCGTTTCCAGCGGGTCCATGACGACCAGCAGCTTCAGCTTGGACAGGGCCGAGGTGTTCTTGTTGCGGTTGGAGAGCGCCAGCAGCGGGTTGAATCCCTGGCAGAAGTAGAGGTTGACCCTCCCCTGATCCATCAACTCGAACATCCGCAGCATGTCATAGGCCGGCACGTCCAGCTTGGGCAGGTAGTGATAGGCCCAGTCGTTGTCCGCCTGCGCCGCATCCCCCCACATGGTCTTCATCCAGGAAACCATGAACTTGGGATAGTTCTGCCAGTAGCTGGTCTGACCCGGAAGCAGCGGCTTGAAGGCCCGCGACTTCATGTAGGTATCCCAGTCGGGTTCCTTTTCCGTCGGGATGTTCAGGTATCCCGGGATCAGGTTCGACATCAGCCCCAGGTCGGTCAGGCCCTGGATGTTGGAATGCCCGCGCAGCGCGTTCATCCCCCCGCCCGGCACCCCGATGTTGCCCAGGATCAACTGCAGCATCGCCATGCCGCGGATGTTCTGGGCGCCCTTGGAATGCTGGGTCCAGCCAAGCGCATACATCGAGGTCATGGTCTTCGTGGGCGAAGAACATTCCCCGATCATCTCGGCGATCTTCAGGAAGCGGTCCTTGGGCGTGCCGGTGATCCGCTCGACCATCTCGGGCGTGTAGACGTCCACATGGGCTTTCAGCAGGTTCCAGACGCAGCGCGGATGCTGGAAGGTCGGGTCTGTCAGCACATAGCCGTCGGGGCCGATCTGATAGTCCCAGCTCGACTTGTCGTAGTCGCGCTTTTCCTCGTCATAGCCGGTGAACAGCCCGTCCGACCAGCCGAACTCTTCCTTCACGAGGAACGAGGCGTTGGTGAAGGCCTTGACGTATTCCCACTGAACCTTGTCGTTCTCGATCATCCAGCGGATGAGGCCCATGAGGAACGCGATGTCGCTGCCGGGACGGATCGGGGCATAGTAATCGGACACGGATGCCGTGCGCGTGAACCGGGGGTCCACGACGATCAGCTTGGCGCCGCGATGATGCTTGGCCTCGGTCACCCACTTGAAGCCGCAGGGATGCGCTTCGGCGGCGTTGCCGCCCATGACGACCACGAGGTCGGTATTCTTGATGTCGGTCCAGGAGTTCGTCATCGCTCCACGGCCAAAGGTCGGGCCCAAACTGGACACCGTGGGGCCGTGTCAGACGCGCGCCTGGTTGTCGAAACCTACAATTCCCATGGACCGGACGACCTTGTAGGTCAGCCAGGCCGTTTCGTTGGTGGTTGCCGAAGCCGCCAGGAAGCCGGTCGTCGTCCAGCGGTTCACCGGCACGCCAAGCTCGTTGGTGGCCAGGAAGTTCGCGTCGCGGTCGTCCTTCATCGCGCGGGCGATGCGGTCCAGCGCCTCGTCCCACGAGATCGGCTCGAACCGGTCGGAACCGGGACGGCGGACCATCGGCTCGGTCAGGCGGGTTTCCGCGTTGACGAAGCCCTGCAGCGCCGCACCTTTCGGGCACAGCGTTCCGCGGTTGACCGGGTGGTCAGCGTCGCCCTCGATATGGACGACCCGGCGCTTGCCGGACTCGTCGGGGCGGGCGTAGATGATGATGCCGCAGGCAACCGAGCAATAGGGGCAGGTGTTGCGGGTCTCGGTGGTCTGGGCTAGCTTGAAGTCGCGCACATGCGCGAGTTCCGCTGCCTCTGCCCCGCCGAAGCCCATGGCCCCCAGCGATGTTGCCGCGACTCCCGCACCCGCCAGCTTCAGGAAGCCGCGACGTGAGAGGTCGATGTTCATTCGATCCCTCCTATTGCCTGTCGATCAGATAGGTCTATCCATATTGGTATGCTTTTGTGCGCTGAGTCAACCGGCATGGGCGCGTGGCGCCATGTGATCACAGCGATGTTGGATCGCCGTGGCCCGGTCTTGGTCGCACTTGGGGCCGGGGCGTGAACTCGGCCGGGCAATCTGCTAGGAAGATTCCCGACAGGTTGCAAGGAGCCTTGAAATGAACGTCCCCTCGATCCGCCTTTCCCAGTTGTCCCATGGCGGCGGCTGCGGCTGCAAGCTCGCGCCGGCCGTGTTGCGCGAACTGCTGGCCGACCAGCCGGTGGCACAGGTTTTCCCACAGCTTCTGGTCGGGACGGAAACGGCGGATGACGCCGCCGTCTGGCAGATCGACGACAGGACCGCGGTGATCGCCACGACCGACTTCTTCATGCCGATGGTGGACGACCCCCGCGCCTTCGGCCGGATCGCGGCTGCCAATGCGATTTCCGACATCTACGCCATGGGGGGCCGCCCGATCATGGCGCTGGCGATCCTTGGGATGCCCATCGACAAGCTGCCGGTGGAGACGATCCGCGAGATCCTCGACGGCGGCCGGTCCATCTGCGCCGAGGCCGGCATCCCGGTCGCGGGCGGCCATTCCATCGACTCGCCCGAGCCGATCTACGGGCTGGCCGTGATCGGGCTGGTGGACCCCGCGAAGCTGCGCCGCAACGCCAGCGCGCGGCCGGGCGACAGCCTGATCCTGACCAAGGGGCTGGGCGTCGGCATCTATTCCGCCGCGATCAAGAAGGGCGCGCTGGATCAGGCGGGGATCGACGAGATGATCGCCTCGACCACGCTTCTGAACCGGATCGGGGTGGAACTGGCCGAGGACGAGGCGATCCACGCCCTGACCGACGTGACCGGCTTCGGCATCCTCGGCCACGGGCTTGAGATGGCGCGGGGCTCGGGCGCCAAGGTGGTGATCGACCGCGCCGCGCTGCCGTTGCTGTCCCGCGCCGAGGAACTGGCACAGTCCGGTCACGTCACAGGGGCCTCTACCCGCAACTGGGCCGCCTACGGGTCCGAAGTGACGTTGCCCGAAAACACGCCCGACTGGCGCCGCGCCCTGCTGACCGACCCGCAGACCTCGGGCGGGCTGCTGGTTGCGGTGGCACCCGAGGCAGCGGACGGCTGGGTGCAGCGCTTGCGTGATGCGGGCTATCCGCTTGCTTCGGTTGTCGGGCGGGTGGAAGAAGGCAGCGGCATCACCGTCGTCTGAGCGGGTTGCTCAGGGCTGGGCGATGCCGGTCTGGATCTCGGTGGGCTTGTCGGACCAGCGATACCTGACCTTGTAGCCCAGCTTGCCCACGCCCTTGCCGGGCCGGATCAGCACGTCGAAGGACGCGGCCCCCGGTTCCGTGCCGCGGGCCTGCGCCACGCGGTATTCGCTGATGTCGGAACAGTTGTGCTTTCCGCCGCGCGGTGCGGGCGGCCAGGTCTCGGTCTGCGTCACCGGGTCGTAACGGGCGACCTCCAGCATCGACACGATGCGCCCGCCCAGCCGCAGCTTGCGGCAGATCTGGCGCAGGTCGGCCGGGATGGCGGCATAGTTCAGCGCGGTGACGCGCATCCGCCCCCAGCCGTCCCATCCGGTTGGGGCGGCCAGCACGACGGCTGCGAATTGCAGCGGCGGACGGTCCTCGACCCGCATCTGTCGCGCGGCGTTGAACATTGGCAGACATTCCTGGTGAATGAAGGCAGACGCCGGCGTGGACCGGCGCCCCCGAACGGCATCAGTCCTTGGCGCGTTCCACGTAGGAATTGTCCTCGGTGTTGATGACGATGCGGGTGCCCACGCCGATATGGGGCGGCACCATCACCCGCAGGCCGTTGTCCACCGTGGCGGGCTTGTAGGAGGAGGAGGCCGTCTGGCCCTTCACCACCGGCTCGGTTTCGGTGATCTCGACCGTGATCCGCTGCGGCAGGGTCATGGCGATGGGCAGGCCGTTGTAGACCTGCAGAAACACCCGCATGCCTTCCTGCAGATAGGCCTTCTGGTCGCCGATCATGTCGGCGGCGGCCACGACCTGCTCGTAATTCTCGGGTTCCATGAAGTGGAAGCCCTCGCCGTCCTCATACAGGAAATCGTAGCCGCGTTCGTCCACATGGGCGCGCTCGACCTGCTCGGTCGTCCGCCAGCGTTCCGAGACCTTGGTGCCGTCCGAGATGCGGCGCATGTCCACCTGGGTAACAGGCGTGCCCTTGCCGGGATGGAAGTTCTGGGCGGTAAGGACGACATAGAGCTTGTCGTCGATCTCGACCACGTTGCCTTTGCGCAGGGTGGATGCGATGACTTTCACGGGCGTCTTTCTTGCGATGGGGGAATGCGTGGATTATCGGCGCGCTCCTTAGCGCAGACTTGTGGAAATCGCCAGAGATGACTGAAACGCCCTGGTGGGACGCGCGCAGGCATGCCGACCGCCGCCCCCTGCTGCTGGCCCGCAACCGCATACAGCGCAGGGTCCGCGACTGGCTGGACGAGAACGGGTTCACCGAGGTCGACCCCGCTGCGCTGGCGGTCAGCCCCGGCAACGAGGCGCATCTGCACGGCTTTTCCACCGACGCCATCGGCAACGACGGGGTCGCGCGGCGGCTGTATCTGCACACCAGCCCCGAATTCGCCATGAAGAAGCTGCTGGCGGCGGGCGAGACCCGCATCGCCGCCTTCTCCCACGTCTGGCGCAACCGCGAGCGCGGCGCACTGCACAGCCCCGAGTTCACCATGCTGGAATGGTATCGCGCGGGCGAGCCTTACGAGACCCTGATGGACGACTGCGCCGCCCTGCTGCGGATCGCGGCCGAGGCCGCGGGTTCGACGGAACTGCGCTTCCGCGGCCACCGCTGCGACTTCTTCGCCGCGCCCGAGCGGCTGTCGGTGGCCGACGCCTTCCAGCGCCATGCAGGCCTCGACCTGCTGGCGACGGTCAGTGCGGATGGCGCGACTGACCGTGACGAGCTGGCGCAGCAGGCGCAGGCAGCGGGACTGCGGGTCGCCCATGACGACACCTGGTCCGACATCCTCAGCCGCGTTCTCGTGACCTTGATCGAGCCGCATCTGGGCCACGGTCGCGCCACCATACTCGATCGCTATCCCGCGCCCGAAGCCGCGCTCGCCCGGCGCGCCGGGGATGACCCCCGCGTGGCCGAACGCTTCGAACTTTACGCCTGCGGGGTGGAACTGGCGAACGGCTTCGGAGAACTGACCGACCCCGCCGAGCAGCGCCGCCGCTTTGCCGCCGAGATGGCCGAAAAGGCCCGCGTTTATGACGAGGCCTATCCGCTGGACGAAGATTTCCTGTCGGCGCTGGCCCATGTGCCGCCCGCTTCCGGCATTGCGCTGGGCTTTGACCGGCTGGTGATGCTGGCGACCGCCGCGCCCCGGATCGACGAGGTGATGTGGACGCCCGTGCCCTGAGGACGCGTCACGCCCACGTCACGGCCATCCCGCATCCCTGTCACCCATGCCGCCCAGCCAGCGCCTCGACGGATCATGGGAATGTGTCGATGCGCCTGCACCACAGCCACATCATCGTCGCCAATGACAACAACCTGCTCTTTTCGGGCGGGCACGAGATCGGGCGGGCCGCGGACAATGAGTTCATCCTGCTGCCGGTGCCCTGACTGCTGGCCGCCCGCTGAGAGCATGGCCTTCCCGTCCGGTCAGCCGCGTTCCAGCGCATGGCGGATCAGGCCGGTCATGTTCGCAACGCCCAGCTTGCGCTTCAGCGTCGAGGTCGCGTTGGCGACGGTCTTGTAGCTGACGCCAAGCTGGTCGGCGACCTCCTGCAAGGACCGGCCCTCGCCCAGCAGCGCCAGCACCTGATCCTCGCGGTCGGTCAGCGCGGCAAGGCTTTCGGCCCCCGCGCGGCGGGTCGCCAGCGCCAGGGCCTGCCGGGGCGACAGGTAGAACTCGCCCGCTTCCAGCGCCCGGATGGCGGCGTTGAACTCCTCGGGCGGGGCGTTCTTGGACAGGAAGCCCTGCGCGCCCTCGGCCAGCGCCCGGGCGGCGAAGCCCGCCTGGTCGTTCATGGAAAACATCAGGATCGAACTGTTGGGCGAGCGTTCAAGGATCGGGCCGATCAACGACAGCCCGCCCGCGCCCGGCAGCGAGATGTCGAGGATCACGATGTCGGGGCGGTGATCGTCCAGCAGCGCCAGCGCCTCGTCCCCCGACATGGCCTTCAGCACGCTTGCATAGCCAAGGTCGGCCAGCAGCCTGCCGCAGCCCAGATGGGTGATCGGGTGGTCGTCCACGACCATGGCGGTGCGGGTCAGGGGCTGGTCCATCATGCAGGCTCCGGCAGTGTCGCGCGAAGTGTGACACCCTTGGAACCGTCCCGCACCTCGAAACTGCCGCCGAGCAGCGCCACCCGCTCGCGCATCCCGGACAGGCCGTTGCCTTCGGCGGCCCCGCCCCGCCCGCGCCCGTTGTCGGACAGGCCGACCTGCCAGCCATCCGCCCCGTGCGAGACGCTTGCCGTGACCCGGCTTGCGCCCGCGTGGCGCAGGGCGTTGGTCGTGCCTTCCTGCAGGATGCGGTAGATCGTCAGCGCCACGGCCTCGTCGGGCTCGGGCAGGTCGGGGGCGAGGTCGAGCGACCAGACGATGCCCTCGTGGCGCTGGGCGAGATCCTCGAACATGTCGGACAGGACCGTGGCCAGCGGCAGTTGCCCCACCGCCATCGGCCGAAGTCCCGACAACAGCGCCCTGTTCACATGGCCGATCTGGTCGGCGATGGCGAGGATGTTGCCCGCCCGGTCGCGCAGGCCGGGGTCGGTGGTGGCGTCGCGGATCGCCGCCGCCTCGACCCGCAGGGCGAAAAGGCAGGGGCCGTATTCGTCATGCAGGTCGCGGGCGACGGCCTTGCGTTCCTGGTCGCCCCGCTCGACCACCTGCCGCGACAGCCGCGCCCGGTCCGCCTGCGCCGCCGCCAGCGCCGCGCCCAGCCGGTCCACGTCGCCCGCCAGCGGCTTGAGGTCGGGGGTGCCCACCCCGCCGATGCGTGCCCCCGTGTCGCCATGCGCCAGCCGGTTCAGCACCGCCGAGACGCGCGCGAGCGGCCTGAGGCCCCCGCGCAGGATCACCGGGGTCAGCGCCAGTTGCGCCAGCCCCGCCAGCGCCAGCAGCAGGGCAAGGGTGCGGGCATCCTCCCACACCTCGGCGATCTCGGCCCCGGCATCCTCCGAGATGACGACATGCCCGCGCAGGTGGAAGTTCTCGATCACCGGAAGTTGGGTAGACCGGGTGCGGGGGGCGAGCAGGCGCACGAACCATTCCGGGGCGG
Organism: Paracoccus sp. MC1854; assembly: GCF_014164635.1. NCBI lineage: Bacteria > Pseudomonadati > Pseudomonadota > Alphaproteobacteria > Rhodobacterales > Paracoccaceae > Paracoccus > Paracoccus sp. MC1854. Next base: position 16,106 of record NZ_JACJFU010000011.1, on the reverse strand, counting down.
GCTCGTCCTGGGTCGCGTGGGCAGCGGGGATCAGGGTGCGGCCCGTCGCCAGGTCATAGATCATGATCCGCGCGTGGCGGGGCTGCACCAGCCGGTCGGCCAGCGCGGCGGTCAGTTGCCCCGGCGGCACCGCGCCGATCAGCGTGGCGATGGTGGTGACGACAAGCTCGCGCGCCGCGCGCGTCGAGGCCTCGATCTCGGCCGCGACCGCCTGCCGGGCATTGGCCGCAAGCAATGCGCCCAGCCCGCCGACCAGCGCAAGCTGGACGACGAGGACCAGGGCCGCGATGCGAAGCGTCAGCGTCATCGCCCCGGATGTGACACGCCGCGCAAGGGCGGGGCAACCGGGCCGGGCGTCAGGCCAGCGCCGCCTCGGCCGCGGCGCGGATGGCGCGGATGTTCTCGCCGTAAGGGGCGCTGTTCGACACCGAGCCGCCCCGGAACACCGCCGAGCCCGCCACCAGCACATCCGCCCCTGCCTCGGCCAGCCGCGGGGCGGTGGCCGGATCGACGCCGCCGTCGATCTCGACATGCACGGGACGGTCGCCGATCATCGCGCGCAGGCGGCGGACCTTTTCGGTCATGTCGATGAACTTCTGCCCGCCGAAGCCGGGGTTCACCGTCATCACGCAGATCAGGTCGGCAAGGTCCAGCAGATGCTCGACCGCTTCGGCCGGGGTGCCGGGGTTCAGCGCCACGCCTGCCTTGGTCCCCGCGCCCCGGATCGCCTGCAGGGTGCGGTGGATATGCGGCCCCGCCTCGACATGGGCGGTGATGATGTCGGCGCCCGCCTTCGCAAAGGCGTCGATAAAGGGGTCCACGGGCGCGATCATCAGGTGGACGTCCATGACCGTGGTGACATGCTTGCGGAAGGCCGCGACGGCGGGGGGGCCGAAGGTGATGTTGGGGACGAAATGCCCATCCATCACGTCCACATGCACCCAGTCGGCGCCCTGATCCTCGACCGCGCGGATCTCGCGGCCGAAATCGGCGAAATCGGCCGACAGGATCGAGGGCGCGATCTTGATCTTGCGGTCAAAGTCCATGGAGGTCGTCCTTCCTGCGGCTGCCGTCCGGGGCGGGCCCGCCGGGAAAGACGCGGGCTCGCGCGGGTGTCGGACCGGGTCATAGTCCAGAGTTCCGCCGCAGTCACGCGTCGATCCCGCAAGAAAGGGTCCTTCGCCTGCAGCGGGCGACCGTCTTCCGCTCAGGTGGCCGCGGCGCGTGGGGAAGCCGGCATACCGGGCACGAGGTCATCTGCGGCTGGCAGCGCCTGCCGCTTTCCGGCCGCGTCCGGGGAAAGAAGGGCGGCATGAGCCTGCGCGGTTGCGGGGCCACTGCTCATCCCGCCGCTCTTGCGCCGGACGGCGTTTCTACTTCAGCGGCTCCTGCCGGCCTTCGGTGCCGCGGGGGGGGCGCCCTTCGGCGCGGTCGCGGTGCAGCGCGGCGCGGCCCAGCACCATCAGCGTCACCGGCATTGTCAGCATGATGAGGCAGCCCAGGAAGATCTCGTGGATCACCCAGCGCGAGCCCAGGGTGGAAAACATCAGCATCGAGCCGATCAGGATGCCCGCCGCGCCCCAGCTTGTCCCCAGGGTTGGGGCGTGCAGCCGTTCGTAGAAGCTGCCCAGCCGGATCAGCCCGATGGTGCCCAGAAGCGTCAGGACCGAACCCAGAAGGACGAAGCCTGCGATCAGGATGGCGATGACGGGGGGAATCTGGTCCAGATGGCTCATTCGATCACCTCGCCCCGCATCAGGAACTTGGCCATGGCGGCGGTGGCGACGAAGCCCAGGGTGCCGATGACCAGCGCCGCCTCGAACTGGTAGATGGTGCCCTGCTGCATCCCGGTGACGACCAGCAGCAGCATGGCGCACATGTACATGGTGTCCAGCCCCAGCACCCGGTCCTGCGCCCGCGGGCCGCGCAGCGCCCGCAGCACCGAAAGCACCACCGAGATCACCAGGCAGACCTGGGAAAAGGTGAGGACGACGGACAGGATCGTTGCGCTCATTCGAAGATCTCCATCAGCAGGGACTCGTAGCGGGACTTGATGGTATGGACCCAGTCATCCTCGTCCAGAAGGTCGAAGACATGCAGCAGCAGCAGGCCCTTGCGCGGTTCGTATTCGATCCAGGCGGTGCCGGGCGTCGCGGTCACGATGATTGCCAGCACCGCAAGCCCGTTCGGGCTGGTCATGTCCAGCGGGATGGGGACAAAGCCGGCGCGGCGCCGGCCGCCACGGCCCTGCGTCAGGATCAGCCCCGCCACCGCGATGTTCGAGCGGATGATGTCGCCGCCCACGCGGAAGAACAGCCGGATGATCTGGCGGGGCCGGCGGACCATGATCCGCTCGGGCGTGAGGCGGCGATAGGCGAGCCCGCCGAGGATGCCCGCGATCACGCCCAGCACAAACTGTCCCGGGGTGAAGCTGGTCAGCACCATCCACAGGATGGTCAGGACGACGGTGACGATGGGATGGGGGAACAGGGTCATGGATCGTCAGACCCCACCGGCGGTGCGGTCAGCACCCCCCCGATATAGACTTGGTTCTGGGTCAGCGCGTCGGCGGTGCGGTCGAGATAGCGCAATGCCGGTTCCGCCCGGATCGACAGAAGCACGACCGTTGCCACCAGCATCAGGATCGGCACGATCTCAAGCATCGGCAGCGGCGGTTCCTCGGTGTTGGCCCAGAGGCTCTGGATGCCCCAGCGGACCATCGCCACCAGCGCGCAGAAGCCCGTCACGATCAGCAGCACCACGAAGGCCCAGTGGCCCCACATGCCGGGCAGGACCTTGGCGCGCTCGACCGCGCCCGACAGCATCCCGAACTTGCCGAGGAACCCCGCCAGCGGCGGCAGCCCCGCCACCACCAGCACGCAGGCCAGGAAGGCCACGCCCAGCAGCGCGGTTGCGCCGGGGATGGCCCGGCCCTCGTCGGTGGGCTCGTCGATCTCTTCCTCGGGGTCGGCATAGGCCTCGGCGGTAATCGCCAGAAGCCCGGCGATGCCGCCTTCCTTGCGGCCGATGGGTTCCGCCAGCAGGAACAGCGCTGCGATGGCGATGGTCGAGGCGATCATGTAGTAAAGCGCCGCCGTCAGCATCGGCGCGTCGTCGTAGATCTGCGCCAGCCCGACGACCGCCAGCAGCGTCCCCGAGGACACCAGCACCAGGTTGCCGGTCATCCTGCCCAGATCCTGCGCCTGCAGCACCCCCAGCGCGCCGAAGATCATGGTGGCCATGCCGCCCGCCGCCAGCACGTTGGCGCCGAAGCCCGCAGATTCGCCTGCCCCCGCGCCGAAGAGCAGCAGGCCGAGGCGGATCACCACATAGGCCCCCACCTTTGTCAGCAGCGAGAAGACCGCCGCGACCGGGGGCGAGGCCGCGCCGTAGGCATTGGGCAGCCAGAAGCACAGCGGCCACATCGCCGCCTTGACAAGGAAGGCACCCGACAGCAGCGCCGCCGCCGCATGGACCATGGGTCGGTCGGCCTCGGACAGCCGCGGGATGCGGGACGCAAGGTCGGCCATGTTCAGCGTGCCTGTGGCCCCGTAGATCAGCGAGACGCCCAGCAGGAACAGCATCGCCGCGACGAGGTTGACGGCGATGTAATGCAGCCCCGCCGCCACCCGGACGCGGCCCGTGCCGTGAAGCAGCAGCCCGTAGGAGGCCGCCAGCATCACCTCGAAGAAGACGAACAGGTTGAACAGGTCGCCGGTCAGGAACGACCCGTTGACCCCCATCAGCAGGAACTGGAACAGGGGCGAGAAATGCTGCCCGTTCCGGTGCCATCCCGCGCCCGCATAAAGCAGCGCCGGCAGGGCGATGATGGAGCCGAGCAACAGCATGACCGCCGCCAGCCGGTCCAGCACCAGCACGATGCCGAAGGGCGAGGGCCAGTCGCCCAGCAGATACAGGGTGACCATGTTGCGCCCCATGTCGGCCGAGCCGCCGGCGCGGTCCACCAGCGCGATGGCGACGGCCAGCTGCAGCACGCAGGACAGGATGCCGATCCCCAGCTTCAGCCGCCGCTGGCGTTCGTCATACATCAGCATGATCCCCCCCGCGAGCAGCGGGATCAGGATCGGCAGGACGACGATATGGGCCGGAGAGATCACTGGCCGCGCTCCTTCCCGTCGACGTGGTCGGTGCCGGTCAAGCCGCGCGAGGCCATGATGACGACAAGGAACAGGGCGGTGGTGGCGAAGCTGATGACGATGGCGGTCAGCACCAGGGCCTGCGGCACCGGATCGGCATAGGCGTCGGGGTTGACGAAGCCCCCCTTGGGCATGATCGGGGCAGCCCCCGTGACCAGCCGGCCCATGGCGAAGATGAACAGGTTGACGCCATAGGACAGCAGGCAGAGGCCGACGATGACCTGGAAGGTGCGCGGCCGCAGGGTCAGCCAGACGCCGGATGCTACCAGCACGCCGATGCCAAGGGACAAGGTCAGTTCCATCACACGCCCTCCCGCTGTTGTTCCTGTTCCTCGTGGCGGTTTTCCTGCTCCTCCTTCGGGTCGGCGTCGGCTGCGGTCTCGCGCGCCCGCAGGCGGGACGAGCGCAGCGACTGGTGGGCGATGGCGATCTGGATCAGCACGGCCGCCCCCACTACCGTGGCGAAGACGCCGAGGTCGAAGATCAGCGCCGTCGCCGCCGGCACCTGTCCGATCACCGGCAAGGTGACATACTGGGCATGGGCCGTCAGGAACGGATAGCCGAACAGGAACGAGCCCATGCCGGTCGCCACCGCGATCACCAGCCCCAGCCCGATCCAGCGCACCGGCAGGATGGTGATGCGGCTTTCCACCCAGCGCACGTCCCTTGCCAGGTATTGCAGCAGCAGCCCGATGGCGAAGGCGACGCCGCCCGCAAAGCCGCCGCCCGGCAGGTCATGGCCGCGCAGGAACAGATACATCGACAGCGCCACGGTCAGTGGGAACATCCACTGCATGATGACCGAGGGGATCATCATCATCACGTCGTGCCGCGTGGGCTCGCGTTCCGCCTCGCGCTCGCGCTCGGGGTCGAGGGGGGGCAGTTCGTTGAAGGTCTGCTGCGAGGGCAGCGCCACGCTTTCCGGCGCCGGGCGGAAACGGCGCAGCAGCGCGTAGCAGGTCAGCGCCACGATCCCCAGCACGGTGATCTCGCCCAGGGTGTCAAAGGCGCGGAAGTCCACCAGGATCACGTTGACGGCGTTCGTCCCGCCACCCTCGGCATAGGAATTGCGGCGGAACCAGTCGCCGATGGTCAGCCCGGCGGGCGTGGTCATCACCGCAAAGGCGATGGCCGCGACGCCCGCGCCGCAGACGGTCGCCACCACGAAGTCGATGCCCCGCCGCCTGCGGGCGGTGAAGCGGTCGTCGCCCTCGATCAGCTTCATGCGCTTGGGCAGCCAGCGCAGCCCCAGCAGCAGCAGCACGGTTGTCATGATCTCGACCAGGATCTGCGTCACCGCGAGATCGGGGGCCGAGAACCAGGCAAAGGTCACGGCCGTCACCAGCCCGGCACCGCCCAGCAGCGCCAGCGCGGCAAAGCGGTGATACTTGGCCTGGATCGCCGCCCCGATGGCACAGGCGATCCCCCCCATCCACAGCAGCGCGAAGGTCGCGTCGAAGTTCTGCAGCAATCCTTCGGGCACCAGCCGCGCAGCGCCCCACAGCGTCGCCGCCGTCGCCCCGAGGCTGAGCAGCACCAGCAGCCGCAACTGCACCTGCAGGCGCGGGCTGCCGACCCGGCGATAGGCCCAGGCGGGCCACTTGCGGGTCAGCACCAGCATCAGGCGGTCGAAGACCTGCTGGCCGCGGACCAGCGACAGGAAGGCCGGGGCCTCGTTCGCCTCGGACAGACGCCGCGCCATCAGGAAATACAGGATCGTGCCCGCCACCAGGGCAACGATGCTCATTGTCAGGGCGACGTTGAAGCCGTGCCACAGTGACAGGCTGTAATAGGGCGCGTTCTCGCCCAGCACCGCCAGCACGCCCGCGTGCAGCGGACCGCCGATCAGGGCTGCGGGCCACAGGCCCACCAGCAGGACGATGGCGACCAGGAACTCGACCGGGCGGCGCATCCAGGCCGGCGGCTCGTGCGGTTCCTTCGGCAGGTCGGTGGCTGGGGGACCGAAGAAGACGGTGACGATGAAGCGCAGCGAATAGGCCACGCTGAAGGTGCTGGCGATGGTGGCGATATAGGGCAGGGCCGCGTCCAGCCATGTGCCGTTGTGCCAGTCGGCGGCCTCGGCGAAGAACATCTCCTTCGACAGAAAGCCGTTCAGCAGCGGCACGCCCCCCATCGCGGCGGCGGCGACGATGGCCAGCGCCGCGGTGCGCGGCATCGAATGGCGCAGCCCGCTGAGGCGGCGCATGTCGCGGGTGCCGGTCTCGTGGTCGATGATGCCCGCGGCCATGAACAGCGAGGCCTTGAAGACCGCGTGGTTCATGATGTGGAAGATCGCGGCCACGATCGCGCCGCCGCTGCCCATGCCGCACAGCGCGGTGATCAGCCCGAGGTGACTGATCGTCGAATAGGCCAGCAGCCCCTTCAGGTCGTTGCGCCACAGTGCGATCACCGCGCCCAGCAGCAAGGTCAGCATCCCGGTGCCCGCGACGATCCAGAACCAGGCATCGGTGCCGCCCAGCACGGGCGAGAAGCGGACAAGGATGAACACCCCCGCCTTCACCATTGTCGCGGAATGCAGATAGGCCGAAACCGGCGTCGGCGCCGCCATCGCGTTCGGAAGCCAGAAATGGAACGGAAACTGCGCCGACTTGGTGAAGGCCCCGATCAGGAACAGCCCCAAGATCCACAGATACCAGGGATGCTCGCGCACCCGGTCGCCCGCGGCCAGCACGTCGTCCAGGTGGTAGCTGCCGGCGGCATGACCCAGCAGGATCATCGCCATCAGCAGGCAGAGGCCGCCCCCGCCGGTCACGATCAGCGCCGTCCTCGCCCCGTCGCGGGCGGCGGCATTGTGGTTCCAGTAGCCGATCAGCAGGAAGGAAAAGAGGCTGGTCAGTTCCCAGAACACCACCATCAGGATGATGTTGCCGGAAATCAGCATCCCCACCATCGACCCCGCGAAAGCCAGCAGGAAGCCGTAGAACCGCGGCACCGGGTCCGAGGGCGACAGGTAGTAGCGGGCGTAGATGACGACCAGCAGCCCGATGCCGTAGACCAGAAGCAGCATCAGCCAGGAAAAGCCGTCCAGCCGCAGCGTCAGGTCAAGCCCCAGCGAGGGCGCCCATTCGATGCTGCGGGCCACAGCCTGCGCATCGGCCACATCCCCCATGACCGCGAACAGCGCCAGCAGCCCCGCGATCATCACGCCGCCCGCCAGCATCACCTCGGCGTTGCGGGCGGTGACGGGCATGGTGACGGCCAGGATCGCGCCCGCGAAGGGCAGCACCGCAAGCAGGAGAAGGAGGTTCTGGGCGAGCATTCGTCGGCGGCTTGCCTTTCTTCGTCCGGTTGCGGCTTGCAGCGCCGCGCGATTTGATCGACCTCGCGGGCCGGGTTCTGGGCGCGGCGCAGGGAAACGGTCCCGCCGCAAGCGCTTTCCGAAGGCCATCGCGGGGATGCCACCGGGCAGGCACGATGCGCACCTCCGGGCCGGACTATGCCCGCCCCTTGCGTATCCGCAAGGTCGGAAAACGGCCTCAGCCTGCCAGAAACTGCTTTGACGCCGAGCTACAGGGACAGTTCCGGGGCGTCAATCACCTGTCCCGGACAAACGGACTCACAAAAGCGCAAGCCGCCCCGGATGGTGCCGGAAGGCTGGCGCACGTCGATGTCGCAGGGGATTTCAGTGGTGAGCCCAACAGGATTCGAAAATCAAGGCGGTCCGCGGGACCCCGCGTCCGACGTCCAAATTCGGACGCTCTCGGACGTCGGACAGGCCACCTTAAGGCGAGCCGATTATTTCCAACGATTTCAGAAAGTTCAGTGGTGAGCCCAACAGGATTCGAACCTGTGACCCACTGATTAAAAGGCAGTTCAGATCTCCCCGCCTCGACGCTGGTTACCTGACAAGACCGGACATTTCTTGTTACATCTGAAGTGCGTACCGAAAAACCAATTGACGGTATAGGACACCTGGTGCCATCAGAAGGCATTCATTCAGTGACCAATCCGGTGACCAGCATGGCCAAGCTCGCAACCAGCAGCATCCCGAAGATCGAGGTTCCAGCCGCCGGGAAGACCTTCATCTTTGATGACCACAGAGACGCCCCGCGCGGATTTGCCCTTAAGGTCACGGCAGCAGGGTCGCGGGTCTTCGTCCTGCGCTATACCATTGACGGACGACAGCGGCTCAAGACCATCGGAGAGTGGCCGACGTGGAGCCTCGATGCAGCCCGCAAGGAGGCCCATACCCTGTTGCGCGGCATCGGGCAGGGACGAGATCCCTTGGAGGAGAAGCGCAGGCGACGGTCAGAGCCGACAGTCGCCGATCTGGCGGATGAATGGCTCAGGAAGCATGCAAGCGGTCTCAAGAGCGAGACGGACATCCGGCGCTACATCCTCAGCGACCTTGTTCCAGCTCTTGGTCGCCTCAAGGTCTCGGATGTGGGACGGCGCGATGTGATCGAGGTCGTGGAAAAGAAGGCGGAGCAAGCTCCGCGAGCGGCAGCTCAGCTTCTGCTCTATGCCAAGCGGCTTTTGGAATATGCCACTGACCGTAACATCATTCCTCTTAACCCTGTTGCGGGTCTCAAGCCCTCCGCAATCAAGGTCAGTGGTAGGCGCGATCCTCTCAAGACGACTGTCCGAGATCGAGTCTTAGACCAGGATGAGGTTAGGGCGTTCTGGAAAGGAATCGAGTCCAGCAACCTGCACAAGCTGACGGCATTGGCGCTGAAGATGATTCTCGTGACCGGGCAACGACCCGGAGAGGTCGCCGCAATGCGCTGGGATGAGATCGAGGGCGAGGTATGGACCATCCCCGCCCAGCGCCGGGGCAAGACCGAAACCGCCCATACTGTCCATATGACCGCAACAGCGCTGGCAATTCTTGCCGCGGCTAGGATGGAGGTCGAGCGACTGTCGAGGCGGCGCAGGACGACCGAGGCTGTTTATGTATTCGAGACCCGTCCGGGCAAGCCTCTAACTGTCGCCGCTCTGGATCGCGCTGTCGCTCGTGGGAGGGAAGGGGAGAGATGGACGCCCCACGATCTGCGGCGGACCATGCGGACCGGACTGTCTGCCTGCAAGGTCCGCCCTGACATTGCCGAACTGACCATCGGGCACACCAAGCGCGGGATCGTGGCGGTCTATGACCGGCACGGCTTCGAGGCAGAGCGGCGGGAGGCCTTGGAGGCTTGGGAGACATGGCTGCTGCAAATGGTCAACGACAATGTCGTCAGCCTGGCTGGCAAGAGATCATCGGCATAGGCAGAGAGGCCCGCCAACGAGCGACAGACGCGACCTCGTGAGGCCGCTTAAGAGGCGGGCAACCGAACCCGTCTCCCCATCTGCCGGGCTGGGATCGCTCCCGCTGAGCAGGGCGTCGGGAACCGCCTTCCCAAAAGATCAAGGACAGGACGCTGAAGCGCACTCTGCTGGCGAATAAGACGCTTGTCCCGCTTGAGGCGTCGCCGATTATCTGCTGCTGCCCTGCGACCGCTCCCCTTGGCTAACCTGAGCTGACCTCCGCCGTGCGCCAGGTGACCGGCTGCGCGGCCCGCGGCATTCCTTTACTCCCGGCGGATCTGAACCTCTCCTGATCGGGCCGCTGGCGAGTTGCTGAGCCATGGTCGGCACCGAACCACGCCGCGAATCTGATGGGGGATCCGTGCGCCATGCGACAACCAGCTTCCGTCCTCCGCCGCCGAAGGCAGTTTCCCGAAATCGGCCTTGACACTGAAAACTAACCACTTGTAAAGGCTAGTTATTTCCCGAAATCGACGGTTACAGAGCGCATCGAAGCCGCTATTCCTCTGGTTGTCCCGCACGGCGCTGGGACGATCACAGGAGTAAATCATGAATAGTACTAACCACCTGAAACCCGCGGACGTGGCGGCCCTTCTGGGCGTCTCACCCCGCACTCTCAGTCGCTGGCACGCGCAGCGGGTCGGCCCTGCACGATGCAAGCTCGGGCGCACGGTCCTGTATCGCAGGACGGCTGTCGAAGCCTGGCTCGAGAGCAACGAAACCCACCCCATCCATGCTTTCAAGGAAATGATGCAATGACCATGCTCAAGCATGCCCTCGATTACGCCGCCCACGGCTGGGCGGTCCTCCCGCTCCACGGCATCTCCGGCGGCCGCTGCACCTGCGGAAAGCCCGAATGCCGCTCTGCCGGTAAGCACCCGCTGATCAATGGCGGCTGTCACGCGGCAACCACCGATCCCGAGACCATCCGACGGTGGTGGCGCACCTATCCGGATGCCAACATCGGCATCGCCACCGGCAAGGTGTCTGGGCTGATCGTCATTGATGTCGATGCCGGTGAAGGCAAGACCGGGTTTGGAAGCCTTGCCGCGCTCGAGCAGAGGCACGCAGAACTGCCTGACGGTCTCCGTGTGCGCACCGGAAGCGGTGGTCTCCACATCTACTTGGCGGCGCCTCAGGCCGAGATCCGCGGCAGCGCGGGCACGCTGGCACCGAACATCGATATCCGCGCCGAAGGCGGCCTCGTGGTCGCGCCTCCGTCACGTCACATGTCTGGAAGCCCTTATTCCTGGAGGCACCCGCTGCCTGATACCATTCAATTGTCGAAAACCCCCGACTGGCTCGTGCAGGAACTGATCTTGCCGCGGCCTGCAAACACGAACGCTTCACATGGGCGATTCATGTCCAAGGGACAGCGCAACAATGACCTGACGAGCTTGGCAGGCTTTCTCCGGCACAAGGGACTCAGCGAAGAGGAAATCTTCGAAACCCTGCAAAGCGTGAACTCGACCAGGCCGGATCCTGTCAGCATCGATGAGGTCGCGGCCGTTGCACGCAGCGTGGCGCGGTACGAGCCCGGCGGTGCCCAGAGTGAGATGCATGATCTTCCGCAGTCGCGTGACGTGGCCGAAGCCATTTGGAATTCATGCCGTTATGTGGACCAGACGGGCTGGAAGGTTTACGACGGGCGCTCCTGGGTCCAGGACGTGAACGGCACACGCGCCAAGGAGCAGATCAAGTGCCAATTCGAAGCACTTATTGAGAAGGTGAAGGCCAGCGGCGATCCGGACAGGACCAAGGCAGCGCGGGCGTATCTCTCTAATGCCAAGATCAATGCCGTCATGGATCTGCTGAAGACTGACCCCCGCCTCCAAGCTGACGTAGCGGACTTCGACGCTCAATCTGGTGTGCTGAACGTGCGGAACGGCACGCTCGACCTGTCGACCGGCGAGTTGATGCCGCACGATCCCGCATATCTGCTGACCCAGGTTGCCAATGTCGAGTACGACCCCTTGGCGGAATGCCCGAACTTCGACTCGGTTCTGGCTATGGCGCTTCCGCCGGAACACCAGAAGTTCCTGCTCCGTTACCTGGGGTACGCGTTGCTGGGAGACCCCCAGGAGCAGGTGTTTGTTGTCCTCCACGGGGTAGGCGCCAACGGGAAGTCGACGCTGATCAATGCCGTGAGCCATCTGTTGGGGACGTACACCGCGAACGTCGAGCCGGCGACCCTGATCAAGCAGAAGGGTGATCGGATCCGCTCCGACATCGCGCGTCTGCAGGGCGTCCACCTTGCCGTGACCTCGGAGCTTGCCACGGGAGAGATCCTCGACGCAGCGCTCGTGAAGCGCTTCACCGGCAGGGACGTGATCACGGCACGGATGCTCTACGGAACCGAGTTCGAGTACCGGCCGCGTTTCTCGCTGGTCATGACGACCAACGCCTTGCCCGTGATCGATGGGGGAGACGCAGCTCTTGCCCGCCGCCTGATCCTGCTGCCCTTCTCCAGCGTGGTGCCCGAGGGCTGTCGGGATCCCGCCCTCGGCCGCAAGCTGGAGGGGGAGGCCTCTGGAATCCTGAACCGGCTGTTGCAGGGCCTGCATGAGTATCGAGATATCCGTCTGGCGGTGCCGCAGGACCTCAAGGCTGCTTTGTCGGCCTTTGTGGTCTCCTCGGACATGCTGAGCTCGTTTCTCGAGGAGGCGACTGAGCGGGTGGAGGGCGAAGCTGTCGGCGCGCGGGAACTTTACAGGAGCTACCGAAGCTGGTGCGAATCTAGTGGAATCCGAAACCTCAGCGCGCCACAGTTCCGGCAGGAAATGCTGAAGAAAGACTACAAGGCAAAACGGCTGAAGTCCGGGAACGCCTGGAGTGATCTGCGGCTGCGGCAGGCGCGCTTCTATTAAGCCAAGGGTGTAGGCGGTGTAGGTATTTTTCTGACTTTCCTGGAGAGGAAAGGACAGGAAAGGTTAGGAAAAAGGCTACACTGCCTACACCGTCAACAGCCGCCCAATCCATTTTGAAAAAACCGAGGAATATATGAACGAACAACCCGCAGCCAAGCTCTTCAAGGAACCAGCTTACTGGCCGCTGATCCCGCCCTGGTGGCTCCTGTCCTCCACCGAAGCCGCGGCCTTGCTGAACGTCAAGCCCGCCACGCTGCACAACTGGCGCATCCGCGGCTACGGCCCGCCTGCCTACCCCCCGATGTATTTCAAGCCAACCCAAGGCAACCCGCTCTACTACCAGTACGCGGCGCTGCGCAGTTGGGCCGCAAGCAAGCTGGGGCTGAGTTACAGCTTCGAGGATCAGTGTGACAGTTTCTTCTCGGAGATTGCTCCGGTCCTGAACGGAGGCGCCGGCTCGCTGCAGGTCAGGATGGATCTGTTCCACGAGATCTTCGAGGAACTGCGGCAGGGGGCCCTTCAAGGAGCCGCAGGCGGCATGATCAGCAAAAACCATATCCAGACCCTCGACGTCTATTATTCTCGGCAGCCCAAGCCACGGGGGAAACGGCCCCCGGGCAGCCGTAAGCGCTCCGGGTCGTTCCCCGGCAGCTTCCGGGTCCTGTGAGGACTAGGTGGTTTGGAGCCTTCAGTTCCGATCTGAGGAAGCGGGCGGGACTGTTGAGCAGATGGCCTTGGCTGTTCTGGTTGCCGACACCCTTGGCATCTTGGCTCTGAGGGCCAGGGATTCTGCCCCGTGGCAGTAAGGTCTCAATCAGTTCTGCCGGTCCGCATCACGCCAGACGCGGGCTCGGGCCTCTGCAAACGCGGCCATCTCCAGATTGATAGCGCGGACCTCGGCCGCCAAAGCGTGCATTTCGTCGCATAGGCGGTCCAGATCCTCGTGGAGTTCCAGCAGCGCTTCCAACAGCATTTCTTTGGTGACGGGCTCGGTCACGGTCCCTGGCCTCCTAGAGGAGCACGCCAAACAAGATATAAGTCAGGGCGCCAGCGATGATAGCAGCGCTCAGGCCCGCCTTGAAGCTATAGATCACGGGGCTGATCTCCGTCGGCTCGCGCTGGCGCGCGAGGAGTAGTTCCCCAGCTAGGAGCCTGTCGGCCTCGGCGTCCAGCTTGCGGGTCTCAGCCAGCAGTCGCTCGTAACTGGCACGGGCTTCCTGCTCGGGAGCAGGAACGCCTGTATCGCTCATGGTCTGGCCTCCCTTGCCCGTGTTTAACACAAAGTACCCAAATCAGTTGCGTCAAGGTCAACTCCCCATCTGCTTGCACCGCTAGGCCGGCGCGGGCAGCGGGGCTTTGCAGAGGCCTGTTGTCCCAAAGTGTGTGCGACTTGGCAGTAGGCAATAGCACAAGAGAGCGAAGACGATCCTCGCCGAAATCCCAAGCTGACGCCCATCGATCACCCCCCTCACCAACCGCGCAGGATGCTTGCAGCAGGTACCCTGCTTGGAGGAGGGCAATCTCGAACTGCCGACACCCCCCTCGAACGACGTGTAAGGTCCTTGACCGTCAGGCTGCGGTCACCCGCCAAATGATGTCACCGACGTCATCCGCCACCAGCAGGGAAGCCTGGTCGGGGCCCATCGCCACCCCGACCGGGCGTCCGAACGAGACCTTCTCGTCCTCGGACAGGAAGCCCCACAGGATGTCCCGCGGCGGCCCAGCCGGTTTGCCGTTTGCGAAGGGCACGAAGATCACCTTGTATCCGCTGAGGGTCGAGCGGTTCCAGGATCCATGCTGGCCGATGACCATGCCGTCCGGAAACCCGGGAAGCGTCCCCTCGGGCATCCAGCACAGTCCTAGGGAGGCAGTGTGGCCGCCAAGCGCATAATCGGGCGTGATCGCGCGAGATACCATCCCGGGGTCCTGTTCGACCCGATCATCCACGATCCTACCCCAATAGGCATAGGGCCAGCCGTAAAAGCCCCCGTCTTGGACGGAGGTCAGGTAGTCGGGCGGCGTCTCGTCACCCAAGCCGTCGCGCTCGTTCACGACGGTCCACAGCGTTTGGGTGGTCGGCTCCCAAGCCAGACCCACGGGATTGCGCAGACCCGAGGCAAAGATGCGGGCCGTCCCGGTCCGAAGATCAAGCTCCCAAATGGCCGCGCGGCCCTCCTCTGCCTCCATGCCGTGATCGCCGATATTGCTCAGCGATCCGACGCCGGCATAGATCCGTGTCTTGTCAGGAGAGACGATCAGGCTGCGGGTCCAGTGCCCACCCGGCTTGAACGTGACCAGCCTGCGTCCCAAGCCGGTCAGCCGCGTCGCTCCCTCCTCGTAGGGAAAGGCGTCGATCCCGTCGGTGTTGCCGACATAGAAGGTGCCCTCGACCAGCGCCATGCCAAAGGGCTGTTTCTGGCCGTCCAGGAAGACCTCGCGCTGCTCTGCTTTGCCGTCCCCATCCGCGTCACGCCAGAGCGTAATGCGATTGGCGCTTGCGCCCATGGCGCCCGCCCGGCGCATGGTCGCCTGAGCGGCACGATCCAGCAGGGTCTTCGGAGGTCCGGGCTGCTCCTTGGCTTCGGCGACCAGCACGTCACCATTGGGCAGCACCTCGATCCAACGCGGATGGTCGAGGTTCGCGGCAAAGGCATTGACCTTCAGTCCCGGCGCGGCCTCAGGGACCTGTCCGGGTGCCCAGCCCTTCGCGGTGGGCATCTTCAAGGTCATGATCCCCTGTTTTCTGGCTTCGGGAATCGCGGGGGCGTTGCCCACGGCCTGTGTTCCGGTTGCCCCGAAGCGCCGGAGCGCAACCATTGCGCCGCCAACAATGGCGGTCGCCCGTGCCATGAAATCCATGTCCTGCTCACCCTTGGAGGCTGAAGCGACAGTCTATCGCCAAGTGAAGCGCCGTCCAGCATTGCGCCCTTGCCCTCTCGGATTGCCGAGGACGGAGGATTTTCCATCCGGATAGCGGCCACGACCACCGCATTGATCGCCCCTTGGCCGCCGGTAGAGCGAACATATTTCTGCTTAGCAAGACGCCCAGAACCTACCGTCCAGGCGCAACGCAGCAACATTCCGGTTGGCACCATAGTGATGGAAAACGAAGCCAAGCTTCGGGCAAGAAGCAGGCGCTGCTGAAGCAGGCGCACAACGATTAACGGATGCCCCGTCACTCGATTAGTGAGACTGTAAACGTCATAAAGGCAGCATTAACTGCCGTGAAGCATAGAAGTCGAGAAATGAAGGATATAGATGACTCAAGGAAAAATGGTGGTCCTCAAGCCGGTAGTTTGGAACGACAATGGCTATCGCTGGCCTGCGGGGCGGATCGGGTCGAGCGGTTACACAAAGCTCAATGGATACGGCCATGAAGAGTGGAACGGCCGCGATGACTGGGTCTGGGACGGTTGGAAGGTGTTCCATACACAGGCCAAGGGAATGATGCTCGATTATGCAAAGACGGGTCGCCTCAGCATCATTATGACGGCTATAGTCGGAGGGAAGTTCTTCGCCGTCGGAGTCGGATGCAACATTTTCTACAACACGTCCGACGACGCAGCCGCCATTTCGAACGCGCTCGACCTTCCCAGCTATGTCGACAGAATGTGGGAGGTAGAATCGATCCGGATGGCTCATGGCACCAAGACTGCGTTCAATCGACATTGGTTGAAGCATCTGGACGGCGTTGTTGCAGAACTCTGCCCTCGGAAGGATTCACTGGAGTGGTCCAGCGGGTTAAGGGCCTGCCATGACCAGGCCTGAACCCACCCGCTACCGCACGACGAACTGGAAATCCTACAATGATGGG
>NZ_JACJFU010000122.1:0-1066 GCF_014164635.1 Paracoccus sp. MC1854 | reverse complement strand
ACAGACGCAAAATGCCCGCTGCGGTGGGCGTGCGCCTCCGGTCGGGGCTACGCCCTCCTCCGTCACATGCCCACCGCGGCGTCTCATCCAGGTTGACGCGGAATCTCATCCTGTTTGTCGCGCAGCAGAAGCCGTCATGCAGGCGAGACTCGTATCGAAGGCACCGGTCATCATCACCGTGCGGCGGTCCGCGCAGAGCGAGGGGATCACCTCGGAATGGCGCGCCGTGGTTGGAGGGGTGATCTTCGATCTCAAGGAGGACCCAAGGCCCAGCGAGGATGGCGGGTTTTTCGAGGTACTGGCCGAGGGATGATGATGTAAGCCCGCCGAGAACCGTGCCTAGGATCGATTGCGCGCGCAGCGCTGGCGGGCAGCCGCACCATGAAGGGCGGTTGCGCGGCGGGTGTCGCGACCTGCTCGTGCATTATCTCGCCACGCTCCGGTATGTGTTCATCGCCGTGGCGCTCATTGGGATAGCGGTCACGATATATGCCCGCATCGAAGGCTGGAAGGGGGGCGGCGGTGATCGCCTGGCTGCTCACCGGTATCGCCACGAGCCCGTGGATGCGGGCCATTTTGCGATACGGCACTAATGTGCTCGGCGTGCTCCTGTTCCTGCTTTCGCCTCGTCGGTCCGGCGAGCGCGCTGGCCGCCCCGCCGAACGCCTTGAGGCAACGGAGAAGACCAATGACGTCCAACGCCAGATGCTGGAGGCTGCGGCTCGCCGCCCTCGTTCTCGCGACGAGCTCGCTGAGCGGCTGAGCGACGGTCGGTTCTGAACATGGCGGCATGTCTGCATGTCCGCCGGCCGTGGAGTACAGTCGCGGTCTCCAGGCGCGTGCGGCCGACGAGCTCTTGCTGCTGCCTGAACGCTCGGTGCTGGCGGAGATGATGAGCGACTATGCCGTACTGCACGAGCAGTCTCGGAAGTGCGCCTCGAGAGTGTCTGATCTTCTGTGTATGACTGACCCGGTCCATGCTTCCTGAGAGGAGCAAGGACGATGACGATTTCCAACGAGCTGCTGGACGAGTTGCTGAAGGGCTGCAAGCGGCCCGAGGATCTGC
>NZ_JACJFU010000121.1:0-1080 GCF_014164635.1 Paracoccus sp. MC1854 | reverse complement strand
AGGGCCGTCCGGGAATGGGTTGCCGCCCGCAATCAGCTGGCCATAATGTTCGCCGGGCGCTTCGACGCCTGACCGTATCTGAAAACCGCATGGGCCGGATCAGATACACGGAGTTCAGGACACTCCCTCGGCGGGCGCATCAGCGCAAGAGACCCAGACCGCCAGACTGCCGAAATCCCCATCCGCATCGCCGTCATGAATCGCTTCAACGCCCTCGGCACCGCCGAGATCGTTCGCGTGGCCTGAAGCCATCGGGGAAAGGGGCAGTCACGCTTCAAGCCGGAGTTACGCAACAATGCCCCGTCGAGAGCTTCTTCAAATCGCTGAAGGCCGAACTGGTCTGGCGCCGCGACTGGCCCACCCGGCGCGAGGTCGAAATCGCCCTCTTGGAATACATCAACGGCCTCTCACAACCCGCGCCGCAAACACTCGGCACTGGACTGGAAATCACCCGCGGCCTTCGAACAAAGGGCTGCCTAACATGAGCACCTGACCGGAACAGAACCGGGACAGGTCCATAGAGGCACCTGCGCTACCTTGTTCACCGGCAGGAACCGGAACCCCCGTGCGGCTGCCAGATCGCGGGCAGCCTGGAAGCGCTGCTCCGCGTCGGTGATGTCAACGGCAAGCTTTGCCTCCCACGCCTCGATCATCTCGGACCAGACGGCGTCCGCCTTCCGCTGCGCCAGACTGGGACTGTCAGTATGCAGAGCCACCCAGACGAACTTGCGAGGCGCGATCGCCTCGTAACGCGCAGGCACCCGCTTGTAGAGCGACAGCTTGCCTCGGCTACCCCGTGCCTTGATCGCCATGATGCATCACCTCCCGAGCAGGGGACTGTAGCGCATAATGTATGGCAAGATCCGGATTGGACTCCACCGGGCTGCACGAAAATCCTTAATTATCAACGTATGGATATTCTAAACCGGATAATATTTAGCGGAGGAGATGGTCCTGACGTCGAACCTTCTCTTGTGGATGCCGCCCTCATTTGCAAGGAATTTCTGAACCTTAGACATGTGATCGAGTGCGGACTCTTGTCAGGCCTGTTAGCGCGGCCTGATAGATGCCGCTGGCCGA
>NZ_JACJFU010000120.1:0-1092 GCF_014164635.1 Paracoccus sp. MC1854 | reverse complement strand
TTTCCTGATCATGCGAGAAGCCTGCGGAATGCCGGGAGATATCCCTCCCGCCGGGCGATGAGCCAGCGGGCATAGCCGTCGAGATTCCGGGTCGCCGGACCTCGGAACGGCTTGAGAAACTCCTTCCACCTCGCGTGGAGCGAGTTGATGGTGTTCAGGTGGTAGGTTGCCGGCGTGCGGAAGCTCCTGCGCCCGCCAACGAGCATCCAGTAGCCCAGGCCGGCGGCGGTGGCAATTGCCTGATATTGCGGCGCGCCGTCGGACAGCAGCAGGGCATCCGGCGCCACCTGGGGCAGGAGTGCCGCGGCGATCGTCGGTTGCCGGGTGTCGGGAATGTAGGTGAGGTTCGCGCGGCCGCTCCGGTCTGCGACCCCCAGAACAGGCTTGAGGAAACGCCGGACGATCGCCTGCGGCGGACCCTGCCGGCCGTAGTCGCGCCAGCGTTGGCGGGGCGGTTGCGGGTGGAGGTTGGGCGCTCTGTGATGGCGCACCCATTCCCGGCTGCCTTTGCGGCTCTCGCGCTGAAAGGTCTCGTCGGCTTCCACGATTCCTTGGAATACCTCGACCGGGGCGCTTGGCAGCGCGGATAGCACCCGCATGCGCCAGCGCCAGACAGTATCGCGCGAGATCCCGAGCTTCCTGGCCAGCTTGCGGCAGGAGAGCGGAGCATCGCCGAACATGTCCCTGACCGCCTCAAGAAGCAGATCCGGACGATGGACGCCCGCGGCTGGGGTCCCTGTCAGGCCGCTCCAAGTCCGCTTGCAGTCCTTGCAGCGCCAGCGCTGCTCGCCACGTTCGGTGCGGCCCCACTTGCGGCGGTCATCGCCGCCACACCAGGGGCAAGCGCGATCCACTGCCGCTCCGTCGATCTCGACACGGGCTTCGGCATGCTGCCGGGCCTCCTTCAGCGCCCTTTCGGCCTCGGCGATCTGGTTGGGTGCAAGTCTCTTGATCCGATCGAGCAGCCGATCCAGCTTGCTTCGACGCTTAGGATGGTTCGGCACGGCTGCGCTCCTCCGATGACAGGGACGAGCAATGTTAGCGGATCATGCCAGCCGCGAAGCCTCACCAACAGATTTTGCTGACATGCCC
>NZ_JACJFU010000119.1:0-1119 GCF_014164635.1 Paracoccus sp. MC1854 | reverse complement strand
TCAGCCGGGGGCCGCGCCTGCTACCTGCCGCGGCCTGCCGCGGCCGCCGATCCCGCGCTCATGCGCCGGATCGTCGCCCTTCATCCTGAGCATCCCTTCGCGGGCAGCCGGATGCTGAAAGGCCTGTTGCGGGCGGAGGAACACGAACCGGGCCGGCTTCACGTCTGCCCGCTGAGGAAGGGGATGGCGAGCCCGGCGCTCTGCCGCCCGAACACGTCAAAGCCGGTGCCGGGCCACAAGATCTCTCCTTGTCTGGTGCGCCATCCGGCGGTGACGGGGCCAGGCCAGGCCTGGGCGATGGACATCACCTCCATTCCGATGGCGAGGGGCTTTGTCCACCTGACCGCCGTCCTCGGCTGGTTCAGCCGCAAGGTCCTCGCCCGGCGGCTGGCGATCACGCGGTCACCGGACTTCTGCATCGAGACCCTGAAGGACGCGCTCGGCCGCTCCGGCCGACCGGAGATCTTCAACAGCGACCAGGGCTCGCAGTTCACCGGTGTGGCGTTCATCACGGCGCTGAAGAACGCCAGGGTCGCCATCAGCATGGACGGCAGGGGGTCGGCCCATACGCCGAGGGCGCGGCAACGCCTTCGTCGAGCGGCGCTGGCGGACGGTGAACCGAAGGACCGCGCAGCGAAATACAGAGGAGGTGTCCCGGCGCCCCTGCGGCAGCGTCTCCGGGACCGGGGCCTCGATTGGCCGCTATGTGGGCTTCTCCAACAGCACCAGGCCGCATTCGTCGCCCGGCGGGCAGACGCCTAATCAGGCCTGTCTCAGCCAGCCGATGCCAATCCCGGCGGCGGCGCTACCAGGACGGAGATCCACTTGGCAGCACACCCGACACTGGTCAGACGAAGCAAAACAGATCTGACTTGCGCGGTGCTCCGGGCGATATTGCGCGACAATCTTGATGAGACGCGCGCGTCAATCTGGATGAGCTTCTACGTCGCGGCGTCTGGCAGGGTATCAGCGTGATTGTCGCTGGCAAGGCCCTGCGGGCCGGGTGATTGACGCTCCGCGACAGACTGGGGCGTATTGTTGATTGTCGCGAATGCGGCCGGTCGTCCCCGTGTCCGCTTTGCCTCCATGGCGCTGCGCCGGCGATAGCTTTCGACATTC
>NZ_JACJFU010000118.1:0-1150 GCF_014164635.1 Paracoccus sp. MC1854 | reverse complement strand
ATTCCAAGAGGGCGATTTCGACCTCGCGCCGGGTGGGCCAGTCGCGGCGCCAGACCAGTTCAGCCTTCAGCGATTTGAAGAAGCTCCCGAGGGCCGAGTTGTCATAACCATTGCCCTTGCCGCTCATTGATGGCTTCATCTCGCGCCTGCGCAGGATCTTCTGGCAATCATGGGCACAGTGTTTGCGACCCGCGGTCCGTGTGGTGGACGCATCCTGGCGGGGGCCTGCGCAGGGCAATGGCCATGTTCAGCGCCCGCAGGGCCAGATCCTGCTTCAGCCGTCGCCAAGGCGACCTGATCGCCCTGCCGACCCCGCGTCGCGAGAAAAGGTCAAGGATGGCTGCCAGATAGACCCAACCCTCACGCGTCCAGACATGAGGCGGATGTCGCCGGCCCATTTCTGGTTCGGCCCCCTCGCGGTGAAGTCCTGGCTCGCAGCAGGTGCGGCGCGATGTTGAAGGCCTGATCGCTGTCGGTGGTGCGCTTGAACGCCGCTCGCTGCGAACGACCCGGATGCCGTTCTGGCGCAGTGAGGAGGGTCAGAAAACAGTCCGGGGGACTGTTTTCCGACGAACGCGCCCGACACGACACTGGCCAACACCGAGACCCAGCTCGTTCAGTTCCTCGGTCATGCGAGGCCGACCGTAGCGGCCCAGATTTGACCGGTGCTGATCGCGGATATGTGCCAGGAGCACCATGTCGGGCCCTCGGCGATATGGCGGCGGCCGGCGCTTCCACGCCCGAAGCCCGCGATCTCTCCCCCCCATCAGCTGGCACAGGCGCCTGCGCGTCAGCTGCCGCGATAGTCAGCCATGAACTCAATCGTCGGGAAACAGTCCCCCGGACTGTTTCCTGATCCGGCTCAAATCCCGCAGGATGCGGTTCCCTTTGCGCAGACGCTCATTCTCGCGCGAGCCGGACCGGCGTCCTGTTCAGGAGCCCCGGCCTCCTCGGCGACAGCCCGAACCCATTTGCCCAAGGGCGAAAGCCCGAGCCCCAGATCAGACGCAACCTGACCCCGGGTCAGACCGCTGGTCAGCGCGATGCGCACCGCATCCCGCTTGAACTCGCCGCTGCGTGTCGCTGCCATATCCAGTCTCCTTCCTGGTGAGCATCGCTCTCAGAAGACCGGAACAGAACCGGGAAAGGT
>NZ_JACJFU010000117.1:0-1163 GCF_014164635.1 Paracoccus sp. MC1854 | reverse complement strand
CTGACTGGTTCCGGTCCTGCGGCGTGACCAGCGTGGCAATGGAATCCACCGGGGTCTACTGGATCCCGGCTTTCGAGATCCTCGAGCAGCACGGGTTCGACGTGATCCTCGTGAACGCGCGCTATGCCAAGAACGTGCCGGGCCGGAAGACCGACGTCAGCGACGCAGGCTGGCTGCGACAGCTGCATTCCTACGGTCTCCTGCGCGGGAGTTTCCGCCCCGCGGCCGAGATCGCCACTCTGCGGGCCTACATGCGACAGCGCGAGCGGCTGATTGAATATGCCGCTGCCCATATCCAACACATGCAAAAGGCGTTGATGGAGATGAACCTCCAGCTGCACCATGTCGTCTCGGACATCACCGGCGCGACCAGGATGCGGATTATTCGTGCCATCGTGTCGGGCGAGCGGGATCCGGACGTGCTGGCGTCATTTCGTGATGTCCGCTGCCACGCGTCAGTCGAGACGATCCGCGCGGCACTGGTGGGCAACGACCGCGACGAGCACGTTCAGGCCAAGATGGCGGACTGCGATCGCAGGCTGGAGGCAGCGGTCGCAGTGCTTACGGTCAAGACGCATGGGGTCGTCGCTCCCCTTCCAAAAGCGCGCGTGAAGCGAAAGCAGGTGAATGCGCCCTCGTTCGACATCAGGGCGGCCCTTCACGGCGTCCTTGGCGTGGACCTGACCCAGATTCACGGCCTCGGACCGTCATTGGCGTTGAAGCTGGTCGCCGAATGCGGAACCGACCTGAATGCATGGCCGAGCGCGAAGCACTTTACCTCATGGCTCTGTCTTGCACCCGGCAACAAGATATCCGGCGGCAAGCTGCTGTCATCGCGAACCCGAAGATCCTCGAGTCGGGCCGCAGCGCTGTTGCGGCTGGCGGCTGTCACGATCGGGCGCAGTGACACCGCGCTGGGTGCATTCTACCGGCGTCTTTCGTCGCGAGTTGGCAAGCAGAAGGCGGTGACCGCCACGGCCCGCAAGATCGCGGTGCTGTTCTACAACACACTGCGCTTCGGCATGACCTACCATGATCCCGGTGCTGCCGCCTATGACGCGCGGCACCGATCCCGGGTTCTGGCCAATCTGCAGCGTCGTGCGCGATCGCTTGGCTATGCTCTTGCACCGGCACCAGAGGCGGCGGATGTTTCTTAGGAAGGC
>NZ_JACJFU010000116.1:0-1167 GCF_014164635.1 Paracoccus sp. MC1854 | reverse complement strand
CTGCCGCCTATGACGCGCGGCACCGATCCCGGGTTCTGGCCAATCTGCAGCGTCGTGCGCGATCGCTTGGCTATGCTCTTGCACCGGCACCAGAGGCGGCGGATGTTTCTTAGGAAGGCGGCTCAGTTCTTCGCGGCTCAAAAGCCATGAAGTTTCAATTCATTGCCAATTACCGTGGCAATCTGCCGCGCAGCGGTCTGTGCCGCCTGATGGGGGTGACGGACCGCGGGTTCCGGGCCTGGAAGCAGCGGCCGCGGTCGCAGCGCCAACGGCGTGACATGGTGATCCTGGCCCATATCCGAGAACAGCATCGCCGCAGCCTGGGCAGCTATGGCAGGCCATGCATGACCGAAGAACTCAACGAATTGGGTCTGACTATCGGCCAGCGGCGCGTTGGCCGTCTGATGCGCCAGAACGGCATCCAGGTCGTTCGCAGCCGCAAGTTCAAGCGCACCACCGACAGCGATCACGCCTTCAACATCGCGCCGAACCTCCTGAGAGCCAGAACTTCACCGCGAGCCGGCCGAACCAGAAATGGGCGGGCGACATCACCTATGTCTGGACGCGCGAGGGCTGGGTCTACTTGGCCGTCATCATCGATCTGTTCTCACGGCGCATGGTCGGCGGGGCGATCAGCAGCCGAATGAAGCAGGATCTGGCGCAGGGCGCTGAACATGGCAATCGCGTTGCGTCGCCCGCCACCGGGTTGCATCCATCACACCGATCGCGGCTCGCAATACTGTGCCCATCACTATCAGAAGCTACTGCGCCAGCACGGTTTCAAGGTTTCGATGAGCGGCAAGGGCAATTGCTGTGATAATTCGGCGGTCGAGAGCGTCTTCAAGTCGCTGAAGGCCGAACTGGTCCGGCGGCGCAACTGGCAAACCCGGCGCGAGGTCGAAATGGCGCTCTTCGAATACATCAACGGATTCTACAACCCGCAGAAAACACTCGGCCCCCGGCTGGAAATAACCCGTGGCCTTCGAACAGAGGGCCGCCTAACATGAGCACCTGACCGGAACGAAACCGGGACAGGTCTAGTTGCGCTTGCCGCCCGGCAGGGGCGCTGCGGCCAGCGGCGGATCCCGGCCCTGCTCGGGCATGCCGGCCGGACGGGGAACGTGACGCGCGGCGAGGGGGCGAGGCCTGCGTCGCCGGCGGCGGGAG
>NZ_JACJFU010000115.1:0-1225 GCF_014164635.1 Paracoccus sp. MC1854 | reverse complement strand
CAGCGCGACGAGATCGAGCTGATCGCGTCCGAGAATATCGTCTCGCGCGCGGTGCTCGAGGCGCAGGGCTCAGTGATGACGAACAAATACGCCGAAGGCTATCCGGGCAAGCGCTACTACGGCGGCTGCGCGTTCGTGGACATCGCCGAAAACCTCGCCATCGACCGGGCGAAGCAGCTCTTCGGCTGCGCGTTCGCGAACGTCCAGCCGAACTCGGGCAGCCAGGCCAACCAGGGGGTCTTCCAGGCGCTGCTGACCCCCGGCGAAACCATCCTCGGGATGAGCCTCGATGCGGGCGGGCACCTGACCCATGGCGCGAAGCCCAACCAGTCGGGCAAGTGGTTCAACGCGGTCCAGTACGGCGTGCGCCAGCAGGACAGCCTGCTCGACTACGACCAGGTCGAGGCGCTTGCCCGCGAGCACAAGCCCAAGGCCATCATCGCCGGCGGCTCGGCCATCCCGCGGATCATCGACTTCGCCCGGCTGCGGGGGATCGCCGATCAGGTCGGGGCCTGGCTGATCGTGGACATGGCGCATTTCGCCGGGCTGGTGGCGGCGGGGCTTTACCCCTCTCCCTTCCCGCATGCGCATGTGGCGACGACCACCACCCACAAGACGCTGCGCGGCCCGCGCGGCGGCATGATCCTGACGGACGACGCGGATATCGCGAAGAAGGTGAACTCGGCCATCTTCCCCGGCATCCAGGGCGGGCCGCTGATGCATGTCATCGCCGGCAAGGCCGTGGCCTTCGGCGAGGCGCTGCGGCCGGAGTTCAAGGACTATTCGCGGCAGGTCGTCCTGAACGCGCAGGCGCTGGCGGATGAGCTGATGAAGGGCGGGCTGGACATCGTCACCGGCGGCACCGACACGCATCTGATGCTGGTGGACCTGCGGCCCAAGGAGGTGAAGGGCAACCAGACCGAGGACGCGCTGGGCCGCGCCCACATCACCTGCAACAAGAACGGCATCCCCTTTGACCCGGAAAAGCCCACCGTGACCTCGGGGGTGCGGCTCGGCTCGCCCGCCGGCACCACGCGCGGCTTCGGCGAGGCCGAGTTCCGCCAGATCGGCCGCTGGATCGTCGAGGTCGTGGACGGCCTGGCCGCCAACGGCGAGGGCGGCAATGCCGAGGTCGAGGCCCGCGTCGCAGGCGAGGTCAAGGCGCTGTGCGCAAGGTTCCCCCTCTACGACGGGATGTGAGGAACAGGGGCGCGCCGGGAAAACC
>NZ_JACJFU010000114.1:0-1255 GCF_014164635.1 Paracoccus sp. MC1854 | reverse complement strand
CAACGGCCCGGCGTTCGTGGCCACCGCGCTGCGCGACCGGATCGCCGCGGCCGGCGCCGGAACGGCCTCTGTCGAGCCTGGATCCCCCGGGGAGGGAGGAGGATCAGGAAACGGTCCGGGGGACTGTTTGCCCGACGACGGGCCGCTGCGAGAGCTTCACCGCCAAGCTGCGCGACGAGCGGCTCACCGGCGACATCCTCTGCAGCCTCGCCGCGGCGAAGATCGTCCTCGCGGCGGGGCGCCGCCCTTGCACCACAAAGCGCCCGCATTCCTCCCCGGGCGAGCGGCCCCCCGCTCCCGAGGTCCCGCAGGGACCGCCTTCGCCACCCGGAGCATGGCGCCAGCACCCGTCATGCACCAAGATCGGAAAGGGACCACCCCAGCAGGGCAGGCCAAAAGCCTACTTCAGGGAGGACCACTTTTCAGGGGGCAGACCATTTGTGAAAACCCTCAAACGCGACTACGTCCCCATCACACCCTTGCCCGACGCTCGCACGGTGATCGAGTTCGTCGACGGATGGATTGCCGACTACAATCCTGCTTCATTACACCCATCTGTCTATGCTGTTGAGGTAAGTAGATCTTTCTGATCGGGGTCCGATCCTGCGGGGTATTTTGGGTTCTGTCGGGCTCGGTGAACGAGCCTCTGGGCTGCCGGATGTCCGAGTTCCGAGCGATCGAAGATCCACGGGCCGTCCGGTAGCGGATGAATGCCCTGGATGTGGCCAGCTTCGGCGGCGAGTCTGAGGGTCTTCGTTGTAACGCCGAGCAGGCGCGCGGCGTTGGTCAGGTTGAGCCAAGGCTCGATGCCGTTCGGAGCCGGGCGGAACACGGGGATCTTGTGATGCGACCGGAGTGCGGTGACGCGCTCGCGGGTCCATCGGTTACCATGGCCGGTCAGCAGACCGTTGCGGTTGAGGATGCCGGCAATCAGGTCATCGGAGGCGATGAGCGTGAGGTAGCGCACCGCGGCGATGATCTCGGGGGCCGTGCTGTTGCGCTGGCCTCGACGCCGCTTCGTCAGGCGCAGCTCGGTATGCACGCCGCCGATCCAGTGGATCAGAAGGACGATCTCGGAGGCGCTGTCGTCGATGTCGGCGACCACCTCGAGGATGACGGTGCGCACGATGCTGCGCGACAAACAGGATGAGATTCCGCGTCAACCTGGATGAGACGCCGCGGTGGGCATGTGACGGAGGAGGGCGTAGCCCCGACCGGAGGCGCACGCCCACCGCAGCGGGCATTTTGCGTCTGT
>NZ_JACJFU010000113.1:0-1269 GCF_014164635.1 Paracoccus sp. MC1854 | reverse complement strand
GCCTGCTGACCTTCCCCCCGGAAGCTTTCTCGCTGTGATGTAGAGTCTGCCCCCGCTGAAGGAGCAGAGGCGATGAGGAAAAGCCGCTTCACCGAGGCGCAGATCATCGGGATGATCAAGGAACAGGGTCAACGCACTGCGTTGACGGGACGGCGACGGCGGAGGTGTGCCGCAGGCACGGGCTCAGTCCGGCGACATGTCTCGCAAGCTGAAGGCACGATATGGCGGGATGGATGTGTCCGACGCAAAGCGCCTGAAGCATCTCGGGGACGAGAATGCCAAGCGGATGCGTCTTCTCGCGGATGCCATGCTCGACAACGTCGTGCTGAAGGATCTGCTGGGAAAGAGATGACGACGCCAATGGCGCGGCGGGATGCGGCGCTCCGGGGGATGCGGGATCACGACCTTTCGCAGCGCCGGGCCTGCGCCCTGGTTGGTGTCGATCCGAAGACGGTGCGGCGCGAGCGGCCGCCCGACAACCCGGAAATCCGCAAGGCGATGGCCAAGATCGCCGAGAAGCGCCGCAGGTTCGGCTATCGCCGGATCGGCATCCTGCTCGAGCGCAAGGGCATGACCATGAACCACAAGAAGCTCTGCCGCCTGTATCGCGCGGAATGCCTGTCGGTCCGGCGCAGGCGTGGCCGCAAGCGCGCCCGTGGGAGCCGATCGCCAGTGCCGGAGGCCTTGCGCCCCAACCAGCGCTGGTCGATGGGCTTTCGTGTCGGACACCTTCGGAGCATCGCGCCGGTTCCGCGTCCCGGCCGTGAACGACGATTGCTGCCGTGAGAACCTCGCCCTGGTCGCCGACACCAGCCTCTCCGGCGCCCGCGTCGCGCGGGAGCGGGACGCGCTGCTGCGGCTCTACGGCAAGCCCGAGACCATCGTCAGCGACAATGGAACCGAGTTCACCAGCAAGGCCATTCTCAGATGGGCCAAGGACAACGGCGTCGCCTGGCATTACATCGATCCGGGCAAGCCCCAGCAGAATGGCTTCATCGGAAGCTTCAACGGCAGCCTGCGCGACGACTGCCTCAATGAGGAGATCTTCGGCAGCCTGGCCGATGCCCGCTGCAAGCTGGTCCTGTGGCGCTACGACCACAACAACGTCAGGCCGCATTCCTCGCTGGGCGGAATGGCCCCGGCAGACGCGCGCCGGGCACTTGAGCAATCCGTGAACTCCACGCCCGGCGCGCTTGCCCAGCTCGAAACCGACCAATACCAAACCCAGGGACTCTCGTCATGATCGAGAGAGGCCCAGAGGGAAGGTCA
>NZ_JACJFU010000010.1:0-132760 GCF_014164635.1 Paracoccus sp. MC1854 | reverse complement strand
GCCGCTCAAGGCAGCCGGTCAGGGCTGCGATGGCGGAGGTCTCCGCCCTGCCCGGCTGCCGGCATCGTGGCGCCCGGTGACATTCCTGAATTGCCAGCAAGGGTGACATTTCTGGATGGTTGCAACAGACTGTGGTGCCCGCCCGCCAGATCAATCAAAGCCCCTGCTGCAAACTTCAAGGTTATGTGCCGTGTCATCCCTCTGGAATGCCACAGGCCGTGTTCGCAAGGAGTGCTCATTCGGGCTGACATAAGTAAGGCCTCCACCAGTGTCCACGGATCACTATTCTCCACCGAACGAGAGATTTCCGTTGTCGATCCTCGCCGTTCCTCGGTGAACTTTGAAAACAACCGATCCTGCAAACCGCAGCAGCCTGTCATCCCTCGAACCTGTGCTTCCAGACTTGCAGCGCATGAAGCACCCGTGCCCCTTGCCGATCCGCATGATTCCACCCGACAACTCACCCAAGCCTTTGAAACCTTAGTATACGGCACTTTTCCAAGGCGATTTCCCCTTGGCAGAGAGCGTGTTAGAAGCAGGTCTGCTGAATTTGACGAAGGCCGCGATGAACCTGCTGTTTGCCAACGACCGGCGCGGGGAATATCCGCCGAGCCTTTATGCCGCGCAGAACCCGCTGCTTCCGCCCTTCGCGCCTCTGCGCGGCGAGGCGCGGGCCGATGTCGTCGTCGTGGGGGCCGGGTATACCGGGTTGTCGGCGGCGCTGACACTGGCTCGCGCCGGGCGACAGGTGGTGCTGGTCGAGGCGCAGCGCGTGGGCTTTGGCGCCTCGGGGCGGAACGGTGGACAGATGGGGTCCGGCCAGCGGCTGGAGGTCGACGAGCTTGAGCGGCTGGCCGGGCGCGAAGCCGCGCGGCGCCTGTGGGACATGGCCGAGGAAGCAAAGGCCCTGACCCGCGCCCTTGCCGCCGAAGCGGGCGTGACGGTTCATCCCGGCATCGCCCATGCGGCGCGGACGGCGCGCGAGGCTACCCATGCCCGCGCGAATGCCGAGCGGCTGGCCCGGGACTACGACTACCCCCTGATCGAGCCGCTGGATGCGGAAGGGTTGCGGGCGCTGGTCAAGTCGCCCCTGTATGTGGGCGGTGATGTGGACCGCGGCGCCGGGCATCTGGACCCGCTGGCCTTGGCGCTGGGGATGGCACGGCTGGCCGTCGCGGCCGGCGTCCGCATCCATGAAGGCAGCCATGTCCACGCGATCCGCCATGCAAGGCGCGCGGATGAGAAAACCGTGGTTCAGACCGGCACCGGGCGGGTGATCTGCGACCATGTGATCCTCGCCGGCAACGGCTACCTTGGCCGGCTGGACGAAGGCGTGGCCGCGCGTGTCATGCCGATCAACAACTTCGTCGTCGCGACCGAGCCTCTGGGCGCCCGTGCGGACGAGATCCTGGGCGAGAACGTGGCCGTCCATGACACCCGCTTCGTGGTGAACTACTGGCGGCTCAGCGACGACCGGCGGCTGGTTTTCGGCGGTGGCGAGAACCTCGGATACCGCTTCCCCAAGGACATCGCCGCCAAGGTCCGCAAGCCGCTGGAACAGGTCTATCCTCAGTTGAAGGGCGTGACGATCACCCATGCCTGGGGCGGGACTCTGGCGATCACGCTGAACCGGATGCCGCATTTTGCCCGGCCTGCGCCGAACTGCCTGTCTGTCGGCGGCTATTCGGGACATGGGGTGGCGCTGGCGAACCTTGCGGGAAAGCTGATGGCGCAGGCGGTGATGGGCCAGTCCGAGGGGTTCGACAGCATGGCCGCCCTGCCCTCGCGCCCCTTCCCAGGTGGCGGCGGGCTGCGCTGGCCCCTGCTGGTCGCGGGGATGAGCTGGTATTCCCTGCGCGACCGACTGGGCGTCTGAGCCTCAGCCGCCCCCCTGCTTGCGCGCCTGCCTGGCCGCGCGCTTCGCCATGCGGGCGGCGCGGTGACGGTGATAGCCCTCGACCACCCGCAGGCTCAGGTAATGGGCGATCACAGCGGCGATCGTGCCGGGGATGATGCTGCCGACCAGATAAGGCAGGAAGATTGCGTGAAAGAACGTCTCCAACTGGTCCCACTGGGCCACGCGGTCATCGAAGATCGACATGAAATTGTGGGTCAACTGCCGCCCCGCCGAGGCAAAGGCATTGAGGATCGCGGCGGGCGTCATGCTGCCATCCACCCCCAGCATCCAGCGGCCGAGCGCCATCGATGTCATCGCCATGAAGGGGATCGTCACAGGATTGCCGATCAGCGTGCCAAGAGCCGCCGCCAGCAGGTTGCCCCGCATCACCCAGGCAAGCGCAAAGGCGCCCAGCAGGTGAAAGCCGAACAAGGGCGTGAAGTTGATGAAGGTGCCCGCCGCGAAGCCCCGCGCGATCCGGTGCGGCTGGTCCGGCAGGCGGCGGACGCGGTAGCCCAGATACTGCGCGGCACGCGACCATCCCCCCCGGGGATAGACCATCTCGGAGGCGATCTGCGAATAGCTGCGTGGCTTGCGCTTGAACACCCGCGCCTCTTGTCAGGACCGGGTCCAGTGAAGCAGCCGCCCCTTGCGGACGCAAGCCCGCGCCGCCAAGCGTGATCGCGGCTCAGACCCGCGCGGTGGCATCCCGGATGCGCACGACCTGCGCCACGTCGCTTTCCGCTTCCAGCGCGGTCAGCAGCGCCTGCAGATGCTCGCGGTCGCGCAGCTCGACCTCGATCCGAAGGCGGTAGAAATCGGGCTTGCGGTCCAGGAACTCGAGATCCGAGATATTGGCACCCTGCGCGCCGATCAGCGTGCAGATGCGCCCCAGCACGCCTGCGTCATGGCGGATCGTCAGGTTCAGCTTGGACGAATAGACCGGCGGGTGCCGCCCTTCGCGCCAGCGCAGATCGACCCAGCGGGTGGGCTGATCCTCGAAATCCGCCAGCACCGGGCAGTCGATGGCGTGGATGACGACGCCCTTGCCGCGATAGGTGATGCCGACGATCCGTTCGCCCGGAAGGGGATCGCAGCAGGGCGCGCGGGTCAGTTCGCGGTCGGCTTCCAGCCCGGCGATGGCGCGGTTGGGGTCGATCTCCTCCTCGGCCGGGGCGAGGTCGGGGTAAAGGACGCCCACCACCTGCCGCGCCGACAGTTCGGCCGAGCCGATGCGAGCCAGCAGTTCATCGGAATCGGGCAGCGCCAGCGCCTTGGCCGCGGCACGCAGGGCCTTGTCGGTGACCTTGCGGTTCACATGCTCGAAGGCCACGCGCACCAGTTCCGACCCCAGCCGGATGAAGCGCGAACGGTCCTCCTCGCGCAAGCTGCGCCGGATCGCGGCCTTGGCGCGGCCCGTCACCACGATCTCCAGCCATGTTGCCTGCGGCCGCTGCCCCGAGGCCGCGATGATTTCCACCGACTGCCCGTTCTTCAGCCGCGTCCACAGCGGCACCCGGATGCCGTCCACCTTGGCACCCACGCAGCCGTTCCCCAGCCGCGTATGGATCGCATAGGCGAAGTCAATGGGCGTCGCCCCTTTGGGCAACTGGATCACGTCGCCCTTTGGGGTGAAGCAGAAAACCTGATCCTGATACATCTCGAGCTTGACGTGTTCGAGGAACTCGTCGTGGTTCTCCTCTCCGAACCGCTCGGTGAGGCTGGCGAGCCATTCGCCCGGATCGACGGCAAAGGGGTTCTTGCTGCGGACGCCGTCGCGATAAGCCCAGTGCGCGGCAACCCCGGCCTCGGCCACCTCGTGCATGGCGCGGGTGCGGATCTGGACCTCGACGCGGGTGCCGTCGCGGGCCGACACGGTGCTGTGGATCGAGCGGTAGCCGTTCGACTTGGGCTGGCTGATATAGTCCTTGAACCGCCCCGGCACCGCGCGCCACTTGCGGTGGATGATCCCCAGCGTGCGGTAGCAGTCGGCCTCGGTCCGGGTGATGATCCGAAAGCCGTAGATGTCGGACAGGCGGCTGAAGGTCAGCTGCTTTTCCTGCATCTTGCGCCAGACGCTGAAAGGTTTCTTGGCGCGACCGAAGACATGGGCCTCGATCCCCTCGGCGTCCAGCGCGGCGCGGATGTCGCCGGTGATCTGGGGGATGACGTCGCCGTTTTCCTTCTGCAGCGTGACGAAGCGGCGGATGATCGAATTGCGCGCCTCGGGGTTCATGACCTTGAAGGCGAGGTCCTCAAGCTCCTCGCGCATCCACTGCATCCCCATGCGTCCGGCCAGCGGCGCGAAGATGTCCATCGTTTCGCGCGCCTTCTGCACCTGCTTGTCGGGGCGCATCGACTTGATCGTCCGCATGTTGTGCAGGCGGTCGGCCAACTTGACCAGGATCACGCGAAGATCGCGGGACATCGCCATGAACAGCTTGCGGAAATTCTCCGCCTGCTTGGAATGGGTGCCCGACAGTTGCAGGTTGGTCAGCTTGGTGACGCCATCGACCAGATCGGCGATCTCGCGCCCGAAGATCTGCTCGACCTCGACCCATGTGGAACGGGTGTCCTCGATGGTGTCGTGCAGCAGCGCGGTCACGATGGTCGCGTCGTCAAGCCGCATCTCGGTCAGGATGGCGGCGACGGCGACCGGATGGGTGAAATAGGGTTCGCCCGAGTGGCGGAACTGCCCTTCGTGCATCCGGCGGCCATAGTCATAGGCCCGCCGGATCAGTTCGGCATTGGTTCGCGGGTTGTAGTTGCGGACGAGCGCGATCAGATCCTCGACGTCGAACTTCTCCAATCGAAGATCCGCCCGCTCCGCCGCCTTAGCCGCGGCTTTGCGCTTCGAGCATCATGCGAAGCATCCGTTCCTCGGATTCCTCGTCGGCGGGCTTAGGACGATCGATCTCGGCCCCCAGCAGCAGCGCCATCGCGTCCTCTTCCGGCTCGTCGACCTCGATCTGGGTCTGGAACTGCTCGATCATCCGCTCGCGCAGTTCGTCGACGGGCTGGGTCTCGTCGGCGATCTCGCGCAGGGCGACAACCGGGTTCTTGTCGTTGTCGCGGTCCACGGTCACAGGCGAACCCGATGCTATCTCACGCGAGCGGTGGGCAGCGAGCATCACCAGGTCAAAGCGGTTCGGAACCTTGTCGACGCAGTCCTCGACGGTCACGCGTGCCATGCAACACCTCTGCGAATCGGCTGAAAGAGCAAGATGGCATAAGTGGAAGTTATGATGCGAAAAGTCAAGGTGAACCCGTCATCGGCGCCATGCCGGCAAGAGCCAGTGACGGCAAGTCCGCCAGCATCCGCGCCACGGTCAGGCCCGTGCGGGGATGACGCCAAGCAGGCGCAATCTCAGCCAGAGGCGCCAAGACGAAGCCGCGGTCCTGAAGGCGCGGATGCGGAAGGATCAGCGTCCTGGGGGACAGCCTCGCCTGCGCCTCGGGGGCGAGGTTCCGCCAGCCGTCCTGGGTCGCTGCGTCGGGCAGCACCGTGTCACCAACTGCCAGCAGGTCCAGGTCGATGGTACGGGACTGCCAGCGACCGCCGTCGCGCAGCCGCCCGAACCGCGCCTCGATCCGGTGCAGCGCCTCCAGCGTCCCCGCGGCATCATGGTCGCTGGCCAGGGTTGCGGCGCCATTTATATAGTTCGGCCCCGACCCCGGCGGATGCGCGGGCGTGCGCCAGAAACGGCTGAGCCGCCGCACGGCCAATCCCTCGGCAGGCATCGCCCGCAGAGCATTGCGCAGGGTTTCGGCAGGGCAACCTGTCGAAGAAAACAGGTTTGCGCCGATGGCGACGAGGACTAGCTTCTGCAAACCATTTCCGGTGCTTGAGTTTGAAGGGGCAACACTTTGTTTTACAAGGACGACCGGCTGGCGCTGTTTATCGACGGCTCGAATCTGCACGCCGCCGCGAAGTCGCTGGGCTTTGACCTGGATTACAAGCTGCTGCGGCAGGAGTTCGAGCGCCGCGGCAAGCTGATCCGCGCCTATTACTACACCGCCCTGCTTGAAAGCGAGGAATATTCCCCGATCCGCCCGCTGATCGACTGGCTGAACTACAACGGCTACACGATCGTGACCAAGCCCGCGCGGGAATACACCGACTCGATGGGCCGGCGGCGGGTCAAGGGCAACATGGACATCGAGCTGGCCGTCAACGCCATGGATCTGGCGCCGCGCCTGGACCATGCCGTGCTGTTCTCAGGTGACGGCGACTTCCGCCCTCTGGTCGAGGCGCTGCAGCGCCGGGGCGTGCGCGTCTCGGTCGTCTCGACCATGCGCAGCCAACCGCCGATGATCGCGGACGAGCTGCGCCGGCAGGCCGACAACTTCATCGAGCTGGACGCCCTGCGTGACATCGTCGGCCGCCCCCCACGCGAACCGCGCGAGGCACCGAGCCCTTCAGCGACCGAAACCTGAGCCGGCGAGGGCCTTAATTCCCCGGTGAATTTACCTGTTTCCACGTTATAGATATTTTGTCACGAGTGAGGATTCGCAGTGATGGTCGAGAGCAACGACAGCAACGGCATCGACGAGGCGCTGGACCGGGTGCTGCGAATGGCGGACTTCGGGCCGCGGCAGCCATCCCGCATCCTGGCCGAATTGCGGGCCTACTGGGCGTCGCTGCGCCATGGCCGCGCGGTGCCCTCACGCGCCGACGTGACGCCGCAGGGTCTGGGCGGCGCGCTGGAATATGCCTTTATCCTGGAACGGGTCGGTCCGGGCGGCGCGCGGTTCCGGCTGGCCGGGCGGCACCTTGTCGACCTGATGGGGATGGAGGTCCGGGGCATGCCGCTTTGCGCGCTGATGCATCCCGGGTCACGCGGCAGGCTGTCGGATGTGCTTGAGGCCGTGCTTCAAGGGCCGCAGATCGCCGAGATCGAGCTGGCCTCGCCTGGTTCCTACGGCGCACCGGAACTGACGGGCAGGATGCTGCTGCTGCCGCTGCGGTCCGACCTGGGGGACGTGACACGCGTGCTGGGCTGCCTTGCGTCCGAAGGAGAGATCGGCACCGCGCCGCGCCGCTTCGACCTGATGGCCGAACGGGCCGATCCGGTCATCGAGGGCGGACGGCTGCTTCCCCCCTCGCCTTCCGCTGCGGGCTTCGCAGAGCCCGGCGCGTCGTGGACGCCCGCGGAACCGCGCGTTCATATCCACGAGGATGATACCCCCGAGGAACGGCGCCTGCGTTTCCGCGTGATTTCCAACGACTGAGGACCGCGCCCGACAGGCCGCCGTCCTTCTCAGCCGTCAGCTTGCATCGCGAAGTTGCACGGGGGTGCCGGTGCGGCGGGCACGCAGTTCCTCGGCCACGAGGAAGGCCAGTTCCAGCGACTGGCTGGCGTTCAGGCGCGGGTCGCAGGCGGTGTGATAGCGGTTCGACAGGTCATGGTCGGTGATCGCCCGCACGCCGCCAGTGCATTCGGTCACGTCGCGGCCGGTCATCTCGAAATGCACCCCGCCGGGGACGGTGCCTTCAGCGGCATGGACCTCGAAGAACTCGCGCACCTCTCGCAGCACGGACTCGAACGGCCGGGTCTTGTAGCCCGAGGCCGACTTGATCGTGTTCCCGTGCATGGGATCGCAGGACCAGACGACCTCTGCCCCTTCCTCGCGCACCGCCCGGATCAGCCGTGGCAGATGGTCGCCGACCGTGCCCGCCCCGAAACGGGCGATCAGCGTCAGGCGACCGGGCTCGTTGTCGGGGTTCAGCCGCGCGATCAGGGCCTTGAGATCGTCGGTCGAGATCGACGGGCCGCATTTCAGACCGATCGGGTTCTGCACGCCCCGGCAGAATTCGACATGCGCGCCATCGACCTGCCGCGTCCGGTCGCCGATCCAGATCATGTGGCCCGAGCCGGCGACGGGCAGCCCGGTGGTGGAATCGATCCGCGCCAGCGCCTCCTCGTATTCCAGCAGCAGGGCCTCGTGGCTGGTGTAGAACTCGACCGTGCCCAGCTCATGCGCCGTTTCAGCGGTGACGCCCGCGGCCTGCATGAAGGCCATCGCGTCGGAAATCCGGTCGGCGATGTCGCGATAGCGCGCGGCTTCCGGCCCATCGGTGAAATCGGCGATCCAGCTTTGCACCCGGTGGATGTCGGCATAACCGCCGGTCGAGAAGGCCCGCAGCAGGTTCAGCGAGGCCGCCGCCTGCGTATAGGCCTGAAGCATCCGCCCCGGATCGGGCACCCGCGCCTCGGGGGTGAAGTCGAAGCCGTTGATGATGTCGCCGCGGTAGCTGGGCAGTTCGACGCCGCCCATCACCTCGGTCGGCGCGCTGCGCGGCTTGGCGAACTGGCCCGCCATGCGGCCGACCTTGACCACGGGCATCTGCGCGCCCCAGGTCAGCACCACCGCCATCTGCAGCATCACCTTGAAGGTGTCGCGGATGTTGTCGGCCGTGAACTCGGCGAAGCTTTCGGCGCAGTCGCCCCCCTGCAGAAGAAAGCGGCGCCCCTGCCCCACGTCGGCCAGTTGCGCCCTGAGACGGCGCGCCTCGCCCGCGAAGACCAGCGGCGGGAACTTGGCAAGCTGCGTCTCGACGGCTCCAAGGGACTTTGCGTCAGGATAATCCGGCATCTGCACGCGCGGGCGCGCACGCCAGCTTCCGCGCTGCCAGTCGCTGGCGCGCGCTGCGTTGCGGTCGATGTCGGGCGTCTGCTGCGGCATGGCTCATCTCCTGCGGATTGCAGGGTTATAAAGGTCTTGGCCCAAGGAATAAACCCTGAGTCGGGCAACCGGCAGCCTGCCCCGAAAACGTTGCGGCGGGTTTAATCCTGTCCTTCACGACACGCTTTTCTTTCAAAAAAGGCCGCCCTACTGTCGTGAACAAGGACAAAAGGTCCAATCAGGGAGACGACCGCATGAAGAAGCTGTTTCTGGCCACGACCGCCCTTGCCTTCAGCGCAGGGTTGGCGGTGGCCGAGGACGTCAGGATCGGCCTGTCGCTGGGCTTCAC
The DNA here is from genome assembly GCF_014164635.1 of Paracoccus sp. MC1854. Taxonomy (NCBI): domain Bacteria; kingdom Pseudomonadati; phylum Pseudomonadota; class Alphaproteobacteria; order Rhodobacterales; family Paracoccaceae; genus Paracoccus; species Paracoccus sp. MC1854. Next base: position 123,887 of record NZ_JACJFU010000010.1, on the reverse strand, counting down.
CGGGCCGCTCGAATCGATGTCGCCGAACATGGCGAATGGCGCCGAGACGGCGATCAAGGAAGCCAACGACTCGGGCAAGTTCCTGAACGGCTCGACGATCACGCCGGTGCGCGCCGACAACACCTGCGCCGATGCGGCGGCAGCGGTTGCGGCAGTGGAACGGCTGGTGACGGCCGAAGGCGTCAAGGGCATCATGGGCGGCATGTGCTCGGGTGAGACGATTGCCAGCCTGGAACGCGTGGGCGTGCCGAACGGCATCGTGATGATCTCGCCCTCGGCGACCTCGCCGGCGCTGACCGACATCCAGGACCAGGGCTTCTTCTTCCGCACCTCGCCGTCGGACGCCCGGCAGGGCGAGGTGATGGCCGGGATCGCGCAGGAACGCGGGGTCCAGTCGGTCGCGATCACCCACACGAACAACGATTACGGCAAGGGGCTGGCGGAATCCTTCCGCGCGGCTTTCGAGGCCAAGGGCGGCACCGTGACGATGCTGCAGGCCCATGACGACGGCAAGGCCGACTATTCGGCCGAGGTGGGCGCACTGGCCGCAGCCGGCGGGGACGCGCTGGCGGTCGTGGGCTATGTCGATCAGGGCGGATCGGGCATCATGCGCGGGGCGCTGGATTCGGGCGCGTTCGAGACCTTCATCCTGCCCGACGGCATGGTCGCGCAGGCTCTGGTGGACCGTTTCGGGCCGGAACTTGAGACCTCCTTCGGCCAGAACCCTTCCTCGGAGGGCGAGGGCCGGACGAAGTTCAATGAACTGGCGCAGGCGGCAGGCTTCGACGGCACTTCGGCCTTCGCGGGCGAATCCTATGACGCGGCGGCGCTTCTGGTCCTGGCGATGCAGGCGGCGGGCTCGACCGATCCCCGCGTCTACAAGGACAAGGTGATGGAGGTTGCGAACGCGCCGGGCGAGAAGATCAGCGCCGGAGAGATCGGCCGCGCGCTGGAACTGATCGCGGCCGGCACCGACATCGACTATGACGGTGCTTCGGCAGTCGAACTGATCGAGCCGGGCGAAAGCGCCGGCACCTACCGCGAGGTGGATTTCGCCGGCGGCCAGATGAACACCGTCCGCATCCGCTGATCCGATCCGCCCCGGCCGGCACACCGCGCCGGGGCGTTTCATGACCGCAGGAGGGCGGTCACCACGGCAATCCCGCGCATGAACGGGATACAACACATACTGGGAGGAATGACATGAACCGTTTTCTGATGGCGTCCGCCGTGCTGGCGCTGACGGCCGGGGCCGCGCTGGCCGAGGACGTGAAGCTGGGCGTCTCGCTGGGATTTACCGGGCCGCTGGAATCGATGGCGCCCTCGATGCTGAAGGGGGTCGAACTGGCCGCAAAGGAGGTCAGCGACTCCGGCAAGCTGCTGGGTGGCGGCGCCGTGAGCGTCGTGCAGGCCGACAACACCTGTGCCGATGCGGCGGCCTCGGTCTCGGCGGTCGAGCGGCTGGTGACCTCGGACCGGGTCAACGGCATCGTGGGCGGGATGTGTTCCGGCGAGACGATCGCCAGCCTTGAACGCGTGGCGGTGCCGAACGGCATGGTGATGATCGCGCCCTCCGCCACTTCGCCCGCGCTCAGCACCATCGACGACAAGGGTTTCTTCTTCCGCACCGCGCCATCCGACGCGCGGCAGGGCGAGGTGATGGCCGACATCATCTCCGAACGCGGCATCAAGAACGTCGCCGTGACCTACACCAACAACGACTATGGCAAGGGTCTGGCGGATTCATTCGCCGAGTCCTTCAAGGCCAAGGGCGGCACGATCACGATCAACGCCGCGCATGACGACGGCAAGGCGGACTATTCGGCCGAGGTCGGCGCGCTGGCCGCCGCAGGTGGCGATGCGCTGGTCGTCGCGGGCTATGTCGATCAGGGCGGCTCGGGCATCGTGCGCGGGGCGCTGGATTCCGGCGCCTTCGACACCTTCGTCTTCACCGACGGTATGGTGACGCAGGCGCTGGTGGACCGCTTCGGGACCGAGCTGGAACATTCCTTCGGCCAGAACCCCTCGGCCGAGGGTGAAGGGCGCGACGCCTTCATCGCGCTCGCGCGGGATGCGGGCTTCGAAGGCTCGGATGCTTTTGCCGCCGAGGCCTACGACGCGGCTGCGCTGATCCTGCTGGCTATGCAGGCCTCCGGGTCCACCGATCCCCGCGTCTACAAGGACAAGGTGATGGACGTGGCCAACGCGCCGGGCGAGCAGATCATGCCCGGTCAGCTTGGCCGCGCGCTGGAACTGATCGCGGCGGGCACCGACATCGACTATGTGGGCGCCTCGGCGGTCGAACTGGTCGGCCCGGGCGAAAGCGCGGGCACCTATCGCGAGGTCGACTTCAAGGGGGGCATCCTGAACGCGGTTCGCACCCGTTGACCCCTGACGCAAGATCCGCGGCGCCCTCTCGGGCGCCGCATCCGGTTTTTCTTGGCGAATGGCCCCCCGGTCGTCTAGGGAACCCGGCAGGAGAATCGGAGCGCGCATGATCGAGGTCCACGACCTTCACCGGCATTTCGGCGGCTTCCGCGCCGTCGATGGCGCCAGCCTGACGATCCGCACCGGATCCATCACCGGGCTGATCGGGCCGAACGGTGCGGGCAAGTCCACCCTGTTCAATGTGATTGCGGGCGTGCTGCCGCCCACCTCGGGCCGCGTCGTCATGGACGGCGAGGACATCACCGACCTGCCCCCGCACGAGTTGTTCCACAAGGGCCTGCTGCGCACCTTCCAGATGGCGCATGAGTTCTCGTCCATGTCGGTGCGCGAGAACCTGATGATGGTCCCGCCCGGACAGTCGGGCGAGAGCCTGTGGAACACCTGGTTCGGCCGCAAGCGCATTGCCGAGGAAGAACGCGCGCTCCGGGCGCGTGCCGACGAGGTGCTGGACTTCCTGACCATCAGCCATGTGGCCGAGGAAAAGGCCGGGAACCTGTCGGGCGGACAGAAGAAGCTGCTGGAACTGGGCCGCTGCATGATGGTCGAGGCCAAGATCGTCTTTCTGGACGAGGTGGGTGCCGGCGTGAACCGCACCCTTCTGGGCACCATTGCCGACGCTATCATCCGCCTGAACCGGGAACGCGGCTATACCTTCTGCGTGATCGAGCATGACATGGATTTCATCGGCAAGCTCTGCGATCCGGTGATCGTCATGGCCGAAGGCAAGGTCCTGGCCGAGGGGTCTGCCGCGCGCATCATGGAAAACGAGGCGGTGATCGAGGCCTATCTGGGCCGCGGCCTCAAGAACAAGGACAAGGTCGGGGTATGAGCGATCCTTTTGCCAATCGCGGCAACCGCGACGCCTCGGTCGTGAACCCGCGTCCTGCTGGGACTTTCCAGGGCAGCCTTCGCAGCGGCGCGGCCCGGCCCGGCCCTGCCGGCGACCCCTTTCTCATCGGCGAGAACATGCGCGGCGGCTATGGCAAGGCCGATATCCTGAACGGCTGCACGCTGGCGGTCGAGAAGGGCCGGATCGCCGTGATCGTCGGCCCGAACGGCGCGGGCAAGTCCACGGCCATGAAGGCGATCTTCGGGATGCTGACCCTGCGGGAAGGCAGCGTCCGGCTGGACGGGCAGGACATCACCGCCCTGAACCCGCAGGACCGCGTCAAGGCGGGCATGGGTTTCGTCCCCCAGGTCGCCAATGTCTTCCCGACCATGACGGTCGAGGAGAACCTGGAAATGGGCGCCTATCTGCGCCAGGACGATTTCCGCCAAACGATGCAGCAGGTCTATGAGCTGTTCCCGGCTGTCGCCGACAAGCGCCGCCAGAACGCGGGTGAACTGTCTGGCGGCCAGCGCCAGCAGGTCGCCGTTGGCCGGGCGCTGATGACGCAACCGAAGCTTCTGATGCTGGACGAGCCGACCGCAGGCGTCAGCCCCATCGTCATGGACGAGCTTTTCGACCGCATTATCGAAATCGCGCGCACGGGCATCTCGATCCTGATGGTGGAACAGAACGCCAAGCAGGCGCTGGAGATCGCCGATGTCGGCTATGTGCTGGTGCAGGGCGCCAACCGCTACACCGGCACCGGGGCCGAGCTGATGGCCGACCCCGAGGTGCGCCGCACCTTCCTGGGGGGCTGACGATGGACGGACAGAACGGGCAGGTCCGACCTGCAAGGGGAAGCCTCTGATGGATGTTCTCAATGCCCTTGTGGCGATCCTGAACTTCGTGGTCATCCCGGCTTCGGCCTATGGCGCGCAGCTTGCGTTAGGGGCTTTGGGGGTGACGCTGATCTACGCCATCCTGCGGTTCTCGAACTTCGCCCATGGCGACACCATGGCCTTCGGCACCGCCATCGTGATCCTGCTGACATGGGGGCTGCAGTCGCTGGGGGTATCTTTCGGCCCCCTGCCCTCGGCCCTCCTGGCGCTGCCGCTGGGAATCGCCCTGACGGCGCTGTTGGCGCTGCTGACCGACCGCTGGGTTTATCGCCACTACCGCCGGGTGCGCGCCGCGCCCATCGTGGTGGTCATGGCCTCGGTCGGCGTCATGTTCGTGATGAACGGCCTGACGCGCCTTGTGATCGGCGTGGACGAGATCCAGTTCGCGGACGGCGCCCGCTTTGTCATCTCGGTGCCGCAGTTCCGGCAGATGACCGGGCTAAGCGAGGGCCTTGCGTTCAGGACCACGCAGGCGATCACGCTGGTGATCGCGGCGCTGTCGGTCTGGGCGCTGTTCGTCTTCCTGAACCGCACCCGCGCCGGCAAGGCGATGCGCGCCTATGCCGACAACGAGGATCTGGCCCTGCTGTCGGGCATCGACCCCGACCGGGTCGTGCGGATGACCTGGATCATCGCCACCGGCCTCGCGGTGCTGGCGGGCACGCTTTATGGATTGGACAAATCCTTCAAGGCGTTCAACTATTTCCAGATCCTCCTGCCGGTCTTCGCGGCGGCCATCGTGGGCGGCCTCGGCAGCCCAATCGGCGCCATCGCGGGGGGCTTCCTGATCGCCTTTTCCGAGGTTGCGCTGACCTATCCCTGGAAGAAGATCGCCGAATATCTGGGTTTCGAGCCCACCGGCCTGCTGCAGATGCTGGGCACGGAATACAAGCTGGCGATCAGCTTCGTCATCCTGATCGTCGTTCTGCTGGTGCGCCCCACGGGGCTGTTCCGCGGCAAAGCCTATTGAGGAGGCCTGAATGAGCGCCAACCGTCAGGCCGAAACCTCTGCCAGCCCATGGCGCGCGCCGCTGCTGTTCGCGGCGGTGATCCTGCTGGTCGTGCTGGAAGGCACGGTCTCGAACGCGATGTTCTCGGGGTCGTGGAACAGCGCGCTGTCGATCCTGAACATGGGGTTGATTTCGGCCGTGACCGCGCTGGGCGTCAACATGATCTGGGGTTACGGCGGGTTGTTCAACGCGGGCGTCGTCGGTTTCGTGGCGCTGGGGGGAGTTGCCCCGGTGCTGATCTCGACCCAGCCGGTGCAGGGCGCCTGGGCGGCCGGGGGACCGCAGATGGTCCTGGCGCTGGCGGTCGGGCTTGCGACGCTGGTGATTGCTGCAGCGGCAGCCTCGCGGCTGAAGGGCGCAACGCGCTTCTGGATCGCAGCGCTGGTCGTCATCGCAGGCTATGTCGCGACGCGGATGCTGTTCGATCCGGCAGTGGCCGCGATCGAGGCGAACAATCCCTCCAAGGCCGGCAACATCGGCGGGCTGGGCTTGCCGGTGCTGCTGAGCTGGCCGGTGGGCATGGTCTTTGCCGCCATCGCCGCCTGGGGCATCGGCAAGGTCGCGCTGGGGCTGCGCTCGGACTATCTTGCGATCGCCACGCTGGGGATCGGCGAAATCATCGTCGCCCTCCTCAGGAACGAAGGCTGGCTGGCCCGCGGCGTGCTGAACATCACCGGCATCCCGCGCCCTGTCCCTTACGAGCTTGACCTGCAGGCAAACCCCGCCTTCGTCGAGGCCGCCGTGCGTTGGGCGATGGACCCGACCACGGCCTCTGCCATCTATGTCAAGCTGTCCTATGCCACGATCTTCGTGGCGGTGCTGCTGACGCTGATTCTGCTGTCGGAACTGGCGCTGTATTCGCCCTGGGGCCGGATGATGCGGGCGATCCGAGACAACGAGATCGCGGCCGAGGCCATGGGCAAGGACGTCACCCGGCGGCACCTGCATCTGTTCATCCTCGGTTGCGCGGTGATCGGGCTTTCGGGGGCGATGATGGTGACGCTGGACGGGTTGATGGCGCCGGGCGGATACAACCCGCTGCGCTATACCTTCCTGATCTGGGTGATGGTGATCGTCGGGGGGTCGGGCAACAACTGGGGGGCGGTGCTGGGCGCGGTGCTGATCTGGTTTCTCTGGATCAAGGCCGAGGTCTGGGGGCCTGCCGCGATGTCGCTGCTGACCTCGCCGCTGTCGGATGGAGGCCTCAAGCGCCACCTGATCGAAAGCGCGCCGCAGATGCGCTATGTCGCGATGGGGGTCGTGCTGCTGCTGGTGCTGAGGTTCGCGCCGCGGGGGCTGCTGCCGGAACGGTGAGTTCTGACGGAACGGCCGGTCTCCGGGGCTCTGCCCCATCGTCGTATACGACGATCCCGGGATATTTGGACGAAGAAGAAAACCCTAGAGGTCGATCCGGCCCGTCATGCCGTCTGCAAAACGGTGCAAGACGGTCGGGTAAAGGAGGTGCTCGGCCTTCAGGACCCTCGCAGCAAGGGTTTCAGGCGTATCCCCAGGCTCGACCGGCACATGGGCCTGACCAAGGATGGGGCCGTCGTCCAGCAGCGGCGTCACAAGATGAACGGTGGCGCCTGCCCGCGTGTCGCCGGCTTCGATGGCGCGGGCATGCGTGTGAAGGCCGGGGTATTTCGGCAGCAGCGAGGGATGGATGTTCAGCATCATGCCCTGAAAGCGGTCCACGAAGCCGGGCGTGAGAATCCGCATGAAGCCGGCAAGGCAGAGGATGTCCGGCTCGGCCGCAAGCAGCGGCTCAAGCAGCGCGGCCTCGAAGGCCCCGCGATCGCCGCGGAACGGGCGGTGATCCACCGCTGCGGTCGGCACGCCCATCTCGGCGGCGCGGACAAGACCGGCCGCAGCGGGATCGTTCGAGGCGACCAGCACCGGCCGGGCCGGGTTGTCGCCGGTCATCGAGCGGACCAGCGCGACCATGTTCGATCCGCCGCCCGAGATCAGGATCGCAACGCGTTTTACCACAGCGTTCCGGTATAACCGACGCCCCGGCCGCCGCCGACCTCGCCCATCTCGACCACGCGCTCGCCTGCGTCGCGCAGCATCCCAGTCAGCGCCAGCGCCCGGTCAGGGGCCACCACAAGGATCATGCCGATGCCGCAGTTGAAGGTCTTGAGCATCTCGCGTTCGGGGATGCGTGCCGTATCGGCAAGCCACTGGAACACGGCAGGAGCCTGCCAGTTGTCAAGGTTGACCTCGACGCCCATTCCTTCGGGCAGGACGCGCGGCAGGTTCTCGGTGATGCCGCCGCCGGTGACATGGGCGGCCGCATGGACGCCGCCTGCCCGGATCGCCTCCAGCACCGGGCGGACGTAAAGCCGGGTGGGCGTCAGCAGCGCCCGCCCGAGCGGCCCCTTCGCGAAGGGCGCGGGATCGGACCAGCCGAGGCCCGTCGTTTCGACCACCTTGCGGACAAGCGAGAAGCCATTTGAATGCACGCCGTCCGAGCCGAGGCCCAGCAGCACGTCGCCTTCCGCGACATCCCGCGGCAGATGCGCGCCGCGTTCCATGGCGCCCACGGCAAAGCCGGCAAGGTCGAAGTCACCGTCGTGATACATCCCCGGCATCTCTGCCGTCTCGCCGCCGATCAGGGCCGCGCCGGAACGCCGGCAACCCTCAGCGATGCCGGCGATGACGCGGGCGGCCTCATCAACCTGCAGCTTGCCGGTGGCGAAATAATCCAGGAAGAACAGCGGCTCGGCCCCCTGACAGACGAGATCGTTCACGCACATGGCCACAAGGTCGATGCCGACGCCGTCAAGCTCTCCGGTCTCTATGGCGATGCGCAGCTTGGTGCCGACGCCATCGGTGGCCGCGACCAGAACCGGATCGGCGTAGCCTGCCGCCTTCAGGTCGAACAGCGCGCCGAAGCCGCCGAGTCCTGACATCACCCCTGGCCGGGCAGTCGCCGCGGCGGCGGGCTTGATACGTTCCACCAAGGCGTTGCCAGCGTCGATATCCACACCCGCCTGCGCGTAGGTAAGCCCGCCCCTGCCATCAGCCTTGGTCATGTCACCCATCCCTCTTGCCTGGGTGCTGGATAGCCCAGCCGTCCGGCGCAGACAATCAACGCGACCCGCCTGCCCCGGTTTTCCTTGACCCGCGCGCCCGCATTTGCGACAGCCCTCAGGCGCGGGCCTGTAGCTCAATGGTCAGAGCAGGGCGCTCATAACGCCTTGGTTGGGGGTTCAAGTCCCTCCGGGCCTACCAAACCCCGCGTTTTATAAGTTATTTCAATTCCTTGTCGGGCGTGCTGACAAGGTTTGCAGGGTGGCTGATCAATTCCTGCTTCCCATGCGCCCAGCCGGTGCGGCTTGCGATGACGGAATCGGCCGGCCCCAGCCCGGAAGCCTCGCCATCTCCCCAGCAGGAATGGCGAGGCTCGGGCCGTCTCGTGGGAACCCTGGCTGCATTGCCGTTCAGCCGAACAGGAAGTCCGAAGCCGTCATCCCCGTGACACTGGCCACCATGAGGATGTCCTGCCCCGGATCGCTGAACCCGCCGGCGGCGCCATAGTCGATGCGGGTGCCGCCGTCTTCGAGAAGAACGAAGCGGTCGGCATCGTCGAGCCTTCCGCTGCGGTCGGTATCAAGGTCGGACCAGGCCAGTTTTCTGGTGTTGAAGTGAACAAGGTCATCGTCGGCGCTGCGGAAATCCATGATCACGTCCCGGCCGTCGCGTTCGTTGAAGATGAACTTGTCGGCGCCGCCTGCAATCACCCGCTCGGTGCCGTTGCTCGCCGTGCCATCGCCCCACAGGACGTCGTCGCCCTTGCCGCCGACGATCCGGTCCTTGCCGCCAAGCAGCTCGACACGGCCGAAGTACGAGACGCCATACCAGGTGTCCGCAGTCCCGTCGCCGTAGATCGTGTCATTGCCGTCGCCGCCATGGATCGTGTCGTTTCCGCCTTTCAGCAGGGCCAGGTCCATGCCTTCGACCACCCCGTCACCGTAAAGGGTGTCGTTTCCGCTTCCCCCTTGTATCCGGTCGGCCCCGCCGGTCAGGGTAGACTGGCCGTTCGTGAAGACGCCGCCATCCCCAAGCACCGAATCCGCGCCCGTCCCGCCGTCGATCGTGTCGTTGCCCCCGCGCAGCACTCCGTTGCCGGGGTTGAAGCCGGGCGCGGCGCTCACCGATCCGTCGCCGATGACGGTGTCGGCGCCTGATCCGGCGTCAAGGTAGTCGTTCGCACCCACGACCTCGGCATCGCTGCCATCGGCCCAGCCGTCGCCTTGCAGAAGGTCGTTGCCGCTGCCGCCCCAGATCCTGTCCGCCCCGCCCTTGAGCAGTGCCGAGGACCTGAAGGTGGAAACGCCGCCGTCGCCATAAACGACGTCATTGCCGGCACCCCCGTGCAGGATGTCCCTGCCGCCGGTCATCTCTCCGCCCATGTACAGATACGGGGAAACGATGCCGTCGCCGTAAAGGGTGTCGTGGCCTGCGCCGCCGTCCAGAAGATCCGCGCCCCCGATGAGGTGCGTTTCAGAGGCGTAGAGCTCCAGCAGGCCGTCGCCGTAGAGGATGTCATTGCCATCCCCCCCGAACAGCCTGTCCGCGCCGCCCGTTATCCGGGCGCCTTCGGCCGCGCCCCCGGAAACGAGGCCATCGCCATAAAGGACGTCGTTGCCGGCGCCGCCGTAAAGGACATCGCGGCCGCCGCGGATGTCCGCGCTGCGGGCGTATTCCATCGGCGCCGCGACCTCGATGGCGCCGTCGCCGTAAAGCGTGTCGTCTCCGGCATCGCCGTGCAGGATGTCGTCGCCGCCGATGATGGATGCCTCGGCGCCGTTTCCGCCAGAAATGACGCGGCCATCGCCCCAGAGCATGTCGTGGCCCGTGCCGCCGGACAGCAGGTCAGTGGCGCCCCTGATCTGCGCCTTCTCGCCGTCCTTGCCTTTGATGTCGCGGTCGCCCAGCAGGCTGTCGTTGCCGGCAAGGCCGAAGATGATGTCACGATTCAGGCTGCCGGTCAGAAGATCGGCCCTGTTCGTTCCCTTCACAAGTCTCTTAGCCATTCCTGATCCCTCATGACCTGGTGCCGCCAAGAGTCTGCGGCTGCAGAAGATGATGACACAGGTTAATGCACGCGACGACTGAATAATCAGGGGAACCGTTCGACTGCCGGATGTGCCGGACGCTTGCCTGATCCTTCAGCCTGGGGCCTCGTCCGGCGCTGTGTCGCTTGCGGATGCGGTTCGTCCGCCGCAATCATTCCCGACGAAAAAGGCACCCTATTGGAGAATGGCGGCGCGGGGCGTAGATACTGCCGACCGGATCAAGCCCCTTCGCGGTTTCGTCATGCGGCCGGGGTCGAACGAGGGACTGCACGTCATGGCCGTGGGCTGCGCATCATCGCTTGGACTTGAGGAAGTGTGCCGCAGCTTCGGGTCACGGGTGGTCCTGTCCGACATCTCGCTGTCCATTCCGCCGGGCCGGATCACCTGCCTGCTGGGCGAATCCGGCTGCGGCAAATCGACGTTGCTGAGGATCATCGCGGGCGTCGACCGCCCCGACAGCGGCCGCATCCTGATGCGCGGGGCCGAGATCGCCGGCCCGGACCGCTTTGTCGAACCCGAGAACCGCAGGATCGGCTTCATGTTCCAGGACTATGCGCTGTTTCCGCATCTCAGCGTGGCGGAAAACCTGGCATTCGGACTGCGCTACCTTTCCCGGTCCGCTCGGCGCGACCGCGTGGCCGAGGTGGTCGCGCGGATCGGGCTGGGCCACCTGGTGGACCGCTATCCCCATTCCCTGTCGGGAGGAGAGCAGCAGCGGGTGGCGCTGGCCCGCGCGCTGGCCCCGCAGCCGGCGGTGCTGCTGATGGACGAGCCCTTCTCGAACCTCGACCAGGGATTGCGGGAACGGGTGCGGCGCGAGACGCTGGACACCCTGCGCCGCATCGGGACCACCGCCATCATCGTCACCCACGACCCGCAGGAAGCGCTGGCCGTGGGTGACATGATCGTGCTGATGCGGGCGGGCCGGATCGAGCAGGTGGGCACGCCCTTCGAGATCTACGACCGCCCCATCTCTCCTTATGCGGCCGAGTTCATGGGTCCCTGCAACCGTCTGACGGGAATCTGGACCAACGGCCAGATCGACACGCCCATCGGCACCTTCCCCGCTGTCCTCGATCTACCGGACGGCGCGCTGGCGCTGGCCTGCATCCGGCCGCAGGCGCTGTCCATCGGGCCGGACGGGCACGGCATCTCGGCCCGCGTGGTCGCCAAGACCTTCATGGGGGAAAGCGAGCTGATCGATATCATGGTGCATCCCCTGGCCGAGACGCTGCGGATGCATTCCCATGTCCGCATTCCCATGGCCGTGGGCGAAAAGGTCAGCCTGCAACTGAACGGGGCGCAGATCCATGTCTTCGCTGACGAAAGCCCCGTGATAGCTCAGCGGAAAACAAAGTCGATAAAAACTCTAGACTAAGTTGCAGAGGCCGATGTATGACCCCTGAAACCGTCCGACCGGGAGTTCAGAAGGTCATCATGAAAGCCGCACCCACCTTGATCCGCGCCATCCTGGCCAGCACGACCCTTGTTGCCGCTGCGGGCGCTGCCTCGGCGCAGGAGGTCAATCTTTACACCTCGCGCGAACCCGGTCTGGTCGAGCCGCTGCTTCAGGCCTTCACCGAGTCCACGGGGATTGCGGTGAACACGGTGTTCCTCAAGGACGGGCTGGTCGAGCGGCTGGCCTCGGAAGGCGAAAGCTCGCCCGCTGATGTGCTGATGGCGGTGGATGCGGGCAACCTTGTCGATCTGGTCGAACGCGACCTGACCCAACCGGTCGAATCCGAGGTCCTGACTGCCGCCATCCCCGACAACCTGCGCGATCCGGGGAACGAGTGGTTTGCCCTGTCGATGCGCGCCCGCGTCGTCTATGCCGCCAATGACGTCGAGATCGACAGCATCACCTACGAGGATCTGGCCGACCCCGAATGGAAGGGGCGGATCTGCATCCGCTCGGGTCAGCATCCCTACAACACGGCGCTGTTCTCGGCCTTCATGGCGCATCACGACGCGGCGGAAACCGAGGCCTGGTTGACCGGTCTGAAGAACAACCTCGCCCGCAAGGCGGGCGGCGGCGACCGCGACGGGGCCAAGGACATCCTTGGCGGCATCTGCGACATCGCCATCGCGAACTCCTACTACGTGGGGCTGATGCGTTCCGGCAGGGGCGGGGACGAGCAGAAGGCCTGGGGCGAGGCGATCAAGGTTCTGCTGCCCACCTTCGAGGATGGCGGCACCCATGTGAACGTCAGCGGCGCGGCCGTGGCGAAGAACGCGCCCAACAGGGACCAGGCGGTGCAGTTGCTGGAGTTCCTCGTCTCGGACGAGGCGCAGAAGATCTATGGCGAGGCGAATTACGAGTATCCGGTGAAACCCGGTGCCGCCATCGACCCGATCATCGCCTCGATCGGCGAGCTGAACGTCGATCCCGTCCCGCTGACCGAGATCGTGACAAACCGCAAGCAGGCCAGCGAACTGGTCGACCGCGTCGGCTTCGACAACTGATCGGGGCAACCCGGCCGCGGCAAGCTGCGGCCGGAAAGCAGGCATGGCGGTCCTGACGACAGATGGCGAAAAGGTTTCCAGATCCTTCTCTCTCGGGGGAAGGGTCTGGGTCCTTGCCAGCCTGCTGATCGCGGGGCTGGTCCTTGTTCCCTTGCTGGCTCTGGCGTGGCAGGCGGCGCAGGGGTCCGAGGGCCTGTGGTCGCATCTGGCGGCCCATGTGCTGCCGCACGCCCTGGGGCAAACGGCCATGCTGATGGCCGGGGTCGGTGTGCTGACCGCGCTGATCGGCACATCGGCGGCCTGGCTGGTGACGGCGCACGAGTTTCCCGGCCGGCGGCTGCTGGAATGGGCGCTGTTGCTGCCGCTAGCGGTGCCCACATATATTGTGGCCTATGCCTATCTGGACCTGCTGCACCCGCTGGGGCCGGTCCAGTCGCTGGTCCGCGCGGCCCTTGGCTACGACAGCCCTCGCGATTTCCGCCTGCCCGACATCCGGTCCATGACCGGGGCGATCCTGCTGCTGAGCCTTGTGCTCTACCCCTATGTCTACCTGCCCACGCGGGCGATGTTCATGACGCAGGCCGGGAACCTCGTCGAGGTTGCCCGCACCCTCGGCACCACCCGCCGCCAGATCTTCCAGCGCGTCGCCCTGCCCCTCGCCCGGCCCGCCATTGCCGTGGGCGTCAGCCTAGCCCTGATGGAGACGCTGAACGACATCGGCGCCTCGGAGTTCCTGGGCGTCCGGTCGCTGACGATCTCGGTCTACACGACCTGGGTTACACGGTCGGACCTGCCGGGCGCAGCGCAGATCTCGCTGGCGATGCTGCTCTTGGTGGTGGCGCTGATTTCGCTGGAACGCTGGGCGCGCAGGCGCCAGCGCTATGCGGTCAGCGGCCAGCGCGCCCGCAGCTTCGCGCGCGAGCGGCTGTCGCGGCGGGCGGGGTTGGCTGCGCTGGGCCTCGGGCTGCTGCCGGTGATCTTCGGCTTCCTGCTGCCAGCGCTCTACCTCGCGGTCGAGGCTTGGCAGCGCTTCCAGTTCGCCGGGTTGTCGGACCGGCTGATGATCGAGGCGCGCAACACCTTCCTGCTGTCCGCGTTTGCCACCGTGGCGGTGCTGGTCTGCGGGCTGGTTGTCGCCTATGCCTCGCGCGTCTATCCGCAGCGCGCCATGCAGATCGTCCACCGTGTCGCCTCGCTGGGCTATGCCATGCCGGGCACGATCCTGGCGCTGGGCATCCTGATCGCGGCGGCAGGGGTGGACCGCTGGATCAGCCAGACCGGACGGGCGATGTTCGGCATCGACCCCGGACTGGTCCTGATCGGATCGGGGGTGGCGCTGGGCTATGCCTATCTGGCGCGGTTCCTCGCCATCTCGATCGGCTCGGTCGAGGCTGGTCTGACCCGCATCCCGCGCAGCTACGACCAGTCCGCCCGGACGCTGGGCCATGGTGTCACCGGGATGCTGACCCATGTCCACCTGCCTCTGTCCAGGGCGGCGCTGGCCGCCGCCGGGCTGCTGGTCTTCGTCGACTGCATGAAGGAACTGTCCGCGACCCTGCTGCTGCGCCCGCTGAACTTCGAGACTCTGGCCACCCATCTTTACGGCGAAGCCGCGCGCGGCACCTACGAGGAAGCCGCGCTTGCCGCCTGGGCCATTGTCCTTGTGGGCATCCTGCCGGTGATCCTGCTGGCCCGCGTTGGACCGGCCAGTTCGCGCCCGTGATCTCGGCGGCGCAGAGCCGACCGCCACCGCGGGCCGGATGGCAAAGACTGCTTCTGCCGCTTTCCCGTTCCGGGGCCTGCCTCGGTGGTCATGACTAGGCTTGGGAATGGGCCATGCGGTGGCTGATCCTTTCGGACCGCTACGATCACCGCGCCGTAGCCAAGCCCTGCCATGCGCGAACTGCCAAGGACGGGCCCGCGAGCCTGACGGAATCTGTGTCCGCCGGAACAGCCCCGGCGACGCCAGAACGATCGCTGCCGTTTCCGGACCCTACGCCTGCCGTCCCGGCCAGCCGCAAGGCCAGCGGCCGTGATGCGGGTTGTCCCAGGCCGGCATGTCCAGCCACGGATACCAGCAGAGACCGGCGACCGGCACCTCCGACCGCTCGATCTCGGCCTTCACATAGGCGAGCCAGTCCCAGCGGTCGCGGACATGGGGAAAGCGGCGGTGCGCCTCGGGCAGCCCGTCGTGCCAGCCGGTCTCGGTGATCATCACCGGCAGGTGGTAGCGGTCGGCGACGGCGCGAAGGACCCGGTGCAGTGGCTCGATGGCGTGATGGGGATAGTAGTTGACGCCGACCATCCGCACATGGCCGCTGGCAACCAGCCGGTCGGTGGCCTTGAAGACGTTGGGATGCAGGTGGTGGAACGGGTCGCAGGTGGCAAAGCGCGGGCGATTGGGCAGGCAGGCCGCCGTGGTCATCATCCGCAGCGCCATCTGCGTAGCCCGGCCGGGCGTCATGCCCGAGACGCGGCGGCCGATCGAGGGCTCGTTCACCGCGATCACCCAGGAATCCGGCGGCAGCGCGCTGCAGCAGGCGACCGCGTGCTGCGCGGGGCGGGACGGGGCATCGAAATGCACGAGGTCCCAGATCACCGGGAAACCTTCGGGCACCGCGCGGATGCGGGCGGCGATGTCGTGGCGCCAGGACAGCCCGTCGCGAGCGCCGGCGGCGCCCTCCTCGGCGGCGACGCGATAGTGGTGGGGCATCGCACCATCCGGCAGGTGGTTGGTCGAATGCAGCAGGTCGTGGCCATTCCAGTGCAGGCGGCTGCACTCGAATCCGGCGAGGATCGGGGTCGCGCCGGCCATCTGCGCGCGGGCGGGGTCCGGGGTTGAAAGGAACATCGGGTCAACCTGGCTTCGATATGCCGGATGCGCCGCGTGAAAGGGCGTCTGGGCATGGTTGAAGTTGGGGGGATGGACACGGGCACTGTCGGCTGATCGCCGCGCCCTTCGGGTGCCGCCTGATGCCGCAAAACCGCACCAAGGTCAATGCCGGGACCGAAAGCCGGTCGATCCGGGGGACGGAACATGCTTCGATCGTCCTGCGGAAACGTGGAAGGAACGCAGGAATGCGCGATTCAAGCTTCGCTCACCGCTTTCTGGTGCCGGATCAACCCGACGGGTCGGTGATCGTCCTGCTGCATGGCACCGGCGGCGACGAATCCGACCTGATGCCGCTGGCGGGCCGCCTCAGCCCCCATGCCCGGCTGCTGGGCGTCCGCGGCCGCTCGCAGGAGGAAGGGATCAACCGCTGGTTCCGCCGCTTCGACGCCGTGACCTACGACCAGGACCACATCCGCGCCGAGGCGGCGGCCTTTGTCGCCTTCATCGCGGCCGAGCTTGCGGGGCTGGGCCTCGATCCCGCCCGCACGACCTTTCTGGGCTATTCCAACGGCGCCAACCTGTTGGGCGCGATCCTGCGCCTGTATCCGGGCGCGATGCGGCAGGCGATCCTGTTGCGCGGGATCGAGGTTCTGGAACGCCCGCCCGCCGCCGACCTGACGGGCACGCGCGTGCTGCTGGTGACGGGTGCACGTGATCCTTACGGGCGGATGGCCCCGGCGCTTGAAACCTCGCTGTCGGCGGCGGGCGCCGATCTCGACGCGCGGGTGATCGAGGCCGGGCACGAGCTGTCGGCCGAGGACCTGCGGATCGCAGGGGCTTGGCTGCACGGGTGATGCAGCCACGCAAGGCGCTTCAGTCCAGCGGCTTCAGCCCGGCCTCGATCTGGGCGCGGCGGGGTTCGAGGAAGGGCGGCAGCGACAGCGTCTCGCCCATCGTCTCGAAGGGCTCGTCCACGGCGAAGCCGGGACCATCGGTCGCGATCTCGAACAGGTTGCCGCCCGGCTCGCGGAAATAGACCGAGCGGAAGTAATAGCGCTCAACCTCGCCCGAGGACGGGACGCGCAGCGCCTTCAACTGCTCTGCCCATTGCCGGATCGCCACGTTGTCGGCGACCCGGAAGGCGACATGATGGACGGCGCCCGCGCCCTGCCGCGCCACCGGCAGGCCGGGCTGGACGGCGACGTGCAGTTCCGCACCCGGCCCGCCCTCTCCCATGGAAAAGACATGGACCTGCCCCTGCCCGTCCGGGCTGGGGAAGTCGGCCAGCCGCCGCATCCCCATCAGCCGGGTCAGCACCGCCTCGGTCGGGCCGAGGTCGGGAACCGAGATGGTGATCGGCCCGAGGCCGCGGATCTGGTGCTCGGCCGGAACGGGGCTGCGGTTCCACGGATGCGCCGCGCCGGGCTGGTCGGCGGTCAGGCGGAAGCGCTGGCCCTCGGGGTCCTCGAAATCCAGCGTGGCGCGGTTATCCAGCGTGGCGATCCCGCCCACGGTCAGGCCCTCGCCGCGCAGGCGGTCGGCCCAGTAGTCGAGGCTCGGTTCATTCACCCGCAGCCCGGTGCGGCTGATCGAATGGGTGCCCCGCCGTTCCGGCGATGCCGGCCAGTCGAAAAAGGTCAGGTCGGTGCCGGGGCTGCCCGCGCCATCGGCGAAGAACAGGTGATAGGCGGATGTGTCGTCCTGGTTGACGGTCTTCTTGACCCGCCGCATCCCCAAGGTTTGCGTGTAGAAGCGGTTGTTGCCGGTCGCGTCGGCGGTGATCGCGGTCAGGTGGTGAATGCCGATGAGTTGCATGGCGGTGTCCTTTCGTTGAAACCGATATCGGAACCCGGTTTCCGGCCCGCCAGTGGCACAGATGTTACCACCCGTCCCGCACGTTGAATCGACAGGCCCGAACTGCGACATTGCCGCAACGCACAGCCAAGGATCGCCCGTTGGTCGCCGAGATCGCCCGTCCCCTTCCCCGGCCCCCCGCCCGCCTTGCGCGGTCCGGCGGCGCAAGGCTGGCGGTGCTGCTGCTGGCGCTGCTGGCCGTGACCCTGTGGGCGGGCGGGCGCATGGCCTTCCGGCATTACCTGTCAGCCGGGCAGGAACGGGCCGAGATGGCGCTGGGTCTGACGGCCAACGGCCTTGATGCCGATCTCGCCCGCTTCGAGGTCGTTCCGCAGTTGATCGCCGAGTTCGACCTGATCCAGCGGCTCGTCTCGCATCCCACTGACGTCGGGCTGCGCCGGGCGGCCAACGCCTGGCTTTCGGCCGAGAACGCGGCCATCCATGCTTCGGACATCTATGTGATCCGCCCAGACGGCGACACCATCGCCTCGTCAAACTACCTTGACGGCGAGGCCAGCTTCATCGGCCGCAACTTCAGCTACCGCCCCTATTTCATCGAGGCGATGCGCGGAGGGCCGGGCCGCTTCTACGGCATCGGCACCGCGTCATCCGTGCGGGGCTATTACTTCTCGGCCCCCGTCTTCGATATGGACGGCCGGATTGCGGGCGTGGTCGCGGTCAAGGTCGCGGTGGACCGGATCGAGCAGTCCTGGCATGACGGGGAATACCGCTTTCTCGTCACCGACCCCGAGGGGCGGGTCTTCCTGTCATCGGAACCGCGCTGGCTTTCCGCCAGCTTCGAGCCTCCCACCCCAGAACGGCTGGCCCGCACCATCGAGACCCGCCGCTATGCCGATGCCGAGCTTGCCGATCTGGGCGTCGAGCGCGTGACCCGCTTCGGCGTGCCGGTCCTGTGGATCGCGTCCGATGGCGAGGTCCGCGAATACGTCGCCGTCTCGCAGCCGATGCCGCGGGCGGGCTGGACCGTCCATGTGCTGCTGGACAGCGCCGAGTTGCGGCGCGAGGCGCGGATGGCGGTGCTGACGCTGGTCCTGCTGCTTTGCGCCGGGGTCTTCGGCGCGCTGATCCTGGCGCAGCGCCGGGCGCAGGTGGCCGAGCGGATCGCCATGCACCAGTTCGCCACAGCCGAACTGGAACGTCGGGTCGAGGCGCGCACCGCCGACCTCGCCCGCCTGAACGGCCAGCTTGAGCAGGAGGTCGCCGAGCGCCGCGCCACCGAGTCCGAGCTGCGGGCCGCGCAGGCGAGCCTCGTGCAGGTCGGCAAGCTGGCGGCGCTGGGGCAGATGTCGGCGTCCCTGTCGCACGAGATCAACCAGCCGCTCGCCGCCGCCCGCAACTATGCCGACAGCGCCGGTGTCCTGATCGAGCGGGGCGACTACGCCGCCGCGCGCGAGAACATGCAGCATATCCTGTCGCTGGTGGACCGGATGGCGGCCATCGGCAGGCACCTGCGCGATGCCGCCCGCAAGCCCGACGACCGGCTGGGGGCGGTGGACCTGGCCGCGCTGCTGCCCGAGACGCGCACCATCGTGGCCCAACGCCTTGCCAGCAGCGGCGCCATGCTGGAAATCGACCTGCCGCCGGATCTTCCGCCGCTGAAGGCGGGACCGACGCGGCTGCAACAGGTGCTGGTCAATCTCATCACCAACGCCGCCGACGCTGCCGAGGGGACGGACGACCGCCGCATCACCCTGTCGGCAAGCACCGAGGGCGAGTGGATCGCCCTCCGCCTGCGCGACCGTGGCCCCGGCGTGCCCGAGGCCATCGCGGAACGTATCTTCGACCCCTTCTTCACCACCAAGGGCATGGGCGCGGGGCTGGGCCTCGGCCTGTCGATCACTGCCAATATCGTGCGCGACTTCGGCGGCACCATCGCGGTCCGCAATGCCGGCCCCGGCGCCGAGTTCTGCGTCCGCCTGCCTGTGGCGAGGCCCGCATGAGCGGCGGCCGGCTGCTTCTGGTCGATGACGACGACCAGATGCGCGGGTCCACCGCGCAGGCGCTGCGGCTGGCGGGCTTCACGGTCGAGGCGCTGACCGGCGGGACAGAGGCGCTGGCGCTGGCCGCGCCGGGCTTCAACGGCGCCATCGTCAGTGACATCCGAATGCCGGGCATGGACGGGATGACCCTGCTGGGTCGCGTCCACGAGATCGACCCCGACATCCCCGTGATCCTGTTCACCGGCCATGCCGAGGTTCCCTTGGCGGTCGAGGCGATCCGCAATGGCGCCTATGACTTCATCGAAAAGCCCTTCGTGGTGCAGGAGCTGGCCAATGTCATCCGCCGCGCCATCGACCACCGGGCCTTGGTGCTGGAAAACCGCCGACTGCGCGCCGTCGCGGGCAAGCGCGACGATGTCGAGGCGCGTCTGCCCGGCCGGACCCAGGTCATGGTGGATCTCCGCTATCGCCTGCGCGCCATCGGGGCGTCGGACGCCGATACGTTGATCATCGGCCCGACCGGCGTCGGGAAAGAGGTGGTGGCGCGGACGCTGCACGACATCTCCTCGCGCGCGGAACGGCCTTTCATCGCCATCAACTGCGCCGCCCTGCCCGCCGCCCTGATCGAAAGCGAACTGTTCGGCCACGAGGCCGGCGCCTTCCCCGGCGCGCTGCGGCCGCGCTACGGCAAGTTTGAACATGCCCGTGGCGGCACGGTGCTGCTGGACGAGATCGGGTCCATGCCGCTGGACCTGCAGGCCAAGCTGGTCCGGGTGCTGCAGGAACGGGTCATCACCCGGCTGGGATCGAACGACCCCGTGCTGCTTGACGTGCGCTTCATCGCCACCAGCAAGGAAGACCTCGCCGCCCCCGTCCAGCGCGGCGAGTTCCGCGAGGACCTGTTCTGGCGCCTGAACGTCGCCGTCCTGCACGTCCCGCCGCTGTCGGCCCGGCGCGAGGACATCCCGCTGCTGTTCCTGCAACTGATGCGCGAATCCGCCGCCCGCAACAACTTGCCCGAACGCGAGGTGCCCGCGGGTTTCCTGTCCGACCTCGCCGCACGGGATTGGCCCGGCAACGTGCGCGAGTTGCGCAATCTCGCAGAGCGCATGGTCCTCGGCCTCGAAGACCCGCTGAGCGTCGGGGCCGAGGGTGCCCGCCTGCCCGAGCGCGTGGCCGAATTCGAGCGCAGCCTGATCGCGGGCGCCATCGCCGCCCATGGCGGGCGCCTGCGCGCGGTCTACGAGACGCTGGGGATCTCTCGGAAGACGCTTTACGAGAAGATGCAGAAATACGGTCTCGATCGCCGCCTGATCGTCGAAGCCGGCGAGGACGACAGCGGCTGAGGCTCATATGTGTGGATTTCCACACATCAAGTTTCAAGCTTGTCACTGTTTCCACCCATTCGGCTGCCGGGCATGACGGAAAGTGGCAGAAAGGGATGACGAAGCGCTTTGAACAAAGCCGATCCTCGCGCAAACGTTCCGCGATTGGCGCATTCGAGGAGCTTGCGCCATCCGATTCAATACCGGGAGGAATAATGTCGGTTTCCAAACTTCTGGGCGCGGTCTGCGCCGCCTCGATCATGGCCGCTCCGGCCTTCGCGCAGGACTATCCGGCGCGCCAGATCACCATGATCATCCCCTTCTCGGCAGGTGGGCCCACCGACACCGTCGCTCGCCTGCTGGCCGAACGGATGTCGGCCGACCTGGGCAAACAGATCATCGTGGAAAACGTCACCGGGGCCGGCGGCACCCTGGGCGCGGACCGCGTCGCCAAGGCTGACCCCGACGGCTATACCATGCTGCTGCACCACATGGGCATGGCGACCTCGGCCACGCTGTATCGCACCCTGCCCTACGATCCGCTGAACTCGTTCGACTATGTGGGCGAGGTCGTGGACGTGCCGATGATCATCACGGCCCGCAAGGACTTCGAGCCCGCGAACATGGCCGAGTTCATCGACTATGTGAAGGCGAATGCCGAAACCCTGACGCTGGCCAACGCGGGCATCGGGGCGGTCAGCCAGTTGTGCGGGATGCTGCTGATGCACTCGCTTGACGCGCAACTGACCACGGTTCCCTACAAGGGCACCGGCCCGGCGATGACCGACCTGCTGGGCAGCCAGGTTGACATCCTCTGCGACCAGACCACCGGCGCCACCCAGCACATCCAGGGTGGATCGATCAAGGCCTATGCCGCCACCACGCCCGAGCGGCTGGACCTGTTCCCCGACCTGCCGACCGCCATCGAAAGCGGGTTGCCGGACATGGAACTGGCGGTCTGGCACGGCATCTACACGCCCAAGGGCACGCCCGCCGAGATCAACCAGCGCCTGTCGCAGTCGCTGCAGGCGGCGTTGGCGGATGAAGGCGTGGTCCGGCAACTGGCCGAACTCGGCACCGAACCGGTGCCGGTCGAGCAGATGACGCCCGAGGCGTTGAAGACCCAGCTTGAGTCCGAGATCGCCCGCTGGAAGCCAATCATCGAGGCCGCCGGCGTCTACGCCGACTGATCCGCCGGCCTCCACGCCGTTCCTGAGAACACCCGCTCGCCGCCCCCATGAAGGGCGGCGAGTCCTTGCAAGAGACCGGAGGGAAACCACGTGTCCACGAAACCAAAGGACAACACCGACCTGATCGCGGGGCTGGGCCTGATGGCGGTCGCCGCGTTCTTCGGCTGGCAGACGCTGGGACTGGAGATCGGCACCTCGCTGCGGATGGGGCCGGGCTACTTCCCGATGATCCTGTCGGGCCTGATGTTCCTGCTGGGACTGGTGATCTTTCTGCAGGCCTTCGGCCGCGAGGGTGAGCCGATGGGCCCCATCGCCTGGCGCGGCATCTTCTTCATCCTGCCGGCGCCGATCTTCTTCGGCCTGACGGTGCGGGGCCTGGGCTTCGTCCCGGCGCTGTTCATCACCACGCTGATCGCCTCGCAGGCCTCGGTCAAGATGCGCCCCGGCTATGCGCTGCTGCTGGCGGTGCTGGTCACGGTGATCTCGACGCTGATCTTCAGCTATGGCCTAGGGCTGCCGTTCCGGCGCTTCGGACCATGGGTCCAGTTCTGAGGAGGATGGAATGGATCTTCTTTCAAATCTTGCGCTGGGCTTCTCGGTCGCAACGTCGCTGGCGAACCTGCTCTTCTGCCTCATCGGCGTCATCCTCGGCACGCTGATCGGCGTGCTGCCGGGCATCGGCGCGACGGCCACCATCGCCATGCTGCTGCCGATCACCTTCCAGCTTGAACCCGTCAGTTCGCTGATCATGCTGGCCGGGATCTACTACGGCGCGCAATACGGCGGCTCGACCACCGCGATCCTGATCAACATGCCGGGCGAAAGCTCGTCGGCGGTCACCGCCATCGACGGCTACCAGATGGCCCGCAAGGGCCGCGCCGGGACGGCACTGGCGACCGCCGCGATCGGGTCGTTCTTCGCCGGATCGGTCGCGACCTTCCTTGTCGCGCTGTTTGCCCCGCCGCTGACCGCCGTGGCGCTGAAGTTCGGCGCGGCCGAGTATTTCAGCCTGATGGTGCTGGGCCTGGTGATGTCGGTGGCGCTGGCGCATGGCTCGATCATCAAGGCCTTGGCGATCGTGATCCTGGGCCTACTGCTGGGCATCGTGGGCACCGACATCTACACCGGCACGCCCCGCTTCACGATGGGCATCACCCAGTATGCGGATGGGCTGAACTTCGTCGCCGTCGCCATCGGCGTCTTCGGCTTCGCCGAGATCCTGCGCAACCTGGAAAACGAGCATGACCGCGAGGTCATGACCCGCAACATCAACCGGCTCTTCCCCAGCAGGCAGGAGTTCCGCGAGATGGCGGGTCCGATCCTGCGCGGCACGGGGATCGGCTCGGTCCTCGGCATCCTGCCGGGGGGCGGTGCGATCCTGGCCTCCTTCGCCTCCTACACGGTGGAAAAGAAGCTGTCGAAGACGCCGGAGGAATTCGGCAAGGGTGCGCTGGCGGGCGTGGCCGGTCCCGAAAGCGCCAACAACGCGGGGGCGCAGACGAGCTTCATCCCGCTGCTGACCCTCGGCATCCCGGCGAACCCGGTGATGGCGCTGATGATCGGCGCAATGATCATCCAAGGCATCGTCCCCGGCCCCAGCGTCGTCACCGACCAGCCGCAACTGTTCTGGGGCATCATCGCGTCGATGTGGATCGGCAACCTGATGCTGGTGGTGCTGAACCTGCCGCTGATCGGGCTGTGGGTGAAGCTGCTGACCGTGCCCTATTACGTGCTGTTCCCGATCATCATGGCGATGTCGGCGATCGGGGTCTATTCGGTGAACTCGAACACCTTCGACCTTTACGCCGTCGCCTTCTTCGGCCTTCTGGGCTACATCATGTCCAAGCTGCGGTTCGAGCCGGCGCCGCTGCTTCTGGGCTTCGTCCTCGGCCCGCTGCTGGAGGAAAACCTGCGTCGCGCCATGATCCTGTCGCGGGGCGATCCGATGACCTTCATCGAGCGGCCAATCAGCGCGGGCCTGCTGATCGTCTCGCTGATCGTGCTGGTGCTGGTCTTCCTGCCCCAGATCCGCCAACGGCGCGAAGAAGTGTTCACCGAAAGCGAAGACTGATCGACGGGCCGGGGCCGCCTTGCGCCCCGGCCTTTCGCCAATCCATAACAAGCAAGTCCAGACAGGAGGTTGACATGACCCTGACCCTGACCCGCCGTGTCCTCATGGGCACGGCGCTCGCCTTCGGGCTGGCGGGAGCCGCCGCCGCGCAGGATTTCCCCACCCGCTCGATCGAGCTGGTGATCCCCTTCGCCGCGGGCGGCTCGACCGACGTGGTGGGCCGCATCGTCGCCGACCGCATGAGCCAGGAGCTTGGCCAGCAGATCATCGTGCAGAACGTCGGCGGTGCGGGCGGCAGCCTGGGCGCGTCTCAGGTCGCCAAGGCCGACCCGGACGGCTACACCATCCTGATGGGCACCGTCGCGACCCACGCGCTGAACCCGCTGATTCTCAAGCGCAAGCCCTATGACGCGGTCGAGGATTTCGCCCCCGTCTCGCTTCTGGTGCTGGTGCCGAATGTGCTGGCGGTGAACCCCGCCCTGCCCGTCAATACCGTGCAGGAACTGATCGATCTCGCCAAGGCCGAGCCGCTGGCCTATGCCTCGTCCGGCAACGGCACGCCCCTGCACCTGTCGGGCGAGCTGTTCAAGTCGATGGCGGATCTGGACATCACCCACATCCCGTATCAGGGCTCGGGTCCGGCGCTGACGGACGTGCTGGGCAACCAGGTGCCGGTGATCTTCGACAACCTGCCCTCGGCGTCCAGCCACATCAGCAGCGGCAAGCTCAAGGCGCTGGGCGTTACCACGGCCGAACGCGCACCCTCCTTCCCCGACGTCCCCGCCATCTCGGAAACGCTGCCGGGCTACGAGACCTATAGCTGGAACGCCCTTTTCGCCCCCGCCGGCACCCCGCCCGAGGTGGTCGAGGTGCTGGCCAACGCCGCCAAGGCGGCCATGGCCGACCCCAAGGTCGCCGAGCGCATGGCCGAGTTCTCGGCCGAGATCGTGGCCTCCGGCCCCGAGGAACTGGGCGAGCACGTCAAGGCCGAGATGGCCAAGTGGGAACCCGTCGTGGTCGAGGCCGAAGTCAGCCTCGACTGACCACTGCGGCGGAAGCGCCCGGCCCACGCGAACCTGCGCCTTCTGCCACACCGAGACAAGGAGACGCCCGGCCTCACGACCGGGCGTTCTTCACAACAGAAGCCGTGTAACGCCCGGCCTCCCGCGTTCTTCTTCGCAAAAATATCCCGGGGGAGTCGCCCGAAGGGCGACGGGGGCAGCGCCCCCAGCCGCCTCGACGAAGTCCTGCCCTTATCCCGCCAGCACTTCGTCCAACACCTTCGTCAGCCGCGCCACAGTGCCGTCCACGTCCTTCAGCTTGTCCAGCCCGAAGAGCCCTAGCCGGAAGGTCGAGAACTCCGGCCCCTCGCCGACCTGCAGCGGCACCCCCGACGCGATCTGCATGCCCTTCTCGGCGAACTTCCTGCCGCTGCGGATGTCGGGATCATCGGTATAGCTGACGACCACCCCCGGCGCCGCATAGCCCTCGGCCGCGACAGAGCGGATGCCCCGTTCCGCCAACGCCGCGCGGATCTTGCGGCCGAGATCCCATTGCGCCTCACGCGCGGCCTCAAACCCCATCTCGCGGGTTTCCACCATCGCATCGCGCAGGGTCACCAGCGCGTCGGTCGGCAAGGTCGCATGATAGGCGTGGCCGCCGTCCTCATAGGCCTTCATGATTGCGCGCCACTTCTTCAGGTCCAGCGCGAAGCTGTCGCTGGTCGTGGCCTCCAGCCGCTCAAGCCCGCGGCCCGAGAACATCACCAGCCCGGCCGCGGGCGAGGCGCTCCACCCCTTCTGCGGGGCCGAGATCAGCACGTCCACGCCAAGCGCTCGCATGTCCACCCAGATCGCGCCTGAGGCGATGGAATCCAGCACCATCAGCCCGCCGACCTCATGCACGGCATCCGCCAGCGCGGCGATATAGTCGTCGGGCAGGATCAGCCCGGCCGAGGTTTCCACATGGGGTGCGAAGACCACGGCGGGTCGGGTGCGGGCGATCTCGGTCACCACGTCCTCGATGGGCGCCGGCGCATAGGCCGGGCGCGGCTGGTTCCCGTCGGGACGCGCGGCCTGCACCTGTGCCTCGGCGTCGAAATCGGCGGCATCGAGGATCTGCGTCCAGCGGAAGCTGAACCAGCCGTTCCGCACGATCAGCGCATTGGCGTCCCGCGCGAACTGGCGGGCGACCGATTCCATCGCAAAGGTGCCGCCACCAGGCACCAGCGCCACGCCGTCGGCGCCATAGACCTCGCAGGCGATGTCCGAGATGTCGCGCATGACCTGCTGGAACTTCTTCGACATGTGGTTGAGGCTGCGATCGGTGAAGACGACCGAGAACTCCATCAGCCCGTCGGGGTCGACATGGCTGTGTCCGTCGTCGCGCAATCCCGTCATGGCGGTGTCTCCTGCATGAACCTGGGGCGAACCTAGCTGCAGCCCGGGCCGGGTTCCAGCCGCGCCTTTGGTCGGACCGCCCCCTTGCGGCCCCCCCGGCGGCAAGCCTACCTTGACGCCACCACGATCATGAGAGTTCCCGATGCGGATCGGCATCCTGAAGACCGGCCAGTCGCCCGAGGTGACGCGGGCCGAACACGGCGACTACGACGACATGTTCGAGCGGCTGCTGGCCGGGCGCGGCTTCACCTTTGACAGCTATCACGTCGAAGAACTGGACTTCCCCGCAAGCGTCCATGCCGCCCAGGGCTGGCTGATCACCGGATCGCGCCATGGGGTTTACGAGAATCACCCCTTCATTGCCCGGCTGGAAGATTTCATCCGCGACGCCTTTGCGGCCGAGGTGCCGATGGTCGGCGTCTGCTTCGGCCACCAGATCATTGCGCAAGCAATGGGCGGGCGCGTGGTCAAGCATCCCGGCGGCTGGCGCGTGGGCGCGAACGATTATGTCATCGGCGGCCAGCCGATGGTGCTGAACGCCTGGCACCAGGACCAGGTGGTGGACCTGCCTCACGGCGCTACGGTGGCCGGCACCAACGAGTTCTGCCAGGCCGCCGCGCTGATCTATGACCACCGCGCCTTCACGGTGCAGCCCCACCCCGAGTTCCGCGACGGCTTCATCGACGGGCTGATCGACCATCGCGGCGGCCCCGTCCCGCCCGATCTGCTGGACCGCGCCCGCGCCCGCCGGGGGCAGGCGGATCCCCTGGCGCTGGCAGACAGGATCGAGGCGTTCTTCAAGAACCCGCAGACGACCGCGGAAGGCCTGACCTGATGTATGTGCCCCCGCTCTTCGCCGAGAACCGGCCCGAGGTGCTGGCCGCGCTGATGGCCGCCCATCCGCTGGCCACGCTCGTCAGCCTGGGGCCGCAAGGGTTGACGGCGAACCTCATCCCCTTCCTGCACGATACGAACGGCGGCATCCTGCGCGCGCATCTCGCCCGCGCGAACCGGCAGCTTGACGATCTGCGCGAGATGCAGGAGACGGGCAGGCAGGTGCTGGTGCTGTTCCAGGGTGCGCAGGCCTATGTCTCGCCCGGCTGGTATGCGACCAAGGCGGAAACCGGCAAGGTGGTGCCGACCTGGAATTATCTTGCCGTCGAGATCCGGGGCGTGCCCCGCGTCATCGACGATCCCGCGTGGCTGCGCGCGCAGGTGGGCGCGCTGACCGACCGACACGAGGCCCCGCAGCAGACCCCTTGGTCGGTCGGGGACGCGCCCCCGCCCTTCGTCGCGGCGCAACTGCGCGGCATCGTCGGAGTTGAGATTCCGGTGGCGCATGTTACCGGCAAGTGGAAGGCCAGCCAGAACCGCAGCCTTCCTGACCGGCAGGGCGTGATTGCCGGGCTTGCCGCGCAGGACAATCCGATGGCCGGGATCGTTCCCGGCGCCTGAACCCGAAAGCGAAAGCCGGCCCAGCCGGCGGAAAGTAACCATGTCAGACTGGCTGACGCAGATCCCCCAACCCGCCCGCGATTATGTCGAGGGCCGACGGCTCGACGAGATCGAGTGCATCGTTCCCGACATGGCGGGCGTCGCCCGCGGCAAGGCCATGCCTGCATCCAAGTTCGCGCGGCAGGAAAGCTTCTACCTGCCGAACTCGATCTTCCTGCAGACTATCACGGGGGAATGGGCCGACAACCCGGCCGGGGCCTTCACCGAGCCCGACATGGTGCTGGTCCCGGATTTCGACACCGTTTCAGCCGCGCCCTGGACGGCCGACGTGACCCTGCAGGTGATCCACGACGTCTTCGACCAGCAGGGGCGGCCGGTGCCGATGGCGCCGCGCAACGTGCTGAAGCGCATCGTCGGCCTTTACGCCGAACGCGGCTGGCGCCCCATCGTGGCGCCCGAGATGGAGTTCTTCCTCGTCGCCCGCAACATCGACCCGAACCAGCCGATCCAGCCGCCGATGGGCCGCTCGGGCCGTCGCGCGGCGGCCAAGCAGGCCTATTCGCTGTCGGCGGTGGACGAATACGGCAAGGTGATCGACGACATCTACGACTTCGCCGAGGCGCAGGGCTTCGAGATCGACGGCATCCTGCAGGAAGGCGGCGCGGGGCAGGTGGAAATCAACCTGGCCCACGGCGACCCGGTCAAGCTGGCCGACGAGATCTTCTACTTCAAGCGCCTGATCCGCGAGGCCGCGCTGCGCCACGACTGCTTCGCCACCTTCATGGCCAAGCCCATAGAGGGCGAGCCGGGCTCGGCCATGCACATCCACCACTCGGTGATCGACGTGGCAACGGGCCGCAACATCTTTTCCGACGAAAAGGGCCGCGAGACGCCCGAGTTCCTGCATTTCATCGCCGGAATGCAAAGCCACCTGCCCGCCGCGATCGCGCTGCTGGCGCCTTACGTCAACAGCTATCGCCGCTATGTCCCGGACTTCGCCGCGCCCATCAACCTTGAATGGGGCCGCGACAACCGCACGACAGGACTGCGGGTGCCGATCTCGGCGCCCGAGGCGCGGCGAGTGGAAAACCGGCTGGCCGGGATGGACTGCAACCCTTATCTAGGCTTCGCGGCCTCGTTGGCGACGGGCTACCTTGGGTTGGTGCAAGGGGCGAACCCGCGCGCCGAATGCCTGGGCGATGCCTACATATCCGAGGACGAACTGCCCACGAACATCGGCGACGCGCTGGACGAGATGGTGGCGTCCGAACCCATGGGCGAGGTGCTGGGGTCCGAGTTCCTGGCCGTCTACGAGGCCGTCAAGCGTAATGAATACAAAGAGTTCCTGCAGGTTATCAGCCCTTGGGAACGCGAGCATCTGCTGCTGAACGTGTAAGCGCGCCCCTGCGTCCATTCACCGCTTGCGGCGGCACGCGGGCGGTGGCAAGGGACTGGGCATGAGCGACAAAGACCAGAAACTTGCCATCGTGACCGGCGCCTCGCGCGGCCTCGGCGCGGCCATTGCCGAGCGCCTGGGCGCGCGCGGCTACCATGTCGTGGCCGTTGCCCGCACCACCGGCGCGCTTGAAGAACTGGACGACCGCATCCGCGCCGTCGGCGGCGCCGCGACGCTGGCGCCGATGGACGTGACCCAGCCGGCAGCGATGATCCAGCTTGTGCAGGCGGTGCTGGACCGCTGGGGCGGCTGCGACCTGTGGGCGCATGCGGCGATCCATGCGGCACCGCTTGGGCCTGCGCCTCATGTCGATCCCAAGGACATGGACCGCTCGATCTCGACCAACATCACCGCGACGCACGGGCTGTCGGTCCTGATCGAGCCGCTGCTGCGCGCCCGCAACGGCACCGCGCTGTTCTTCGACGACCCGCGCGGGGGCGAGTCCTTCTTCGGCGCCTATGGCGCGACCAAGGCCGCCCAGATCGCCTTTGCCCGCAGTTGGCAGGCGGAAAACCAGCGCATCGGCCCCCGCGTCGTTATCGCCACGCCCAAGCCGATGCCGACCGCCATCCGCGGCCGCTTCTTCCCCGGCGAGGACCGTTCAGCCCTGACCCCCTGCCGGACCGAGGCCGACCGCATCCTGTCGGAACTGGCGATCTGACGGCCCCTTACAGGCCGTAGATCGCCCCGAACTTTCCTTCCAGATAGTCCAGCAGCGGCTCGGGCGTGACCGGGCCGCTGACCGCCTGCTCGACCAGCGCGGCGGGTTCGTAAAGCCCGCCGTGGCGCTGCAGGTTCTCGCGCAGCCACTCGGTCCCCGGTGTCGCGTCGCCGCGGGCCAGCGCCTCGTCCAGATCGGGCACCGCCTCGCGCATGGCCGCATTCAGGGCGCCGGCATAGACGTTCCCCAGCGCATAGGTCGGGAAATAGCCGAACAGCCCGACCGACCAGTGGACATCCTGCAAAACCCCGTTCGAGGGCCGGTCCACCGCCACGCCAAAGTCGCGCAGGAAGCGGTCGTTCCACGCCTCCTCCAGATCGTCGGTGGAGAGCCTTCCGGCGATCAGGTCGCGTTCCAGGTCGAAGCGCATCATGATGTGCAGGTTGTACTGCACCTCGTCGGCCTCGGTGCGGATATGGCCGGGCGTTACCCGGTTCACGGTGCGGTAGAAGGCGTCAGCGTCGGGCACCGACAGCCCGCCCATCATGTCGCTCATCCGCTGGAACAGCCAGCCGGTGAAGGCGCGGCTGCGGCCCATCTGGTTCTCGTAAAGCCGGCTCTGGCTTTCATGGACGCCCATGGACACGCCGCGCCCCAGCGGGGTGAAGGCGTGGTCGGGGTCGACCCCCTGCTCATAGCCGGAATGGCCGACCTCGTGGATGGTCGAATAGATGCAGTTGAAAGGGTCGGTTTCCACGATCCGCGTGGTGATCCGGCTGTCCTGCCAGCGCCCGCTGGAGAAGGGATGCACCGCGATGTCCATCCGCCCGCGCGTCCAGTCATAGCCGAAGCCCGTCGCGCAGGCGCGGGCAAGACGCATCTGACCTTCCTGCGGGAAGCGCCCTTCCAGCGGCGCGGGCTGGTCGGGGGCGCCCAGCACAGCCTCGCGCAACTGCACCAGCCGGGGGCGCATCGCCTCGAACAGGGACGCGATCTCGGCCTGCGTGGTGCCGGGTTCATAATCATCCAGCAGCGCGTCGTAAGGGTCGCCACCGCCGAAGCCCGCGGCCACCAGCGCATGGGCCTGATCCTGCTTCAGCACGAGGATCTGGTCCAGCGTCGGCAGGAAGTCCGCCGGCTCCTCGTTGGCCCGCGCCCCGGCCCATATCCCCTGCCCGAGACTCGTCTGCCGCGCGAGTTCTGTCGCGAGATCGGCGGGAATTGCGTTCGCCCGAGCATGGTCGCGGCCGATTAGCGCGAGAATGCGCTCCTCGTTTTCCGTCTGCGGGTCGGCGGCGTCCAGCCATTCGCCGATGCGGGGATCGGTGCGGCGCTCGTGCAGGACGGCTTCGATCGCGGCCATTTCCTCGGACCGCTGCTCGACCGCGCCGCGTGGCATCATGGTTTCCTGGTCCCATGACAGCCGCTCGGCGACCGAAGACAGCGCCTCGGTCTGGCGCTGAAAGGCCAGAAGGGCATTCATCGCTGCATTCTCCGAAATCATCGGATCGTCCCCCTGACGCTGGTTTCATAAGGATAACGGGCGTGGTGCCGCGCCCGGATGATGAGGACGAACAGCGCCACCGCGCCGAACTGGTGCGCCAGCGCCTCGCCCAAGGGCGCGCCGCGCATCACCGTGACGATGCCCAGCACGATCTGGAAGGCGACCGCCGCGATCATCACCGTGAAGGCGCCGCGTGTCACCGGATGGGGCGAGCGGCGCGAGCGCATCCAGACCACCACGGCGAAGATCGCCAGAAGATAGGCCACCATACGGTGCGTGAACTGCACAGTCGCCGCGTTCTCGAAAAAGTTGCGCCACCCGAGCGCGGGGTCCCAGATGGCGGCCGGAATCCATTCGCCGCCCATTGTCGGCCAGCCGGTATATTGCCGCCCTGCGTCGATCCCTGCGACCAAGGCGCCGATCAGGATCTGCACAAAGGTCAGGTGCATCAGGCCGGTGGTCATGGAAAACAGCTTCGGCTCTCCGGCCCGGCGGGCGCGGATAAGTTGCGCCTCTGGCCGGTCCAGGTGGAACACATACCACGCGATCAGCCCGAGGATGGCGAAGGCCAGTCCAAGATGCGTCGCGAGGCGATATGAGGCGACCGCCGTCATCCCCTCGACCAGCCCCGAGGCGACCATCCACCAGCCGATGGCGCCCTGCAGCGCGCCAAGGCCGCCCAGTATCAGCAAACGCGGCGTCCAGCCCGGCGGGATGCGCTTTGTCAGCCAGAAGAACAGGAAGCCCACCGCCCAGACGAGGCCCACGGCGCGGCCGAGCTGCCGGTGGCTCCATTCCCACCAGTAGATGCGCTTGAACCCTGAAAGGTCCATTGTCGGGTTGTCCTCGCGGAACTGCGGGATCTGCTGGTATTTGGCGAACTCGGCCTCCCACGCTGCCGCACCGCTGGGCGGCAGCGCGCCGGTGACGGGTTTCCATTCGGTGATCGACAGGCCCGAGCCGGTCAGCCGCGTGGCGCCCCCCAGCGCTATCATTGCGGCGACCAGCACGAAAAGGACGATCAGCCAGACGCGGATCGCCCCGCGCGCACCCTTGGGGGCGGTGTCGATCAGGTTGGCGACGGGTCGGGCGGAAGGCGTCGCGGTGGACACCTCCTCGAAAATCGGGCGCTTGGCCATGCGGGGCCCCTTCGGTGTTCGCTTGCGGTCCGCTTGCGGGATGCGGCCGGACATTGGCGTTCCGGCCCGCAAAGGTCAATCCACGCGGCTTTTCCACGTCAGTTGCCGCACCATGCCATGCAGGATCTGCACATCGGCGCGGGTCAACGGCAGGCGCGACCACAGGTTCCGCAACGTCAGCCGCATGGGCGCGGCCTTTTCCGGCGGGAAGAAGAACCGCGCCTCGGTCAGCTTCTCCTCCCAGTGGTCGGCGAGCCTTTCGATCTCCAGCCGGGTCGCCGGGATTTCACCCGGCGGGCGCTTGGCGGCAGGGGCGGGCTGGGCCGGCAGGGCGTCGCGGCCCCATTCATAGCCCATCAGCAGAACCGCCTGCGCGAGATTGAGCGACGGAAACTCCGGGTTCACCGGGACGGTCACGATGGCGTTGGCCCGCGCGATGTCGTCGTTCTCCAGCCCCGCGCGTTCCGGTCCGAAGATCAGGGCCACACGGCCTCCCTCGGCCACAAGCCCGCGGGCCTCGGCCATCGCCGTCGCGGGCGTATGGACGGGCTTCGTCAATTCCCGTCCTCGCGCCGTGGTGGCATAGGCGTGATCGACGTCGAACATCGCCTCGGCCAGCGTCGGGAATACCTGCGCGCGGTCCAGCACCTGCCCCGCCGCGCCGGATGCCATGGCCACGGCGCGCGGATTGGGCCAGCCGTCGCGCGGATCGACCAGCCGCATCCCGGTCAGGCCGAAGTTCAGCATCGCGCGGGCGGCGGCCCCGATGTTCTCGCCCATCTGCGGGCGCACCAGGATTACGACGGGCTGCGGCATGGAGATCTCGGTCATGCGCCGCCCCTACTCTCCCGCTGCGGGGCCGGCAAGCCTGCCCCCTTTCCCGTCGCCCCTGCCTGCGCTATCCGTGTCCGCCGCAGGAAAGGACCGACCATGACCGAGGACGCGCCGCAGCTTTACCTGATCGCCCCGGCCCTGATTCCCGCGCCCGACCTCGGGCCGCGGCTGTCGGCGGTGCTGGACGCCCATCCCGTCGCCTGCCTGCGCCTGCCCGGCACGGGGGACGAGACGGAACTGGGCCGCATCGCCGATCTGGCCCGCGACATCGCCCATGCCCGCGACGTGGCGGTGGTGATCGAGGATCACGTTGCCCTGGCGCTGCGCCACGGGCTGGACGGCGTTCACCTGACCGGTGGTGCGCGAGCGGTGCGCTATGCCCGGAAGGAGCTTGGCGCCGATGCCATCGTCGGGGCATTCTGCGGCGCCTCGCGGCACGAGGGCATGAACGCGGCCGAGGCCGGGGCCGACTATGTCTCCTTCGGCCCCTGCGGCCCAACGGCTCTGGGGCATGGAGAGCCTGTCGGCCTCGATCTGTTCCAGTGGTGGTCCGAGATGATCGAGGTGCCGGTCGTGGCCGAGGGCGCGCTTGACGCCGCGCTGATCCGCCAGATCTGGGGGGTGGCCGACTTCATCGCCCTGGGGCCGGAAATCTGGTCCGCCGACGATCCCGCAACAGCGCTTTCGGCGCTCTGGCCCGAATGAAGGGGCGTTGTGCCCTCTGGCGCGCAATCCTCTGAACGCAGGCTTGCCGACGCTAACGCGCGGGCCTAAAGCGCCAAGCATGACCCAGCACCAGCGCCTGCTCATCATCGACTTCGGCTCTCAGGTCACGCAGCTTATCGCGCGGCGGCTTCGCGAGCTTAATGTTTTCTGCGAGATCCGCGCCTATCAGGCGGTGACGGATGCAGCGTTGCGCGCAGATCCGCCGCAGGCGGTGATCCTGTCGGGTGGCCCCGACAGCGTGACGCGGGACGGCAGCCCGCGCGCCCCGCAGGCGGTGTTCGACCTCGGCATTCCGGTTTTCGGCATCTGCTACGGCCAGCAGGTGATGATGCAGCAGCTTGGCGGCCGGGTCGAGGCAGGCCACCATGCCGAATACGGCCGCGCCTTCGTGACACCTGCGCCGGGTCACGCGGGGGACGGCATCTTCGCCAGCCTCTTCGCCGACGGGCGCGAGGAAGTCTGGATGAGCCACGGCGACCGCGTGACCGCGCTTGCCCCCGGCTTTGCGGTGATCGGCACATCGCCCAATGCGCCCCTGGCGATGATCGCGGATGAGAAGCGGCGCTTCTACGGCGTCCAGTTCCACCCCGAGGTGCATCACACCCCGAACGGCCGCATCATGCTGGAAAACTTCGTCCGGCTTGCGGGCTTCACCGGCGACTGGACTATGGCCGGTTATCGCGCCGAGGCCGTGCGCCGCATCCGCGAGCAGGTGGGCGACGCCAAGGTGATCTGCGGTCTGTCGGGCGGCGTGGATAGCTCGGTCGCGGCCGTCCTGATCCACGAGGCGATCGGCGACCAGCTGACCTGTGTCTTCGTGGACCACGGCCTCCTGCGGCTGGGCGAGGCCGAGGAGGTCGTGACCATGTTCCGCGACCATTACAACATCCCGCTGATCCATGCCGACGAATCCAAGCTGTTCCTTGGCGCGCTGGAAGGCGTCAGCGACCCCGAAGTCAAGCGCAAGACCATCGGCCGCCTGTTCATCGACGTGTTCCAGAAGCACGCGGCCGAGATCGGCGGGGCCGAGTTCCTGGCGCAGGGCACGCTTTATCCCGACGTGATCGAATCGGTCAGCTTCACCGGCGGCCCCTCGGTCACGATCAAGTCGCACCACAATGTCGGCGGCTTGCCCGAGAAGATGGGCCTCAAGCTGGTGGAACCCCTGCGCGAGCTGTTCAAGGACGAGGTCCGCGCCCTTGGCCGCGAACTCGGCCTGCCCGAGCAGTTCATCCGCCGCCATCCCTTCCCCGGCCCCGGCCTCGCCATCCGCTGCCCCGGCGAGATCACCCGCGAGAAGCTGGAGATCCTGCGCAAGGCCGACGCCGTCTACATCGACCAGATTCGCAGGCACGGGCTTTACGACGAGATCTGGCAGGCTTTCGTCGCGATCCTGCCGGTCCGCACCGTGGGGGTGATGGGCGACGGCCGCACCTATGACTTCGCCTGCGCGCTGCGGGCAGTGACCTCGGTGGACGGGATGACTGCGGATTACTATCCCTTCACGCACCAGTTTCTGGGCGAGACGGCGACGCGCATTATCAACGAAGTCAAGGGCATAAACCGGGTGACTTACGACATCACCTCAAAGCCGCCGGGCACGATTGAATGGGAATGAACCGCCGCCTGCGCGAAAGCTGAGACCCATTGGGCGGAACCCGGCCGGACCTGCGGGCGACTCTCAGCAATTCGTTGGCAAGCGCCTGTTCTTGTGCATGATCGGGCCAGAGGTGTTTTCCCGAGTTTTCGTCATGCGCCTTTTGCAAGCCCTTCTTGTCGCACTCTGCCTGTATTTTCCGGCAGTCGCCGCCCAGGCCGACAACGCCACCTGCGAGATCACCGTCAAGGGCGAGCGTGTGGACGGCCCCTGCCGGTTCCAGCCGCATCGGGGCGGCAGCTTCAGCATCGCCATGATGGACGGCAGGCTGATGGGCGGCGCGACTTCGCTGTCGCTTGACGTCGTCTCGGCGGGGGTGGGTGAGGTGCGCGGCCTGACCGCCTTCGGCGTCCGTTCCCGCTGGGGAGAGGCGCGGCGGATGGGAGAGGACCGGGCCTGCTGGCGCGGGGCGGATTTCACCCTCTGCGTCCGGGCCGCCGCAGTTCAGCCCCCGCCTTCGTCCACCGTCTTTTCGGGGCGCTGCCACATGGATGTCTGCACCTGGGTCGATCAGCCCCCCGCGCGCCAGATCGGAACCGGCAGCATCAGAGTTCCGGGGCGGCGGGTTGAAACCACCGTCAGCCTGGCGCAAAGCGAGCACGTCGGCGGCAGCTATCCCGACAGGCTGCCCGAGGGATTGGATTGGACGGCGCCGCAGCCGGCGCAGTTCTTCTGCTCGACCTTCCGGCCCGCCTTCCTTGACGCGGATGGAAGCTGGATGGTCCGGCCCCTGCCCGAGGTATTCGGCGCGACCGAAAGCGTCACCCGCCGCTATCTGCGCGCCTGCCACCCGGGGGCCGAGGGCCGCGACCCCTACCGGATGCCGGCCGAACTGGGCTATTCCGCCGGAATGCCGCGCCAGGATCTTTATCCCGACTTCGATGCCCTGATCAGGGGCTGACCTTTTCCAGGAGCATCTTCATGTCAGCTTGTGCCTGCGGCTGCGGCCACCACCACCATGACAGCGGCCCTCCGGCCCCCTTGGGCGCCCAGATCGGGCGCTCGGGCCACATCACCTGCGCCGACCCGTCGCAACTGATGACCCTGCTGATGCATGTCGAGGCCCATGTCTTGGCCAGTCGCGCCGAACCCGGCTGCCTTTATTTCGAGATCGCGCAGACCGATGATCCGCTGGTCTGGCGCGTCGAAGAACTGTTCCGCGATGCCGAAGCCCTGGCGGCCCATCGGCGGCGCACCGCCGCAAGCGCATGGGCAACGGCAACCGCCGGCTTCTCCCGCAACCTTCACGACGTCACCCCTGCCTGATTCGCATTCGGCCAAAGGCTTGCGACAGCTTTTTGCAGGCCCTTCCAAGCATCGCGCCCGTGGCGACGTCAGGCGACCGTTGTCCCGGCTGCGCTGCCGGGAAGCCGAAGCCGAACGCGCTTGATCCGGCGGGCGTCGGCGTCCACCACCTCGAACTCGACCCCGTTGTCGTCGCGCACGATCTCGCCGACGACCGGCACTCGGCCGGCAAGCATGAAGATCAGCCCCCCGACAGTGTCGATCTCTTCCTCGTAAATGCCGCAGACCAGCTTGGTGCCGATCTCTGCCTCGACCCGGTCGATGGGCGCGCGCGCCAGCACCAGCCACTGGCCGGGGCGTTCCTGCACCCACAACTCATCATTGCTGTCGTCATGCTCGTCGTCGATCTGGCCGATCACCTGCTCGATCAGGTCCTCGATGGTCACCAGTCCCTCGACGCCGCCGTATTCGTCGATCACCAGCGCCATGTGGATGCGCTTCTGCTGCATCTGCTGCAGCAGCGCGCCGATGGGCATGGTGCCCGGAACGTAAAGCAGCGGACGCAGCAGCGGACGCAGCGCGAAACGTGGCGCGCCCTTGGAGGCAAAGCCGTGCTTGAGCGCGAGGTCCTTGAGATGCACCAGCCCCAGCGGCTGGTCCAGGTTGCCGCGATGAACCGGCAGGCGGGAATATCCGTGCTCGCGGAAGACCTCGACCAGTTC
The DNA here is from genome assembly GCF_014164635.1 of Paracoccus sp. MC1854. Classification (NCBI taxonomy): domain Bacteria; kingdom Pseudomonadati; phylum Pseudomonadota; class Alphaproteobacteria; order Rhodobacterales; family Paracoccaceae; genus Paracoccus; species Paracoccus sp. MC1854. Next base: position 86,125 of record NZ_JACJFU010000010.1, on the reverse strand, counting down.
TGGCAGACCCACGGTCACCGGAACGGCGACGATGTCGGCCTTGTTCACCGCGACGTCGTCCACGGTCTTGCGGCGCAGGTTCAGGATGCTGGGCGCCTGCGCCGAGGTGGCGGCCTCCATCATCGAATCAGGACCGTCCTCGTTGTCCGAAGACAGCGGCCCCAGCGTTTTGAAGATGCGGCCGAGGAAGCTGCGCGAGGGGGCCTCGCGCGGCTCACGCGACGCCTCGTCCCAACTCGGAGGTTCGGAGGCTTCGTCCTGGGGATCATCCGCGGGATGCGGGTCCGGGCTTCGGGGATCGTTCATGAACATTCAATGCTCTCGGTAAGGATCCGGGATGCCGAGGCCGGCGAGAATCGAACGCTCGGCATCCTCCATGGTTTCCGCATCGGCCTCGACCTCGTGATCGTAGCCGGCCAGATGCAGGATGGCGTGGACCAGCAGATGGGTCACATGGTCGGCGAAGGGCTTGCCCTGTGATTCGGCCTCGGCCAGGCAGGTATCGTAGCTGATGGCGATGTCGCCCAGTTCATCCGTCTCCGGCGGCACCGGCACCTCGCCCGGTCTCCGGGGGGCATGTTCGACCGAGGGCCAGCTCAGCACGTTGGTGGGCTTGGCCTTGCCGCGGAAATGGTCGTTCAGCCCGGCGATGCGGGCGTCGTCGCAGCCCATGACGATGATCTCGACCGGATCGATCCCCATGTGGCGCGTCGTGGCGACGGCCGCCCGCTCGGCCATGCCCTGCAGATCGACGTCCAGCCAGCGTTCGTCCTCGATCACCAGATCGACGGGGTCCGGTCCGGCATGAAGCTGCGGCTCAAGAGTGTCAGGCATTGCGCGGTCCGCGCCATTCGCGCCGGGGAGGATAGGCGCCGTGATTCTGCGGCGGGGCGTCGGGATCGCCGCCGCGTTCGTCGTCTGCGTCATAGGCCTGGATGATGCGCGCGACCAGCGGGTGCCGCACCACGTCCTGCGCGGTGAAGTAGCTGAACGAGATCCCCGCCACCCCGCCGAGGATGCGCTCGGCATCCCGCAGGCCAGATTGCACCCCGCGCGGCAGGTCCACCTGGGTGCGGTCGCCGGTGATGACCATGCGCGAGCCTTCGCCCAGGCGGGTCAGGAACATCTTCATCTGCATGGTGGTGGCGTTCTGCGCCTCGTCCAGCACCACGAAGGCATTGGCAAGCGTGCGCCCCCGCATGAACGCCAGGGGCGCGATCTCGATGCGCTTTTCCTCGACCAGCTTCTGCATCTGGCGTGCCGGAATGAAATCGTTCAACGCATCATACAGCGGCTGCATGTATGGATCGACCTTTTCCTTCATGTCGCCGGGAAGAAAGCCCAGGCGCTCGCCCGCCTCGACGGCGGGGCGCGACAGGATGATCTTGTCCACATGGCCGTCGATCAGCATGGTGACGCCGACCGCGACCGCCAGATAGGTCTTGCCGGTGCCCGCCGGGCCGATCCCGAAGGCAAGTTCGTTGGCGAAAAGCGCCCGGACATAGTCGCGCTGCGCCTCGGTCCGGGGCTCGACGACCTTCTTGCGGGTCCGAAGCTCGATCTTGCCCTGCCCGAACATCTCGAGCTGCTGCGCCGGGCTTGGTGCTGGCACGTCCGGCTCGGTCCCCATCCGCAGGGCGGCCTCGACCTCGTTCAACTCGACATTGCGGCCCTGTTCCAGCCGGGCGTAAAGGCTCTGCAGGATCTGCGCGGCCTCGGCCTGTGCCTCGGGCGGGCCCATGATCGCCAGCAGGTTGCCACGCCGGATGACATGGACGCCAAGCGCCTGCTCGATGCGGGCAAGGTGCCGGTCATGCGGGCCGCACAGGTCGATCAGCAGGCGGTTGTCGGGAAACTCCAGCAGGATCTCGCCGGCCGGGGCGGAAAGGTTCGTCGGGGTCAGACCCACTGCGTCCTCGTCATTGACTCGCTTCCATGTTGCCGGCGAGCCGGGGCGAAGGCAAGGCTTCGCATCTTAACTTGCTTGCAGGCCGCTTCATCGCGGCTGATCCTGCAGGGCCAGAGGGCGCCAGTCCAGAGCCTGACCCGCGACGAAGGCGCGTAGGGCGGGGTCGGTCGCACCGTCCATCTCGGCGACCGTTCCCTGCCAGCGGAGGCGGCCATGGTCCAGCATCGCCACGCGATCGGCGATGGTCCGCACGCTGGTCATGTCATGGGTGATGGTCACGGCGGTCGCATGCGTTTCGGTCACGATGTCGCGGATCAATCGGTTGATCGCGGCGGCGCGCTGGGGGTCAAGCCCGGTGGTCGGCTCGTCGAAGAAGATCACCTTGGGGTCGGCGGCAATGGCGCGGGCAAGGCCCACGCGCTTGCGCATCCCGCCCGACAGGTCGGCGGGCATCCGGTCGGCGATCTCGGGTCCGAGGCCTACCCGGGCCAGCCGCTCGACCGCGCGGGTGCGGGCCTTTGCAGCAGGCATCTTCTGCAGCAGGCGAAAGGCCACGTTGCGCCAGACGGGAAGGCTGTCGAACAGCGCTGCGTTCTGGAACAGCATCCCGAAGTCCTGCATGAACCGCGCCCGCACCGCAAAGGTCGCGGCTTCGCCATGCAGCCGCACCTCGCCCGCTTCGGCCTCCTCAAGGCCGAGGATCGTGCGCATCAGCACCGACTTGCCCGAGCCGGAACCCCCGATCACGACAAGGCTCTCCCCCTGCGCCACCGACAGATCGACGCCGTTCAGAACCTTGTGGCCGGGGAATGACTTGGCCAGCCCGCGCGTCTCGATGACCGGGGCGCTCATGTGAAGAACAGCCCGGTCAGGACAAAATTCGCCCCGAGGATACCGACCGAGGCCACCACCACTGCCCCCGTCGTCGCCCGGCCCACGCCCGCCGCGCCACGGCCCGCGTGCATCCCGAACCAGCAGCCCGCCAGCGCCACGATAAAGCCGAAGACCGCGCCCTTGATCAGCCCCGACACCACGTCCCAGGTTTCAAGAAAGGCCCAGGAGCCTGACAGGTAGGCCTGAGAGGTGAAGCCCAGCGTCGTCGTCCCGATCAGCCAGCCCCCCATGATGCCGATGGTGTCGCCGACGCCAACCAGCAGCGGCACCGTCAGGATCGCGGCCCACAGGCGTGGCGCGACCAGCCAGCCCATCGGGTCCGTGGACAACGTCACCAGCGCGTCGATCTGTTCCGTCACCCGCATTGAGCCCAGTTCCGCCGCGATGGACGAGGCGACCCGCGCCGCCACCATCAGCCCGCCCAGAACCGGCCCCAGTTCCCGCGCCATGCCGATGGCGACGATGGCGGGCACCACGTCGCCGGCCTGGAAACGCTCGCCCCCCGCATTGATCTGCAGGGCGAGCGCGGCGCCGGTGAACAGCGCCGTCAGCCCCACGACCGGCAGCGACAGCCAGCCGATCCGCAGCAGTTGCTCGGCCAGGCGCGGCAGGGAAAATCCGGGCGCAGCCAGCCCCCGCGCGGCGAAGATCGCGACCGCGCCGGTGCCGCGCACCAGCGCCAGCGTGGCCCGGCCGATGGCGCGGACCGGGTCAGGCCGGCGAAAGGGGCGCCTGCGCCGGGTCAAAGGGCAACTCGATCCGTAGCCGGCGCGACAGGTCGGCCGGATCGGACGTGGCGCGGGACAGTTTGAACCCCTCTCCCAGCAGATGCTTCACATACATCTTGTTGTAGATGAACGGGAACACGAGGCCGGACAGACCGAAGGTCAGGAAACCCACCAGGAAGATGATCACTGCACCGCCCCAGTGTCCCCGGATCAACGCCGGAAAAAAGCCGAAGAACAGCGCCGTCCAGGAAAATCCGACCGGCGCCTGCTTCAGCGCCCCGGTCAGCGGGTGGTGAAAGTCGATCGTGGCGTAAGCCATGCCGAATCCTCTGAAAGTCATATGACTGGGGATTCGGTAGCATGGGTGCCCTAACCGAGGATTAAGCCGGCCGGTATTCGCGCGGATAGCGCGGACCCAGCGAGGTCAGGATCTCGTAGCCGATGGTGCCGGCCAGCGCGGCCAGGTCGTCCACGCCCTGCCGGTCGTTCAGGATATCCAGCCTCTCGGGGACATCGGGCAGGTCGGTCACATCGACCGTGATGAGGTCCATCGACACCCGCCCGACCACCGGCACGCTGCGCTCGCCCGCCCAGAGCCGCAGGCCCTTTCCCGACAGGGCGCGCGGCAGCCCATCGGCATAGCCCGCCGACACAGTCGCGATGCGGCAGGCGCGCGGGGTCGTCCAGGCGCAGCCGTAGCCCACCGCCTCGCCAGCCGTCAGGTTGCGGGTCTGGATGACGTCGAGCGAGAGGGTGACGACCGGCCGCGCGTGCGCGAACGGCTCGCCGCCGTAAAGGCCGATGCCCGCGCGGGTCACGTCGAAATGATAGTCGGACCCGAGCAGGACGCCGCCGGTCGCCGCCAGCGAACGCGGGGCCGTGACGCCCTCGGTCATCCCGCGAAAGGCGCGAAGCTGCGCGGCATTGGCCACATGGTGAGCGTCGTCGGCGCACATCAGATGCGACATGACCAGCGCGGGTCCAATGCCCGTATCGGTGCGCGCCGACAGCGCCTCGGACCGGACGGCAGCCCATTCGGCAGGCTCGAAGCCCAGCCGGTTCATGCCCGAGTCGAGCTGGATCGCAAAGGCACCCCGCGGCCGCGTCGCGCGGTCGCGGAAAAACTGCCCGGGGCCGTTCAGCACCGGGATAAGCCCTGTCAGATCCTGCCCCGGCATGTGCCCCGACAAGATGAAGATATGCGCATCGGGGCCGAGCAGCGGACGAATCGCTCTGCCCTCGACCGCCTGCGCCACGAAGAAGTCCCGCGCCCCCGCCCCGTACAGCGCAGGCGCCACCATGGCGGCGCCAAGGCCATAGGCATCCGCCTTGACCACCGCGCCGGGCCGCGAGCCGGGGGCGAGCGCGGCCAGCGCCTTCCAGTTCGCCACCACGGCGGCAAGGTCGATCGTCAATCCCATGGCTTGCGGGATGGCCGCCCATGCCGCCCGCGTCAAGGGCGCCGTTCAGCGGGTTTAGCTGTTTTGCGGTCACACCTTCCCGCTAAGGCTCGTGTTTGCAAACTTTCCCCTTTCCGCTTTGCGCCGCCTGCTGCTTTCCCTATTGTCCCGCCAGACATGACGGAGAGGCTTCATGAAGGACATTCCCGGACAGCTTGAACAGCTGCGGCACCAGGCGCGGATGGGCGGGGGGCAGCGCCGGATCGACGCGCAGCACGCCCGCGGCAAGCTGACCGCGCGCGAGCGGCTGGACATCCTTCTGGACGAAGGCTCGTTCGAGGAGTTCGACATGTTCGTCCGCCACCGCTCCACCGACTTCGGGATGGAGGACGATCGCCCCTATGGCGACGGCGTCGTGACCGGCTGGGGCACGATCAACGGCCGCATGGTTTATGTGTTTTCGCAGGATTTCACCGTCTTCGGGGGTTCGCTGTCGGAAACCCATGCGCAGAAGATCTGCAAGATCATGGACATGGCCATGCAGAACGGCGCGCCGGTGATCGGGCTGAACGATTCCGGCGGCGCGCGTATTCAGGAAGGCGTTGCCTCTCTCGCGGGTTACGCGGATGTCTTCCAGCGCAACATCATGGCCTCGGGCGTGATCCCGCAGATCAGCGTCATCATGGGTCCCTGCGCGGGCGGCGCGGTCTATTCGCCGGCGATGACGGACTTCATCTTCATGGTGAAGGACACCTCCTATATGTTCGTGACCGGACCCGACGTGGTGAAGACCGTCACCAACGAGGTCGTGACGGCCGAGCAACTGGGCGGTGCATCCACCCATACCAAGAAATCCTCGGTCGCCGACGGGGCCTTCGAGGATGACGTCGAGGCGCTGTCGGAAATCCGGCGGCTGTTCGACTTGCTGCCGCTGTCGAACCGGGAAAAAGCGCCGACACGGCCGTTCTTCGACGATCCCGCGCGCTTCGAGCCGTCGCTGGACACGCTGATCCCCGACAACCCCAACCAGCCTTATGACATGAAGGAACTGATCGCGAAGGTCGCCGACGAGGGCGACTTCTACGAGATCCAGCGCGATTTCGCGGGCAACATCCTGACCGGCTTCATCCGGATCGAAGGCCAGACGGTCGGCGTCGTCGCCAACCAGCCGATGGTGCTGGCTGGGGTTCTCGACATCGATTCCAGCCGCAAGGCCGCACGCTTCGTGCGCTTCTGCGATGCCTTCAATATCCCGATCCTGACGCTGGTGGACGTGCCGGGCTTCCTGCCGGGCACGGCGCAGGAATACGGCGGCGTCATCAAGCACGGGGCGAAGCTGCTCTTCGCCTATGGCGAGGCGACTGTGCCCAAGGTCACGGTCATCACCCGCAAGGCTTACGGCGGGGCCTATGACGTCATGGCATCCAAGCACCTGCGGGGCGATTTCAACTATGCCTGGCCCACGGCCGAGATCGCCGTGATGGGAGCCAAGGGCGCGGTCGAGATCCTGTATCGCAGCGAGTTGGGCGACTCGGACAAGATCGCCGCGCGGACCAAGGATTACGAGGACCGTTTCGCCAACCCCTTCGTGGCAGCCGAAAAGGGCTTCATCGACGAGGTGATCCAACCCCATTCGACGCGCAAGCGGGTGGCGCGGGCGCTGGCCTCGCTGCGGACCAAGAAACTGTCCAACCCCTGGAAGAAGCACGACAACATTCCGCTGTGACGCCATTGTCCGCCGCCCTCCTTTTCGCCACGACGGCGGCCGGCATGGCCGCGAACGGGGCCCAGCCGCTGGTTCCGGTGCCCTCGGGCGCCGAGGTCTGGCTGCAGGAGGAACTGGCGGACAGCATCCCCGGCGTGGGGCCGGTGCATCGTTACCGCTTTGTTATGCCGTCGCTTGCGGCACTTGTGCCCCCTTGGGATGAGGGAGAGACAACAGCCGACCTGCCCCCAGAACTGCTGGACGAGACGGGACCCGAGATGCCTTTGACGCCCGAGGAACAGGCTGAACTCGATGCTGCTTTGGGCGAACTGGTGATCGAGATCATGCCAGAGGATGAGGGCATCCTGATCGCGCCTGCGATGCCCGATGACGATGGCGCATTTGACGCTCCGCTTCCCTCGGAACTCTCTCCGCCAGACCCGCCCCTGACCGATGACGCCTTGTCTATCGAGGGAGAGACCGAGGATTTCGCTGCAGAAGCGGGCGATCCCGGCGCGGGCGAGATCGCGCTTCCCGCCGCGCCCGACATCCTGATGCAGGACCCCCTGCACCGCGACATCCTCTGGCTCTGCGAACGCTTCGTCCTGCCGAGACTGGCGGGCCAGACGCCAAGGCCACGGCAGGTGGTGATCTCGATGGCCTCTGCCCCCAGTCCTTTCGGAAACTTCGATCCCGGGATCGTGCAACTGTTTGAAGGCTTCTCGATCCCGTCCGACCGGGATGCCTGCATATGGGAGCCATTGTGATGCCGACGGTTCATGACGCATCCGTGATCGAAATGTGCCGGAATGATGCACTCCTGCCACAGGCAGGCGGGGAAGCCGCCTGCCCGGTCTGTCGGCCCCTTCCGGCAATCCGTAAGATGCCCGGACGGTCGCATGGTGCGGCCGGTTCAACGAGCAGTCGGGGCGCCAAGGCCCCACTTTACAGGAGCCTCTCATGTCCAAAAAGCTCGCTCTCGCGCTGGTTCTGGTCGGCGTCGTCTCGGCTTGCCAGCAGCAGCCCCAGCCGGTGGCCCCGGCCGCGGTCGTCGTGGCGCCCGAGCCCGTGTTCCAAGGCAAGTTCGGCGCCAACTGACGCCATGCGGCGCGGACCTGCGGGTCCGCGCACCTCCGACCTGTCCCGCAACCTCATCAATAGCGGGGCATCATGCTGAAGCATCGCGGCTTTCCCGGACGCCTGCCGTCCACCGACCACCAGTTCACCATCCGCCGCGCAAGCGCCAAAGGGGCGACGAAGCTGGTCGCCCGCGAACGCTATCGCGACCGCTCGGCCGGTGACCGCCGGGCCGACGCCGGCTTTCTCGCCGCGCTGATCGAGCATTTCGGCGACGAACCCTTTGAACGCGGCAATCTCGATGCTGGCCGCCTGTCCTGGCTGCTGGGGCGCGAGGTCCTGCCGGTCGGCAAGCTGGACCCCACCAGCTATGAACAGTTGCTGCGCGTCGACCTGAAACGCGCCGAGGCGAACTTCCCCGAGCTTTTCGCCCAAGAGGCCAGCGAGACTTTTCGCTGGGATGACGAGGACTTCGACGAGGAAGATGAATGATGCGCGGGATGATGCTTGTGCGTGCGCCATCACCCGCTTGTCAGTTTGATCCCGGTTTACGGGATGTCATAATAAGCGCGCACGCTAAGTCACTCGCTCGGAAACGGGCCACGAATACAGGCAGAATACCATGCAGAAATCCCTCCTCCTCCGCGTCTGCGGCGCAGTCCTGCTCGTCGGGGGCGTCGCGGCCTGCCAGCCGGGCTACGGCACCGGCCTCTCGCCCGACGCGCAGCGTGCAGCCGGCGGCGCGGTCGCGGGTGCCGTCGTTGCCAAGGCGCTGGACGAACGTGTCGCAACCGGTGCGTTGCTCGGCGGCGCGGCGGGTGCGCTTTGCGATGACGTGGGCGTCTGCGCCCCCTGACCGGAAACCTGATCTTCGGCTGGCGTTGATCGCCGGCCGCGACCGTCTGAACCTTCATCTGCCGGGTGCTGCATCGCACAGTGACATACCTGTCGCGGTTGGCCCCGGCATTCTGTTCAAGGATACTCCATGTCCAGAAAGCTTCTTCTTGTGGGTGGCCTCAGCGCGGCGCTGCTTGCCGGCTGCACCCAGAACATCCGGCCGACCGACGCCGACCGCGCCATCATCGGTGCCGGCACCGGCTATGTCGTCCAGCAGGTCCGCGGCAAAGACGGCAGCGATCGCCTTGCGGGTGCAGCGGTGGGCGCCCTCGGCGGCGCGCTCTGCGACGACGTGCGGCTTTGCCAGTAAGCTGACCGGCGCGTCTGACGCACGTTACCTGAACCATTCCACCGTCCCGGTCATGCCGACTGGGACGGTTTTTTCATGCCTTACCGCCACCAAGGGACCCGAATGTTCAAGAAGATCCTGATCGCCAACCGCGGAGAGATCGCCTGCCGCGTCATCAAGACCGCACGGAAGATGGGGATCGCGACCGTCGCCGTCTATTCCGACGCCGACCGCAACGCGCTGCATGTCAGGATGGCGGACGAGGCGGTGCATATCGGACCTCCGCCCGCGAACCAGTCCTATATCGTGATCGACAGGATCATGGAGGCAATCCGGCAAACCGGCGCCGAGGCAGTGCATCCAGGATATGGTTTTCTTAGCGAGAACAGGAACTTTGCCGCAGCTCTTGAGAAAGAGGACGTGGTTTTCATTGGCCCGCCCTCGCCTGCCATCGAGGCGATGGGCGACAAGATCACCTCGAAGAAGCTGGCGCAGGAGGCCGGGGTTTCGACGGTTCCCGGCTATATGGGCCTGATCGCCGACGCGGATGAGGCAGTGCGGATTTCCACCGAGATCGGCTATCCGGTGATGATCAAGGCGTCAGCAGGCGGTGGCGGCAAGGGGATGAGGATTGCCTGGGATGACCAGGAAGCGCGCGAGGGTTTTGAGTCCTCGAAGAACGAGGCAGCCAACAGCTTCGGCGACGACCGCATCTTCATCGAGAAGTTCGTGACCCAGCCGCGCCACATCGAAATACAGGTGCTGGCCGACAAGCATGGCAATTGCGTCTACCTGCACGAACGCGAATGTTCGATCCAGCGCCGCAATCAGAAGGTCATCGAGGAGGCGCCCTCGCCCTTCCTCGACCCCGAAACGCGGCGCGCGATGGGTGAGCAGGCGGTCGCGCTGGCCAAGGCCGTGGGCTATACCTCGGCGGGCACGGTCGAGTTCATCGTCGATGCGAACAAGAACTTTTACTTCCTTGAAATGAATACGCGTCTGCAGGTCGAGCATCCGGTGACCGAACTTATCACCGGCGTCGATCTGGTGGAACAGATGATCCGCGTCGCGGCAGGCGAGCCTCTGCCCTTCACGCAGGACGACCTGAAGATCACCGGCTGGGCCATCGAAAGCCGCCTTTACGCCGAGGACCCCTATCGCAGCTTTCTGCCCTCGATCGGGCGGCTGACGCGCTATCGGCCGCCTGTCGAAACGGCGGCAGGTCCCCTGCTGGAAAACAACCGCTGGGTGCCATCAAACCCGGGCGAACAGCCGCGGGTGGCCGAAACGGGCGTCCGCAACGATACCGGCGTCTACGAAGGCGGCGAGATTTCAATGTATTACGACCCGATGATCGCCAAGCTCTGCACCTGGGCGCCGGACCGGGCGCAGGCAATCGAGGCGATGCGCGGTGCGCTGGACAGCTTTGAGGTGGAAGGCATCGGCCACAACCTGCCCTTCCTGTCGGCGGTGATGGATCACCCCCGCTTCGTTTCAGGTGACATCACCACTGCCTTCATCGCCGAAGAATACCCCGAGGGCTTCCAGGGGGCGACCCTGCCCCCCGAGCAGCTGGAGCGTGTCGCCGCCGCGGCCGCCGCCATGCATCGCGTCGCCGAAATCCGCCGGACCCAGATCACCGGCCGGCTGGACAACCACGAACGCCGCGTGGGCGAGAACTGGGTCGTTACCCTGAACGGGCAGCAGTTTCCCGTTCGCGTCCGCGCCGACCGTCGCGGTTCGACGGTCGAGGTGAATGGCCGCAGCCTGCGGGTGGAATCGGACTGGAAGCCGGGCATGTCGCTGGTGCGGATGACGGTGGACGGCGACCCCATGGCCCTGAAGGTGGACAAGATCACGGCCGGCATGCGGCTGCGGACGCGCGGGGCCGACCTCAAGGCCCATGTCCAGCGTCCCCGCACGGCCGAACTGGCCCGGCTGATGCCGGAAAAGCTGCCGCCCGACACCTCGAAGTTCCTGCTGTGCCCGATGCCCGGCCTTGTCGTCCGCATCAACGTCCAGCCCGGCGACGAGGTGCAGGAAGGCCAGTCGCTCGCCACCGTCGAGGCCATGAAGATGGAAAACATCCTGCGCGCCGAGCGCCGGGGCATAGTCAAGTCGGTGAACGCCGAGGCCGGGCAGAGCCTCAGGGTCGATGACGTCATCATGGAGTTCGAGTGATCCTTGGACCTGCGCGCGCTGTTTCTGAACGACCGGGTCGCCGCGGCGCTCGTCACCGCCCTTGTCGGTGGCGGCGTGGTGGCGGCCGGGTGGTTCTGGACGCACGCGCTGTCCCGCAGGCGGGATCGCCAACTGAGGGACGAACGCGTAAGCGACATCCAGCGCGCGCTTCTGGCCGAGATCCGCGCCCATGTGGCGGCGCTGGAGGGGCAGACCCTGGACGACCCGCAGGCGCGCGAGGCGATGGTGGCGCGGTTCGCCGCGGGCGGTCATGTGCCGATCCTGCCGCATGACGCAAACGACCGCATCTTCCGGGCCATCGTCGAGGATGTGCATATCCTGCCGGAATGGGCCATCGACCCGGTGGTGCGCTATTACCGGCTGCTGGCCGTGCGCGGGGCGCTGGCGCAGGATATCCGCGCCACCAAGGACCAGCCGGAACGGGCGACGGACATGTTCCGCGACTACCTGACGCTGAACGACGAGACGCTGGTCACGGGACAACGCGCAATGATCGTGCTGACGGCCAGCCTGCAGGGCGGGCGCGAGACGGTGGAGGCCTTGCTTGCGGCCGCGCAGCAGCGCGAAGCGGCCCGCATCACGAGCACGCTGCCCGGCGAGCTGGCCAGGTTGCGCGCCGGTCTCAGTAAGCGATCTTCGGACCCGAGAGGCCCGTGATGGGAGGCAGCCCGATCACCGCCGAAATCTCGTTCGAGTTGCGGGCATTCAGCAGCCGCTCGACCATCTCGTCGGTCGTGGCGGGCCGCTTGACCTGCCGCGGCGGCGGCGAGGCCTCGATCTTGCGCGGGGATGTTTCCTTGGCCATGGCCCTGCCCTGTCATGCACGATGCGGCACAGCGCATCCTTCACGGATCAAGATAGTGGCGCTGCCCCGGTTCCGCAATGAAATCACGCGCAGCGCCTATCGCCCGCCGCTTGCCCGCGTCTCGCTGCGCCGCACGGGGGTCTTGTCGATGGCGCGGCCGATCTCTCGCGTGTCCCAGGGAGAGGGCTTGCGGTCGATCACCGTGCCGTCGCTGTCCAGCACCATCAGGGAAAAGCCGCGCGGCCTCAGCCGCTGCCGCCAGACCGAGTTCGCCGCCGGATCGGTGTCGGTGATGACGGTGACGCTGCGGCGCTCCAGTGCGGCGGGGTCGCGGGCAAGCAGTTCCATCTGCGTGGCGAAGGCCGTGTCCTCGGGCGTGTCGGCAAAGACAAGGACGGGCCGTCGCTCGAACAGCAGCGCCTCGGGCGTGACGTCGTTCGCCGAACGGATGTCCATCTCGGCTTGTTCGGGCTGGCCGACGGGCGCATCGGTTGCCCCCGCTGCGGCAGCGGGACGGGCGGGGGCGGCGCGTTCGACCCGCACGGGTTCGGGCGGGGGCGTCGGGGCACCCATGGCAAGCGCCTGCGCGCCCGTCACGGCCAGCGCGAGGGCCAACATGTTCGACAGAAATATCTTCATGTTTCAGAATATAGCGACTGCGGTCGCATCGGAAAGGACCAAGAGATGACCCGGACCCCCGACCTCGATCAATGGCGCGCGATGGCCTCGAAGGAACTGAAGGGCGCGGACCCCGACACGCTGAACTGGGACACGCTGGAAGGCATCACCGTCAAGCCGCTGTATACCGACGCCGATACGGCGGGGCTGGACCACATGGGCAGCCTGCCCGGCATCGCGCCCTTCACGCGCGGGCCGCGGGCCACGATGTATGCGGGGCGCCCCTGGACGATCCGGCAATATGCGGGATTTTCGACGGCCGAAGAATCCAACGCCTTCTACCGCCGCAACCTCGCCGCTGGTCAGCAGGGCGTGTCGGTGGCCTTCGACCTGGCGACCCACCGCGGCTATGACAGCGACCATCCGCGCGTGGAAGGCGACGTCGGCAAGGCGGGAGTCGCCATCGACAGCGTCGAGGACATGAAGGTGCTGTTCGACGGCATCCCGCTGGAGAAGGTCAGCGTCAGCATGACCATGAACGGCGCGGTGATCCCGATCCTCGCCAGCTTCATCGTCGCGGGAGAGGAGCAGGGCGTGCCCCGCGCCCAGCTTTCAGGGACCATCCAGAACGACATCCTCAAGGAGTTCATGGTCCGCAACACCTACATCTATCCGCCCGAGCCTTCGATGCGGATCATCGCGGACATCATCGGCTATACCTCGCATGAGATGCCCAAGTTCAATTCGATCTCGATTTCCGGCTATCACATGCAGGAAGCGGGCGCGAACCTGGTGCAGGAACTGGCCTATACGCTGGCCGACGGGCGCGAATATGTCCGCGCGGCCATTGCGGCGGGCATGGACGTGGACGCCTTTGCCGGCAGGCTCAGCTTCTTCTTCGCCATCGGCATGAACTTCTTCATGGAGGCCGCCAAGCTGCGCGCCGCCCGCCTGCTGTGGCACCGGATCATGACCGAGTTCGGGGCGAAGAAGACATCCTCGCTGATGCTGCGGACGCATTGCCAGACCTCGGGCGTGTCGTTGCAGGAACAGGACCCTTACAACAACGTGATCCGCACAGCCTATGAGGCGATGAGCGCGGCGCTTGGCGGGACGCAATCGCTGCACACCAACGCGCTGGACGAGGCGATCGCGCTGCCCACCGACTTCTCGGCCCGGATCGCTCGGAACACGCAACTGATCCTGCAAGAGGAAACGGGGATCACCCATGTCGTCGATCCGCTGGCAGGGTCCTATTACGTCGAGAGCCTGACCGCCGAACTGGCCGAAAAGGCCTGGGCCATCATCGAGGAAGTCGAATCGATGGGCGGCATGACCAAGGCGGTCGCCTCGGGCCAGCCCAAGCTGCGGATCGAGGAGACCGCCGCCCGGCGGCAAGCCATGATCGACCGGGGCGAGGAAGTGATCGTCGGCGTCAACAAGTACCGCAAGGACAAAGAAGACCCGATCGACATCCTCGACATCGACAACATGGCCGTCCGCCGCAGCCAGATCGAGCGGCTGGAGAATATCCGCGCCACCCGCGACTATTCTGCCTGCGATCACGCGCTGGCCGAGGTGGAACGTTGCGCCCGCGAGGGCGGCAACCTGCTGGAAGCGGCGGTCGAGGCCGCCCGTGCACGCGCAACCGTGGGGGAAATCAGCATGGCGATGGAAAAGGTCTTCGGCCGCCACCGGGCCGAGGTGAAGACGCTCGCCGGCGTCTATGGCGCCGCCTACGAGGGCGACGAGGGCTTCGCCCGGATCCAGAAGGACGTGGAAAGCTTCGCCGAGGAGGAAGGCCGCCGTCCCCGGATGCTGGTGGTCAAGATGGGCCAGGACGGCCATGACCGCGGCGCCAAGGTGATCGCCACCGCCTTTGCCGACATCGGCTTCGACGTGGACGTGGGGCCGCTGTTCCAGACCCCCGAGGAGGCCGCGCAGGACGCCATCGACAATGACGTCCATATCGTGGGGATTTCCTCGCAGGCCGCGGGCCACAAGACGCTGGCGCCCAAGCTGATCGAGGCCCTGAAGGCGCAGGGCGCGGGCGATATCATCGTCATCTGCGGCGGCGTGATCCCGCAGCAGGACTATGCCTTCCTGAAGGACGCAGGCGTGGCCGCCATCTTCGGGCCGGGGACCAACATCCCCTATGCCGCGCGCGAGATCCTCGACATCGTGCGGACCCGGCGCCCGGCCTGAGTCCCGCGTTACCGCCGCACTGGGGGGTTGACTGCCCCCCTGGCCGCTGCTGCGGCTTCCTCGCTGAAAACAGTCCCTCGGACCTGTCAGGCGGGAAGACAACCATCACGGATGTTTTCCTGTCCGGGCACCCGGAAGCCCCGAGGTATTTGAACCAGAAAGAAGCCTCCTGTCCCGCATCTTCTTTCTGGTCCCAAATACCCTGGGGTGAGGTCCCGAAGGAACCGAGGGGCAAAGCCCCTTTCTTCCGCTTGCCCCTTTGCCCATGCCCGTGCCACGACTCGGAACCATGAGCGCCGTCAAACAGATCATCTGCATCAAGTGGGGCAGCAAGTTCGGTCCCGAATACGTCAACCGCCTGCGGGGGATGATCGCGCGGAACATCACCCCGCCCTTCCGGCTGATCTGCTTCACCGATGATGGCGCCGGACTGCACCCTGATGTCGTGGTGCGGCCCCTGCCCGAGTTCGACTATGAGGCGCCAAGGAACACGCTGGGGAAATGGCCCAAGTCGCGGCTCTGGGGGGACTTGGGGGATATCACCGGAACGGTGCTGTTTCTCGACCTCGACGTGGTGATCGTCGGCAATCTGGATGATTTCTTCAGCTTCGGCGATCCCGACGACACGGTGCTGGCCACCAACCCGCAAAGCATCAAGCCCTTCGAGAAGCTGGGCCAGACCTCGGTCTACCGGATGCGGGTCGGCAAGCTCGCCCCCTTGCAGGAAATCTTCCGCGCCGACCCGCAGGGCATCGCCGACGAATACCGCTTCGAGCAGCGTTTCGTCACCCGCCGCGCGCCGGGGGGCGTCAGGTTCTGGCCCAAGGGTTGGGTCGTCCATTTCCGCGCCGATTGCGTCCCGGCCTTTCCTGCGCGCTACTGGTCCGCGCCGCGCATCCCGAAAGGGGCGCGCATCGTGATCTTCGCCGGCAGCCTCAACCCGCCGGACGCCATTGCCGGCCGGTGGAGCGAGAAGGACAGCCCGCGCCCTTCCTTCGACCATCTTCGCGCGGCTTTCGACGGACGCCGACGCGAAAGCCTCGGCCGCCACCTGCGGCACTATCTTCGTCCCACCGACTGGGTGGACCGGCTGTGGCGGGAATAGGAAACCAGCCGTGACACAGATGATCCGGAAGCTGGCAGACTATCCGCCGGTCTGGCTGCTGGCCTTCGCGCTTCTCGCCTTTCTTGCGGGACAAATCCTGCCGATGCCCGGCCTCCCCACGGCAGGCTGGACGCTGGCGGGGCTGGGACTGGGACTGATGGCCGTCGCGGCCCTGACGATGATGCGCGCGGGCGCAACGGTCGATCCGACGCGGCAACCGACCGCCCTGGTGACGCATGGGGTCTTTCGCCTGTCCCGGAACCCGATCTACCTGAGCGACGTGTTGATTCTTGCCGGGCTCTGCCTTGTCTGGCAGCCATTCGCGGCGCTGATCCTCGTGCCCCTCTTTGTCCTGCTGCTCGACCGCCGCTTCATCCGGCAAGAGGAGGCGTGGCTGCGCCGCCGCGATGCCCAAGCCTTCGACCTGTGGGCCGCGCGCACCCGCCGCTGGTTGTAGACGCGGCCACGTTGCCAAGCCCCAAACCCCGCGCTAACACCCGAACGCTGCCCTGCCCTTCATCAGACGAGGCCCTTCATGTCCGCCACGCCCACGCCGCTGCGCCTTGGCATCGCCGGTCTGGGGACCGTCGGGATCGGCGTGGTCAAGATCATCCAGAAGCACCCCGACCTGATCGCGTTGCGCGCCGGGCGGCCCGTCGAGATCACCGCCATCTGCGCCCGCGACCGCACCCGCAACCGTGATGCCGACCTGTCGGGCTATGCCTGGGTGGAGCGGGCCGCCGATCTCGCCCTGCGCGACGACGTGGACGTGGTGGTCGAACTGATCGGCGGAGAGAACGGTGCCGCACGCGAGATGATCGAACTGGCGCTGGACAACGGCAAGGACGTCATCACCGCGAACAAGGCCCTTCTGGCCGTTCACGGGCACAAGCTGGCCGAGCGGGCCGAGGCCGCCGGCCGCACCATCCGCTTCGAGGCCGCTGTCGCGGGCGGCATTCCCGTCATCAAGACGCTGACCGAAAGCCTCGCCGGCAACCGCATCAAGCGGGTCATGGGTGTGATGAACGGCACCTGCAACTATATCCTGACCCGGATGCAGTCAGCCGGCCTGCCTTATGACACGGTGTTCGAGGAAGCCCGACGGCTCGGCTATCTTGAGGCTGACCCGACGCTGGACGTGGGCGGCATCGACGCCAGCCACAAGCTCGCGATCCTCGCCTCGCTGGCCTTCGGGACCAAGATGGCCTTCGACGGCGTGGAAATCGAGGGGATCGAGCGCGTCTCGATCGACGACATCAGCCGCGCCGCCGACATGGGCTATCGCATCAAGCTTCTGGGTGTGGCGCAGATGACGGCGCGGGGGCTGGAACAGCGGATGTCGCCCTGCCTCGTGCCCTGCGACAGCCCACTGGGGCAGTTGGAAGGCGGCACCAACATGGTGGTGATCGAAGGCGACTCGGTCGGCCAGATCGTGCTGCGCGGCGCGGGCGCGGGCGAAGGGCCGACGGCCAGCGCGGTCATGTCCGACATCGTGGAACTGGCGCGCGGGGTCCGTCTGCCGGTCTTCGGGCAGCCGGCGGTAACGCTCGACTCGCCCCAGACGGCGCGGACCGCTGTGCCTGCGGCCTACTACCTGCGGCTGACGCTGGCCGACAAGCCGGGGGCGCTGGCAAAGGTGGCCTCGGTGCTGGGCGAGGCAGGCATCTCGATCGACCGGATGCGACAGTATGGTCACGCCTCGGGTTCGGCGCCGGTGCTGATCGTCACCCACAAGACCACGCCCGAGGCGATCGACCACGCGATGGAGGCGCTGCCGCGCACGGGCGTCGTCGAAGGCGATCCGGTAGAGCTGCGGATCGAGGAAGTCTGACCTCAGCGGCCTGCCTCTCCTGCCGTCGGCAGCAGATGGCGCAGTCCCTGCGTCACATCCGTCCTGATCGCCAGCCGCAGCGCCGGCTCATCCCCCGCCCGCAGCGCGGCGAGGATCATGCGGTGATGCCGGGGCGCCTCGTTCCGGCGCATCCGCTGGTAGACGGCGCGCATGGTCGGCCCGAGCTGCAGCCAGATCGTTTCCAGCATCGCCAGCATCGCCGGCGCCTGTGCGCGCAGGTAGAGCGTGCGGTGGAATTCAAGGTTGCTGCGGATGTATCCGACCGAGTCGTGGTTCTGCGCCGCCTCGCCGATGGCGGTGTTGATCACCGCAAGCCGGTCGATCAGCGCAAGATGGGCGCGGGGAAGGGCGCGGCTGGCCAGTTCCGGCTCGATCAGGGCACGCAGTGCGGCAAGCTCCTCGATCCGCTCGACCGACAGCGCGGGGGTGGACACGCGCCCCGAGGCCGACAGCGTCAGCGCCCCTTCGGCCACCAGCCGGCGGACCGCTTCCCGCGCGGGGGTCATGCTGACACGTTCCTCGGCCGCGATCCCGCGCAGGGTCAGCGCACGGCCGGGCGGCAGTTCGCCCAGCATGATCCGGCTTCGCAGGGCGCGATACAGCCGCTCATGCACGGCGGGCTGGGTTGTCGTCTGAGGGCGCAGCGTCGTCACCATGCGCATTTGTGATCACGTCGGGGAAAGCTGTCAATTTCCTTGATGCCTGGAACGCAGAAACGCGCTCATTTCATCCAAGAAGCGTCTCCTCCTCTTCTGTGTGGAAATATCCGCGAACGCAGCCACCCTCGCCGGCCTTATTCGGCCCGGAAGCGCCATGCGTGCAGGCTTGCGCCATTCTGCCGCAACCATGCCCTTGGCTGCGCGAATCCCGGATACAGCCGGGCAACCGTTCCCCAGAAGGCCGGCGAATGATTCATATGCGCCAGATGCGCGACCTCATGGGCGGCGACGTAGTCCAGCACCTCGGGCGGCGCCATGGCCAGCCGCCAGGAATACATCAGCCGCCCCTGATGCGTGCAACTGCCCCAGCGCGACCGCGTGTCGCGCAGCGTGATCGCGACAAAGCGGCGGCCGAGGGCTGAGGCATGGCGGTCACTTGCCGCCGCAAGCCGCGCCTGCGCCAGCGTGCGAAGATAGGCCCCCGCCGACACCGCAGCCGAATGCCCTCCGGGCAGCAGCAGCAGCGCCGCCTCGACCCGCGGCGCGCGCACCGGCGCAGGGGTCAGTGTCAGCGGCCTTCCCTCGACCGGCAGGGCAGTCCCGAACTCCACCGATTGCTGCGGCTCGACCCCGGCCAGGGCGCGCGAAAGCCAATCGCTGCGGTCGTCCAGGAAGGCCAGCGCTTCTGCCCGGGCCAGGCTCGGCGGCAGCGTCAGCGTCACCGAGCCGTCCCTGCGCGAGACGCGCAGCGTCATCCGCCGGGCGCGGGTCGTCCGGCGCAGGCTGACCGTTGTTCCATCCGTCAGAATCACAGTGCCGTCCAAGCGTCACCTCTGCGCCGTCCGAAAGCCTTTGACACCCCCCATGCCCTGTGGCACGGGAGGCCGGATTTACCTGACCCTTGGCGAAAAGAGAACACCATGCCCAAAGAGGAATGGGGCACCAAGCGCCTTTGCCCCGCCTGCGGAAGCCGTTTCTACGACCTTCGCAACGATCCCATGACCTGCCCGGCCTGCAGCACCGAGTTTTCGGCCGAAAGCCTCATGAGCGCACGCACCCGTTCCCTGATCGCGGAAAAGGCTGCCGCGCGCGAGGCTGAAACGGATGAGGTGATCGACGACGATCTGGACGATGCGACGGATGCGGGCGAACTGGACGACGACCTGCTTGACGAGGACGATGACGCCGACGTGTCGCTGGACGAGATCGCCGACGTGGCCGAGCCCGACGAGGACTGAGCAGGACCACATCGCTTTCCAAGGGGGGCCTTCGGCCCCCTTTTCTTTTGCGGGTCAGGAACTTGCGCAGACAGATGACCCAGGGCAGAGACGGCGTTCTTTTTCGCTTGCACCCCTGCGCGACTGCCCATATACGACCCCCCACGCGGGCGGCGGACAACGCAGCCCGAGACCTCCGGTGGGGCCATAGCTCAGTTGGTAGAGCGCTTGAATGGCATTCAAGAGGTCAGGGGTTCGACTCCCCTTGGCTCCACCATCTTATCCTTTCACGACATGAATGGCGTGTCTGCCCCGCAGCGGGTGGCTTCCGCATGACGGGGCTGGTCTATGCAGTCGCCGCGCTGGCCGAGATCGCGGGATGCTTTGCCTTCTGGGCCTGGCTGCGGACGGGGAAAAGCTGGCTGTGGGCGCTGCCGGGAACGGCAAGCCTGTTGCTGTTCGCCGTCCTGCTGACGCGCGTGCCGTCGGATGCGGCAGGGCGGGCCTTCGCGGCCTATGGCGGGATCTACATCTGCGCCTCGCTCGGGTGGCTCTGGGCGGTCGAAGGGGTGCGGCCCGACCGCTGGGATGCGATCGGCGCCGCCCTCTGCCTTGCCGGGGCCGCAGTGATCCTTTTCGGTCCCCGCGGCTGAGAGGGCCGCGTCCTTGCGGCCCTGCCTGTTTCAGCTCAGCGCCTGATCCAGATCGGCGATGATATCCTGCACGTCCTCGATGCCGATCGAAAGCCGCACCAAGTCCGGCCCGGCGCCCGCGGCGATCTGCTGTTCTTCGGTCAACTGGCTGTGCGTGGTTGAGGCCGAATGGATCGCCAGCGTCCGCGCATCCCCGAGATTCGCGACATGGCTGATCATCTTCAGCCGCCCGATCATCTCCACGCAGGCTTGGTATCCGCCCTTCAGTCGAATGGTGAACAGCGCCCCTGCCCCCTTGGGATAAAGCCGCTGCAGGCGGTCGGCCCAAGGCGAGGACGGCAGGCCGGCATAGCTGACCTCCTCGACGCGGGGATCGGTCTCCAGCCACTCGGCCACTTTCCTGGCATTCTCGACATGGCGCTGCATCCGCAGGCCCAGCGTCTCGATCCCCATCAGCGTGTAATGCGCGGCCTGCGGGTTCAGGGTCATGCCCAGATCGCGCAGCCCGATGGCGATGGAATGGAAGGTGAAGGCGGCAGGCCCGAAGGTTTCTTGGAACTTGAGCCCGTGATAAGCCGGCTCGGGCTGGGACAGCGAGGGGAACTTGTCCGAGGCCGACCAGTCAAAGCGGCCCGAGTCGATCACCGCCCCGCCCATGACGGTGCCGTTGCCGGTCAGGTATTTCGTCAGGCTGTGGACGACCAGGGTCGCCCCCGCCTCGATGGGCCGGCACAGCGCGGGTGTCGCCAGCGTGTTGTCCACGATCAGCGGCACCCCCGCTTCATCGGCAATCTGCGCCAGCGCCGGGATGTCGGTCAGGTAGCCACCGGGGTTCGAGATCGATTCGCAGAAGATCGCCCGCGTGTCCTCGTCGATGGCGGCGCGCACGGCCGCCGCATCCTCAAGGTCGACAAACCGGCAGGACCAGCCGAAGCGGCGGATCGTCTGGCCGAACTGGGTGACCGTGCCGCCGTAAAGCCGGCTCGATGCGACGAGGTTCCTGCCCGGCCCCATCAGCGGGAACAGCGCCATGATCTGCGCCGCGTGCCCCGAGGAACAGCAAACCGCCCCTGCGCCCCCTTCCAGTGCCGCCACGCGGCTCTGCAGTGCCGCGACGGTGGGGTTGGTCAGGCGGGAATAGATGTAGCCGACCTCCTTCAGCCCGAAAAGCCGGGCGGCATGCTCGGCATCGCGGAACTGGTAGGCCGTTGTCTGGTAGATCGGCACCTGCCGCGCGCCCGTGGCAGGGTCGGGTGCTGAACCCGCGTGGATGGCAAGCGTGTCAAAGCCTTGCGGGCGGTCGGTGTCGGGCATGGCAGCCTCTCCTTCGGGTGATCGTCGGGCGCGAGGCTAGGGTCCGGGCGCGTGGCTGGCAATCGCCGGACGCGCCGGAACCTTCCTCTGCCCCCATCTTCTTCACGCAAAAATCCCAGGATCGTCGTATGCGACGATGGGGCAGCGCCCGACCCAACCTCAACGCAGACACCCCGCCCGATGCCACAGCACGGGTTGAACCGACGGCCCTCAGAGGACAAATGTTGGGCAATGCTGAAAAGGAGATCCCCATGACCCGCCTGCCCCTTCGCGAGACCCTGCTGCTTGACGCTGAAAACCACGGCGCCGGTGTTTCGCTGGGAAACCTGCCGGAATGGGACCTGACCGACCTTTACGCCTCGCCCGAGGCGCCGGAACTGGCGCGCGACCTTGAAAGGCTGCAGGCCGCCTGCACCAGCTTCGCCGCCGACTACGAAGGCAAGCTGGCCGGCCTGACCCCCGCCGGGATGCTGGAATGCATCCAGCGCTACGAGGAGATCGACCTGATCGCCGGGCGGATCATGTCCTATGCGGGCCTGCGCTATTACCAGAACACGACCGACGCGGGACGCGCCAAGATGCTGGGCGACCTGCAGGCGAAGATCACGGACATGACGACTCCGCTGGTGTTCTTCAGCCTGGAATTCAACCGCATCCCCGATGATGTCTACGCCCAGACCTTCAGCGCCCCCTGCGGGCCGTCGCGCTACAAGCCGGTGTTCGACCGGATGCGGGCGATGCGCCCCTATCAGTTGTCGGATGAGCTTGAGAAGTTCCTCCATGACAACTCGGTCGTGGGCGCCGCCGCCTGGAACCGGCTGTTCGACGAAACCACCGCCGCCCTGACCTTCGATGTGGACGGCGAGGAACTGGGGCTGGAAGCCACGCTGAACCTGCTGACCGACCACGACCGCAGGCAGCGCGAGGCCGGGGCCAGGGCACTGGCCGAGGTCTTCGGCGGGAACGTCAAGCTTTTCTCGCGCATCCACAACACGCTGGCGAAGGAAAAGGCGATCGAGGACAGGTGGCGCAAGTTGCCGACGCCCCAGACCGCGCGGCACCTGTCGAACCACGTCGAACCCGAGGTCGTGCAGGCGCTGCGCGATGCGGTGGTCGCCGCCTATCCGCGCCTGTCGCACCGCTATTACCGGCTGAAGGCGAAATGGCTCGACCTCGACAAGCTGCAGGTCTGGGACCGCAACGCGCCTTTGCCGCAGGAAAGCCCGCGTCTGGTCGGCTGGGACGAGGCCAAGGCGACGGTGCTGGACGCATACGCAGGCTTCGACCCGGAGCTGGCAAAGCTGGCCCAGCCGTTCTTCGAGAAGGGCTGGATCGACGCGGGCGTGAAGCCGGGCAAGTCGCCGGGCGCCTTCGCGCATCCGACCGTCACCGACGCCCATCCCTATGTGCTGCTGAACTACCTCGGCAAGCCGCGCGACGTGATGACGCTGGCGCATGAGTTGGGCCACGGCGTCCACCAGCGGCTGGCGGCGGGCCAGGGAGAACTCCTGTCCTCGACGCCGCTGACGCTTGCGGAAACGGCCTCAGTCTTCGGCGAGATGCTGACCTTCCGCGCGCTGCTGGCGAAGACGGAAGACCCGGCCCAGCGCAAGGCGCTGCTGGCGGGCAAGGTCGAGGACATGATCAACACCGTCGTCCGCCAGATCGCCTTTTACGATTTCGAATGCCGCCTGCACGCGGCGCGGGCAGAAGGCGAACTGACCCCCGACGACATCAACGCGATCTGGATGTCGATCCAGCATGAATCGCTGGGCGACGCCTTCGAGTTCATGCCGGGATATGAGAGTTTCTGGACCTACGTCCCGCATTTCGTGCACTCGCCCTTCTACGTCTATGCCTATGCCTTCGGCGACGGGCTGGTGAATGCGCTTTATGCGGCCTACGAGGCGCAGCCCGAGGGCTTCCAGGCGAAATACTTCGAGATGCTGCGCGCGGGCGGCTCCAAGCATCATTCGGAACTGCTGGCACCCTTCGGGCTGGACGCGGCGGACCCCGCCTTCTGGGACAAGGGCCTGTCCATGATCGAGGGCTTCATCGACGAGCTTGAGGCGATGGAAGCCTGAGCCGGTGGCGCGCGATCCCTTTCGCCGGCGCCGCGGCCGCGGTGTTCTGCGCGTCCTCTGGGTGCTTCTGGCGGTGGTGCTGCTGGGCGCGCTCGGGGTCGGGGTCTTCGGCCCGCGCATCGTGGCCGACCAGTTGAACCCGGTCACCGCGCGCAGCCCTTGGCCGGTCTCGCCGCAGGCACAGGCGCTGCATGACCGGCTGGTGATCGGCGACCTGCATGCCGACGCCCTGCTGTGGGACCGCGACCTGTCGGTGCGCCGCCCCGAGGGGCACGTGGACCTGCCGCGGCTGGATCAGGGCAACATCGCCATCCAGGTCTTCACCGCCGTCACCCGAAGCCCGCGCGGCCAGAACTATGCGGAAAACGAGGCCGCGGCCCCCGACAACATCACCCCGCTGGTGATCGGCCAGCTTCGCCCTGTGCAGACATGGTTCAGCCTCAAGGAGCGGGCGCTCGACCAAGCCGCCCGGCTGCGGCGTCTGGCCGAGGCCGAGCCCGCAAGCCTGCGTCTGATCCGCACGCGCGGCGATCTGGATGCGGTTCTGGCGGATCGGGCCTCGGGCAGCCGGGTCGTCGGCGCGATCCTGGGGATCGAGGGCGCGCATCCGCTGGAAGGCGACCTCACCAACCTCGCGGTGCTGGAGGGCGCGGGCTACCGGCTGGTCGGGCTCACGCATTTCTTCGACAACGAACTCGGCGGCTCGTTGCACGGGCAGTCGCAGGCGGGGCTGACGGATTTCGGGCGCGAGGTGGTCGCGGAAGCCGTGCGCCGGGGCATGGTCATCGACCTCGCCCATGCCTCGCCGCAGATGGTGCGCGACGTGCTGGCGATGCCGGGGACGCGGCCGATCATCAGCCATACCGGCGTGCATGGCACCTGCAACACGCCGCGGAACCTTCAGGACGACCTGCTGCAGGCGGTGGCGGCCAGCGGCGGGATCATCGGGATCGGCTTCTGGCCGGACGTGACCTGCAACGACAGTCCGGCGGGGATCGCTGCCTCCATCCTCGCCGCAATCGCGCTGGTGGGCGAGGATCACGTGGCGCTGGGCTCGGACTGGGACGGCTCGGTCGGCGTGCCCTTCGACGCGGCGGGACTGTCCGCGCTGACGCAGGCGCTGATGGATGCAGGGCTGACCGAGGACGAGATCGCCAATGTCATGGGCGGCAACATGGTGCGCTATTTGCGCGAGGTGCTGCCTCGGGCCTGAACCGGGGGCGGCGCGCCTGATGGCACTGCCGCAATGGGTATTTGAGCCAGAAAGAAGCCCGCAGGCGTCAGGCTTCAGCGGCGGATGATGTTGACGTGACCCATCTTGCGGCCGGGGCGGGCCTCGGCCTTGCCATAAAGGTGGATCTGGGTGTCGCTCTGCCGCAGCAGGTCCGGCAAGCGGTCGATGTCGTCGCCGATCAGGTTCTCCATCACCACGTCGGCGTGGCGCTTGCCGTCGCCCAGAGGCAGGCCCGCGACGGCGCGGATATGCTGCTCGAACTGGTCCACGGCGCAGCCCGCTTGCGTCCAGTGGCCCGAGTTGTGGACGC
Organism: Paracoccus sp. MC1854; assembly: GCF_014164635.1. Classification (NCBI taxonomy): domain Bacteria; kingdom Pseudomonadati; phylum Pseudomonadota; class Alphaproteobacteria; order Rhodobacterales; family Paracoccaceae; genus Paracoccus; species Paracoccus sp. MC1854. The sequence goes on along the minus strand of NZ_JACJFU010000010.1, from coordinate 60,968 downwards.
GCGGGGCGATCTCGTTGACGATCAGGCCGCGCGGCGTGACGAACAGTTCCACTCCCATCACACCCACATAGTCGAGCGCGGTGACAATGCGGCTGGCGGTCAGCACGGCATCGGGGATCAGCCGCGCGGACAGGCCGCAGGGGACGGTGGTGGTCCGCAGGATGCCCTCGCGGTGGACGTTCAGGCCCGGATCGTAGGCCGCGACGGCGCCATCCTGACCACGGGCGACGATGACGCTGATCTCGGCGGTGAAATCAACGAAGCCTTCCAGAACCGACGGCGCGTTCACCTGCGCCCATGCGGCGGAAAGGTCGTCGCCCGCCTTGATGGGGACCTGCCCCTTGCCGTCATAGCCCATTCGCCGGGTCTTAAGGATGGCGCGGTCCCGTCCCTGCATCGCGGTGCCGAGGTCGTCGGCCGAACCGACGGCGGCATAGGGTGCAACCGATAGGCCCAGTCCCCCGAGAAAGTCCTTTTCCGCCAGCCGGTCCTGGCTCACGGCCAGCGCACGGCGGTTCGGGCGGATCGGGACCAAGCTTTCGATCAGGTCCAGCGAGGCGGCGGGGACGTTCTCGAACTCGTAGGTGACTACATCGACCGAAGCCGCGAAGTCGCGCAGGGTGGTGTCGTCCTCGTAGGGGGCGCTCGTCAGGCGGTGGGCCACGTCGGCGGCTGGCGCAGGCCCCGGTTCGTAGATGTGGCAGCGATAGCCGAGGCGGCTGGCGGCAACGGACAGCATCCGGCCCAACTGGCCGCCGCCGAGGATGCCGATGGTGGCGCCGGGTTTCAGCGGGTCAGTCATCGGCAGGCTCCTCGGGTATCGAGGCCGACAGCGCCGCGCGCCAGTCGTCCAGACGCTGCGCCAGCGCAGGGTCGGAAAGGGCAAGGATCGCGGCGGCCATCAGCCCCGCGTTGGCCGCTCCGGCCGCACCGATCGCCATGGTGGCGACAGGGAAGCCTTTGGGCATCTGGACGATGGAATAAAGGGAGTCGACACCGTTCAGGGCACGGGTCTGGACGGGCACCCCGATCACCGGCAACTGGGTCTTGGATGCCATCATGCCGGGCAGATGCGCCGCCCCGCCCGCCCCCGCGATGATGACCTGAAGGCCCCGGCCCAGGGCGGAACGGCCATAGTCCCACAACCGGTCGGGGGTGCGGTGGGCGCTGACGATGCGCGTCTCATAAGCCACGCCCAGTTCGTCCAGAATCGCCGCCGCCTCGCGCATCGTGGCCCAGTCTGACTGGCTGCCCATGATGATGCCGACCGGAACCGTCATCCCTGCCCCCTTCGCGCGGAAAGCCCGCATCATACCGGCGGCGCCGGCGGGCGCAATCAGGCGATGATGTCGGGAGTCAGCTCGTCCTCCAGCCGGGCGATCTGGTCCTTGAGCGCCAGCTTCTGCCGCTTCATCCGGCCCAGTGTCATGCTGCAGACGACGCCGTCCACGGCCATGGCCATGATCGCCTCGTCAAGTTCGCGATGCTGACGCCGCAGCCCGTCCAGCCGGGTGCGGGCCATCTCGTCATGCGACATCTCGTTCTGGGCGTTCATCGAATCGTCAGGCCTGCCGGGCGCGTGCAGGCGCGCCAAAGGATCATAGCTGCGGATTTTCGCTTTGGTAAGCATAACCTTGCCCCCTCTTGCGGGACGCGGGCCGCGCCTACATATCATGGTCATGGCCGGGTCGCCGCAACGGGGCCGGGCCGAAGCAGTCGCTTGTTGACCGAGGACGCCGATGACCAAGATGACCTTGGGCACCCACCCCTACCTGCTGGGCTTCGACCAGCTTGAACGGCTGGCGGAACGTGCCGCCAAGGGGGCCGAGGGTTACCCGCCCTACAACATCGAGCATCGCGCCCCCGACGGGTTCCGCATCACCCTGGCCGTCGCGGGCTTCGCCGAGGACGACCTGTCGCTGACCATCGAGGATCGGCAACTGGTGATCCGCGGGCGGCAGGCCGAGGGCTCGGACGAGCGGGTCTTCCTGCATCGGGGCATCGCCGCCCGCGCCTTTCAGCGCAGTTTCGTGCTGGCCGAAGGGATCGAGGTCGAGAATGCCGCGTTGGAAAACGGATTGCTTCACATCGATCTGCGGCGGGTGACGCCGCAGAGCTTCGTCAAGACCATACCGATCAGCCGAAAGTGAAGGGGATCGCCATGAACATGAAACACGATTTTCCGACCGACGCCGGCAACACCGTCTATGTCCGCCGCGTGACGATGGAGAGCCTTCCCACCGAGGTGCGGATGCAGGCGCCCGAACTGGACGCGCTTTATGCCGTCCACGGCGTCGATGGCGAGCGCTTGGCGCTGGTCGCCGACCGCCGCCTCGCATTCGCCCTCGCGCGCCAGAACGAACTGGTGCCTGTCAGCGTCCACTGAGCGGCTGCGGGACACCGGCGGCAAGCCGGTGTTCCATGTCGCGGATCGCCCGCTCGACCTGCAGGCGGGCGCGGTATTTGGGGCGACCCAGCATCGCCCCTAGGATGACCTTGCGGCGCGTGTTCCATCCGGACAGGCGCCGCTTCCATCTTTCCTTGTCCAGCGGTGGCATCAGGTCGGCAATGGTGGCCGCATAGCTCTCCCACACCCGACCAAGGGGAACCCGCCCGGCCCAAGGCTTGAGCCCGACGACATAGTGGATCACCGCCGGGTCGCGCGGCAGGTCGGCAACCGTCCCATGGGCCGCCGGATCGGCATAGGTGTTGAAGCGCGCGGGCAAAGGCAGCACCCGGCCACGGGCGGCGAGGTTGAGGGCGCTCTGATCTTCGCTCCGCAAGGGACGGCTCGGGTCGGACAACAGCGCCCTGCAACGGTCGGCAAGGCCCTCGGCCCTCCAGGCGGGCAGGTTCATGACCAGAAGCCCCGCGTTGACATATTCCCCCCGCGGCATCCCCATGTCCGCCAGTTCGGGCGCGCTGGGGCTGGGGCACGGGACCGCGGCCAGCAGCGCATCATCAAGCGGCAGCCTTCCCAGCGGGGACAAGTCATCCGTCACGACCATGTCGCAGTCCATGTAGAGGACGCGATCCTCGTCGGGCATCAGCGCGGGGATCAGCAGCCGCAAATAGGTGCTGCGTGTCAGGTGCCCGCGCGTGACCGGCAGGTCGGCGAAGTCGTCCCCGTCGATCTCGATCCGCCTGACGGGGATGCCCAGCCGGGTGCCCAGCGCGTCGATGCGGGCGCGGTTCGCGGCCGAGATGCCATTGTCCAGCACCGTCGCCCTCAGCCCCGGCGTATGGGCCGCCGCCGAGGCGATCAGCACCAGCACCCCCGGCAAGTAGTTGTCGTCAGAACCGGTGACGAGATGCAGGCTCATGGATTGTCTTCCCAAGCGCGGCGCAGCCAGCCGGTGTCGCCGATGTGGCGATACCAGCGCCCGCCCCGACCGGCCAGCACATCGGCCATCTTGGGGCTGCCCGCAAACAGCACGATCCGCGCGTCCGCCGGGCACTCGGGATCGCGCAGGTAGCTCGCGGGTCCGCGCCTCACGCAGTCGTTCTTGAAGCTGACGCACCAACTGCGCGGCCAGTATCCCAACGCCCCCTGCCGGTGCAGGATGTCGCTGACCATCTGCTGCTCGTGCTCGTAGCGCCTGGCGGCCGCCTGCGGGTCGGCGACATAGGTCTCGACGATCTCGGGATGGGCGCCGATCTCGTAGCGGAAGACCGAGGTGTTGCCGACCATGTGCAGGAAGCGGTCGCGCGAGCGGTTCAGCCGCCGCAGGGGCTTGGGCCGGAACAGGTCGTCGTCGCGCAGGATCACGAAGCGGCCCGGATGGTCGAAGAACGGGCCGAGCGGCCCGACCACCACCAGATCGAGGTCCAGAAACAGCGCCGTGCCGGAAAGCCCGAAAAGATCGGGGTTGAACAGGGCAAGCTTGCGCCAGCGCGTATCCTGGTTGCCCGGCGGCATGTCGAGCGCGGGCAACGGATGGGCCTCGATCCGGGGATCAAGCCCGGCCGCGTCATCGGTGAAGCAGATGAAGCGGTGCGGCTGGTCCAGATGCCGCCGCACTCCTGCCGCAAGGTTGTTCACATCCGCCGCGCCGTAAAGCGTGCCCCATTTCATGGAAAGGATAAGGACGGGCTGTGGCATCCGGGGCTCGGGGACGAAAACGCCCTCCGGGTTGGACCGGAGGGCGGCATCTTGTCAATGAGTCGATCAGTTCAACCCGATCAGGCCCATCTGTTCCAGCTTCAGCAGCACCTGCTGGGCGGCGTAATCGACGTCCACCCCTTCGGTCTGGACGCGCAACTCGGGCGTCGCGGGTTCCTCGTAGGGGTCCGAGATGCCGGTGAACTCCTTGATCTTGCCTTCGCGGGCGAGCTTGTAGAGCCCCTTGCGGTCCCGGCGCTCGCACTCCTCAAGCGAGGTGGCGACATGGACCTCGATGAAGGCGCCGAACTGCTCGATCATCTCGCGCACCGCGCGGCGGGTGGCCGTATAGGGCGCGATGGGCGCGCAGATGGCGATGCCGCCGTTCTTGGTGATCTCGGACGCGACATAGCCGATGCGCTTTATGTTGATGTCGCGGTGTTCCTTGGAAAAGCCCAGTTCCGAGGAAAGGTGCTTGCGGACCACATCGCCGTCCAGCAGCGTCACGGGGCGCCCGCCCATCTCCATCAGCTTGACCATCAGGGCGTTGGCGATGGTGGACTTGCCGGACCCAGAAAGCCCGGTGAAGAACACCGTGAAGCCCTGCTGGTCGCGCGGCGGCGAGGTGCGGCGCAGCTGCGTCACGACCTCGGGGAAGCTGAACCACTCGGGGATATCCAGCCCCTCGCGCAGACGGCGGCGCAGCTCGGTGCCCGAGATGTCGAGGATGGTCGCGCCCTCCTCGACCTCGTCGCGGGGTTCATATTGGGCACGTTCCTGCACATAGACCATCTGTTTGAAATCGACCATCTCGATGCCGATCTCGTCCTGGTGCTGCCGGAACAGATCCTGCGCGGCGTAGGGGTCGTAGAAGTCCTGCCCCTGGCTGTTCTTGCCCGGCCCCGCGTGGTCGCGACCGACGATCATGTGGGTCAGCCCGTGGTTGCGGCGGATCATGCCGTGCCATACCGCCTCGCGCGGGCCGCCCATCCGCATCGCAAGGTTCAGCAGCGACAGATGCGTGGTCGCCTGCGGGTATTTGTCCAGCACGGCCTCGTAGCAGCGGACGCGGGTGAAATGGTCCACGTCGCCCGGCTTGGTCATGCCGACGACCGGGTGGATCAGCAGGTTCGCCTGCGCCTCGCGCGCCGCGCGGAAGGTCAGTTCCTGATGGGCGCGGTGCAGCGGGTTGCGGGTCTGGAAGGCCACGATGCGCCGCCAGCCCATCTTGCGGAAGAAGGCGCGCAACTCGTTCGGCGTGTCGCGGCGGGCGCGGAAGTCGTAATGCGTCGGCGGCTGGATGCCGGTGATCGGCCCACCCAGATAGACCGGACTCGCGACGTTGTGCAGGTAGTTGACCGCCGGATGCGCCACGTCGTCGGCCCCAAAAACCTTTTCGGCCTCGCGCTTCTTGTTCGGCACCCATTTGTCGGTGACCGACAGGATGGCGAGGATCACGCCCTCCTGGTCACGAAGCGCGATGTCGGTGCCCGGCTCGATCTTGTCGGCAAACTCCTGGCTCACGTCCAGGGTGATCGGCATCGGCCACAGCCCGCCCGAGGACAGGCGCATGTTCTCGACCACGCCGTCATAATCGGCCTCGGTCAAAAAACCCTTGAGTGGGTGGAAGCCGCCGTTCATCAGCAGCTCGACATCGCAAAGCTGGCGCGGCGTCAGGTCCCAGGACGGCATGTCGCCGGCGTCCGCCTTGAGCTTCTGCGCCGAGTCGGCGTTGACATAAAGTTCCGGGATCGGCGCGAGGTTCGGCGGCTGGGTCATCTTACACTCGATGGTTCGTGACATGGCGCTGCACCGCGCAACAGGCTCACGGTGTGCGCCCGCCCCTTAGCCCCAAGGCCAGTCTTCTGCAACCTGCGGCCGAGCCGAGGGCTGGGTTTCGCTTAACGCATGGCTGGCGGGTGTCACCCGTCGGCCACTTGCGGCTGGGGAAGCTCGGTCGCGGTGGCGGGCGTGGTCGTGCCCTGAGCCAGACCCTGCGCGGCCAGCCACTGCTCGGCGTCCAGCGCCGCCATGCAGCCCATGCCGGCGCTGGTGATGGCCTGCCGATAGGTGTCGTCGGTCAGGTCGCCCGCAGCGAAGACGCCGGGAACCGAGGTGCGGGTGCTGCCCGGCTCGACCTTCACATAACCGCCATCGCGCAGTTCAAGCTGGCCCTTGACCAGTTCGGACGCGGGCGAGTGGCCGATGGCGATGAAGACGCCGTCGCCGCCGACCATGCGGGTGCTGCCATCCCCGGTCGAGCGCAGCAGCACGCCGGTCACGCCAAGCGGCTGGTCGGTGCCGGTGATCTCGGCAATCTCGTGGTTCCAGATGACCTCGACCTTGGGGTGCTTGAACAGGCGGTCCTGCAGGATGCGCTCGGCCCGCAGGCTGTCGCGGCGGTGGACCAGCGTCACCTTGCTGGCGAAGTTGGTCAGGAACAGCGCCTCCTCGACAGCGGTATTGCCGCCGCCGACGACGATCACCTCGCGGCCGCGATAGAAGAAGCCGTCGCAGGTCGCGCAGGCGCTGACGCCGAAGCCTTGGAAGCGGCTTTCGCTGTCCAGCCCCAGCCAGCGCGCCTGCGCCCCGGTGGCAAGGATCAGCGCATCCGCCGTCAGCCGCGCGCCGCTGTCGCATTCCAGCACGAAGGGTCTTTGCGACAGGTCGAGCCGCGTGACGGTGTCCGAGACGATCCGCGCGCCCATCTCGCGCGCATGGGTTTCCATCCGCAGCATCAGGTCGGGACCCATGACCGAGGCATCGCCCGGCCAGTTCTCGACATCGGTGGTGATGGTCAACTGGCCGCCGGGCTGGATGCCCTGAATCAGCAGCGGCACAAGCATGGCGCGGGCGGCATAAACAGCGGCGGTATAACCCGCAGGGCCGGAACCTATGATGATGAGCCGGTGATGCGTCGGCAGGGTCTCGGCGGTCTGGGTCACGGGCGGGCCTCATGGATGCGTGTTCCGCCCGAGTTAACCCCGCCCGCCCCGCGGTTCAACCGCAAGGGCCCGTGGGGCCGGGTCGGATCGCCGGACTGCCTGTGCTTCACTCTTCCTTGCCGAAAGAAAAGAACTTCCTCCCCCATGTTCCAGCATTTCTCACTGGAGCCAAATACCCCCACCGGAGGCAGGCCGGACCGCACGCCCCGGTCTTCCACAACGGCGCAAACCCTCAGGCCGCGAAACAATGTTGCGAACCGAAGCTGCGGAAGATAGGAAAGCTGCGATTTCCCTTTATCGGATACATCATGGCTGGCGCCCGGCTGGACGACATCGACCGACGCATCCTCAAGGAACTGCAGGCCGACGGCCGAATGACGAATGTCGAACTGGCGCGCCGCGTCGGCATCTCGGCCCCTCCCTGCCTGCGCCGCGTCCGCACGCTCGAGGAGCAGGGCTTCATCCGCGGTTATCACGCCGACGTGGACCCGCGCAGCCTCGGCTTCGAGGTGCAGGTCTTCGCCATGGTCCGCCTGCACAGCCAGTCCGAACGCGACCTGACCGCCTTTGAAAGGCGCGCCCGCGAATGGGCGCTGGTGCGCGAATGCCACATGCTGAACGGCGAGATCGACTTCATCCTGAAATGCGTGGCCCCCGACCTGTCCACCTTCCAGCGCTTCCTGACCGACCAGTTGACGGCTGCCGAGAACGTGGCCAGCGTCAAGACCAGCCTCGTCATCCGCTGCGCCAAGGACGAGCCGGGCGTGCCCTTCGAACTGATCGAGCACGTCAGAGCGTGATGGCCGAGATCAGCCGCCCGTAATCCGCCGCGCCTTCGTGCGTGGAACGGCGATAGCTGAAGAAGCGGTCGGGGTCGGAATAGGTGCAGTGGCGGGTCCATTCGGCCTCGACCCCCAGATCGCGCAGGACAGACAGGCCGAAGCCCGGCAGGTCGAACATGGGCCGCCCGTTCGGCCCGCCTGCGAAGAAGCGGGCATGGCCGTCGTCCTCTGTCAGGAAGCGGTCCATGAAGTCCTCGCCGACCTCATAGGCGCGCTGGCTGATGCAGGGGCCGATGACGGCGCGGATGTCCGTGGCGCCCGCGGCCTTCATGGCGGCGACGGTTTCCTGCAGGATGCCGTCCAGCGCGCCTTTCCATCCCGCATGGGCGGCGGCGATCACGCCCGCCTCGGGGTCGGCAAACAGGATCGGCTGGCAGTCGGCGGTCAGCACCGCGATGGCGATGCCGGGGATGGTGCTGACGATGGCGTCGGCCTCGGTCATCGCCACGGCCTCAAGGTCGTCGCCTTCGGTCAGTGTCACGACCTGCGCGGAATGGGTCTGGTGGACCGTGGCCAGCCGGTCGGGGCCAACGCCCAGCGCCTCGGCCACGCGGGCGCGGTTGATGGCCACCATGTCGCGCTGGTCCGTGGACCCTCGCCCGCAGTTCAGCCCCGAGAACAGGCCCGAGGAGGCCCCGCCCTTGCGGGTGAAGAACCCGTGGCGGATCGGCTGCAGCGAGGGGTGCGTCAGGATTTCCAGCGTCATCGGATCGTCCCGCAATTGCGTCATGATCGGGGGGCGAGGCCGGGCTGCCCGGCAGTCGCAGAGGCTTGGGTCGGGGCGGCGGTCGGCAAGGGCCTGAACCCCGCCGGCGGCGGAAGATGGCGCGGCCAGACCGCCATCGCCTTGAACAGGTGGCCCATCTCGGCCGCGTCGGTCAAGCGGTGAAGCGCGGCTTCGGCCCCCGCATCGCCAGCCGCGGCAAGCCGCGCCGCCCGCGCCTCGATCCCCAATGCGCGCAACCAGTCGCCCTGCCGCTCGGGCGCCGATGCCGCAGCACCCGCCCGGATCGCCGCACCCGCAAGCGGAGCAAAATCGACATGCGCGGTCAGGTCGGCTTCCCCCGGATGGGTGAGGATGCCCTCGGGCGCGTGGCGGCGCAGCGCCTGCAGGCTGTCGCCCTTGCCGTCCCAGGTGCCGTAATCGACCACGATCGCCACGCCGCCATGCACGGCGAGGCGCTGGGCCACGGTGGACATGATGGCGGTCCCCTCGGCGCAGATCTCCCAGATCTCGCCCTCCGGCGCCGCGCGGGGCAGCGCGACCGGCGCAGCAAGCGCCAGGGTCAGCGCGCCGCTGTCGTCCAGCGTCACCATGCGCTCGGCCCAGCCACCCTCGGCGCGCTGCATCTGGCGGATCGGCAGGGCGTCGAAGAACTCGTTGGCGACCAGGAACAGCGGGATCTCGGGCAGGTCCGCGACCGAGGAAAGATGCGTGATCTCGCCCAGCCGCTTGCGCTGGACCTGCCGCAGATGCGGCGAGGTTTCGACCAGCGTCACCCGCGCTGCATCGTGAAAGCCCGGCACCCGGCGGGTCGCCCGCAGCAGGTCCGCCATCAGCGTCCCCCGCCCCGGGCCCAGTTCCGCCAGCGTGAAGGGGGCGGGCGAGCCCTGATCCAGCCAGGCCTGCGCCAGCGCAAGGCCCACCAGTTCCCCGAACATCTGACTGATCTCGGGCGCGGTGGTGAAATCCCCTTGGGCGCCAAAGGGGTCGCGGGTGGCGTAATAGCCGTGATCCGGGTGCATGAGGCAGAGCCGCATGTAGTCGTCCAGCCCCATCGGCCCCTCGGCGGCGATCCGGCCTGCGATGATGCGGCCCAGCGGCGTCATCTCCGCAACGTCCAGAGGACGAAGCCCAGGCCCACCGCGATCATCGGCAGCGACAGAAGCTGCCCCATGGTGATGCCCCAGACCGGCCCGCCGAGGACATGGCCCCAAGGGTTGTCAGGCGTGACGAACTGCGCGTCGGCCTGCCGGAAGAACTCGACCACAAAGCGCGCAAGCCCGTAGCCCGCGAGGAACACGCCCAGCACGAGACCGGGCCGTGCGAGGCCGCCGCGGCGGACAAGCAGAAACAGCACCAGCCCCAGCAGCAGCCCTTCCAGCCCTGCCTCGTAAAGCTGGCTCGGGTGGCGGGCGCAGAGGCCCTCGACGCCGGGGCAGTCCTGCGCGGCCTCGCCGGGAAAGATCACGCCCCAGGGCGCATCGGTAGGACGACCCCAAAGCTCGGCGTTGATGAAATTGGCGATGCGGCCGAGGAACAGCCCCACGGGGGCCGCGACTGCCAGCGCATCGGCCAGCCGCAGGGGCGCGATGCCGTTCTTCCGCGCATAGGCCCAGGCGGCCAGCACGACGCCCAGGAAGCCGCCGTGGAACGACATGCCGCCCTGCCAGACCTTGATGATCTCGGCCGGGTTCGCAAGGTAATAGGCTGGCTCGTAGAACAGGACGAAGCCCAGACGCCCGCCGAGGATCACGCCGACGACGACCCAGGTCAGCAGTTCCTCGACCGCGCCGGGGCGCATGGGGGCGGTGCCGCCCCACAGATGCGGGCGGCGCATCAGCGTGGCGATCATCCACCAGCCCAGCAGCAGCCCGACCAGATAGGCCATCGCATACCATCGCAGGGCGAATTCCCGCCCTGCGATGGTGATGGTGAAGATGTCGGGAGAGATCTCGGGGAAAGGGATCATGGGGGCCTCGCGCGTGCCGGGGCTGCTTGGCTGCGCGTGCCGGGGGTGTCAACCGGCGCGCGGGACATTGAAGCCGGGGGCGGGGGCCGTCATATTGAGCCTACCGCCTTGCGAGAGGATTGCGCGATGACCACCCACAGCAGCGGCCCAGGCCGCTTTTTCGACGATGTGTCCAAGCTGATGACCAACGCCATGGGCGTGGCGCAGGGGGCCAAGGACGAGGCCGAGACCGCCATGAAGGGCTGGGTGGACCGCTGGCTCGCCGACCGCAACCTCGTCACCCGCGAGGAATTCGACGTCGTGCGCGAGATGGCGATCAAGGCCCGGGCCGAGAATGCCGAGCTGCGGGCGATGATTGCGGGCATGAGCGGACAGGCAGGCGGCCCGGACAAGGATGAAGCGCCCCATGTCTCCGAGGCGGACGCGCCGGCGGGCAACATGAACCCGCCGGATGTCGGGGATGTGAACACGGGCGACGCGCCGCATGTCAGCGAGGTTGAAGCTCCGGCGGCGGACATGAACCCGCCGAAAACCGCGGATTCCGACAAGGGCTGAAGATAGCCCCGCAACAGGCGGACGGCAGGCTTCGGCCCGCCGTCCGCCAGAAGGCACGAACCTTGCGGCCCCGTCCTGCGTTCGGGATGCAAACCGCCTGAGGAGTCGTGATGCGCGCCCTTTCCGCCACCCTAGTCCTGTTCGCCCTGCCCGCCTTTGCACAGGATTGCCAGCCCGCCGTGGATGCCGCCTGGCGCAAGGGCTTCACCGAGGGGGTCGATGCGGTGAACGCCCAGCTGGGTGCCGTCACCGCGAAGATGCAGCAGGACGTGCAGGCGCAGGTGAACGCCCAGCTTTCCCAGCTTGAGGAACGCCGCGTGCGCGAGCTGGAACAGCAGCTTGGCGCTGCACAGGCACAGGCCCTGGCCGAACAGGGACCGGTGCGGGCCGAAGGGATGCCGCAACTGCCGCCGCTGATCGTGGCGCCGGGGGGTGGGGTCGCGCCGATGCTGCCACCGGGGATGGCGGCGGCAACCGGGATCACCCAGCGCCCCGCTTCGCCCGGGGACCCCGCGGCCCTGCCTCCCGGGACGACCATCACCATCACCGATCCGCAGAAACTTCCGCCCGAGTTGTTCCGCGCGCTGATGGACTATGCCGCGCGCTGAGCCTCACGCTGATCATAGGCCGCCCGCGCCGCGTCGATGCAGTCGGCATGGGTGATCGTCCAGTCCGACAGCGCGGTGATGGGACCGAACAGGTCCTCTCCCATCGCCGTCAGCGCATATTCCACCTGCGGCGGCGTGCTGGGAGTCACCTTGCGGCTGACCAGTCCGTCGCGTTCGAGGTTCCGCAGCGTTCGCGTCAGCATCTTCTGCGAGATGCTGCCCAGTTCCCGCCGCAGGGCCGAGAAACGACGGGGGCCGTTCCCCAGCGCTCGCACCACCAGCAGCGTCCACTTGTCGCCGATCCGCGACAGCATCTCGCTGATGCGGTGGCAGGTGCCGCTGTCGTGAGTATCCCATGGTTTCATCGAGGTGCCTTCTTGCGGGGTCGTCCCGCGGTCTCTAATTGATACGAAGTATCTTCTGGAAACCTAGTTAATCACGGAGACCACGATGTCCAAGCCCAAGATCGCCGTCATCATCGGATCGACCCGCAAGGCGCGTTTCGCCGACAAGCCCGCCGCCTGGCTGATGGAGAAGGTCAAGGATCACCCCGAACTCGACTTCGAGCTGGTGGACCTGCGCGACTATGACCTGCCCTTCTTCGACGAGGCGGCCTCGAACGCCTGGGTGCCCTCGCAGGACCCGCGCGCGGTGCGCTGGCAGCAGAAGGTGGCCGAATTCGACGGCTATCTGTTCGTGCTGGCGGAATACAACCACTCGATGCCCGCCTCGGTGAAGAACGCCTTCGACCAGGATTACGTGGGCTGGAACCGCAAGCCGATCGGGGCGCTGGCCTATGGCTCGATGGGCGGCGCGCGGTCGCTGGAGCATTTGCGCAATGTCGCAGTGGAATTGCAGATGGTCCCGCTGCGGAACGCTGTCCACATCGGCGGGTCCGAGTTCTTCAAGGTCTGGAGCGGCGGTCAGGATGCGCCGATCAGCGAGATCGAGGGCGTGCTGGAAGGCTCGCTGAAAGGGATGCTGAAGGAACTGGTCTGGTGGACCAAGGCGACGAAGGCGGCGCGCGAGGGTCAGGCGTAAAGCTTAAGATAAACGGGCGCGTGGGCCATGTAGTCCGCGCTTCCGACATGCAGCCTGAATAAATAACTTAATCTTCTCCAGAATTACAGGAATTAATATTTTATTAAACCCAAGCTTGAGGGCACTGATTAATATTCCTGCATAGTTCGTTGCATGATGTCATAGACAATCTTAAAAGTTTCATCTCTCGCTAGTCGAGCATAACTATTGTGAGTTCCTCGGCTGAACCTGCGAGCATTCCAAAGCTTTGCATAGTCGGAAAGGCTGGAGTCGTTCACCAATAAAGCAGCAACCACAACCTCTGCGTCAGAACTTACTCTGCCTCCTTCCCGTCGAATAATGCGTGCAACAGCTTGCACGTAATCCCGTATGCTAAGCAAGGTATTAGCTTGCACCTCGGTCATCTCAAAATCTATTTCAGTATTGTAGAAATTCTCGATTGATGCGAGTTGAGCCTCACTCGCAAGCTTACGTTGAGGAGCAAATCCGGGGAAAAAGTGAGAAAACGGCTTAAAGGCCATCAACTCTAACAGTTTTGATTCATCAACAATTTGTATGTTGCACTCTTTCGCAATACGAATCTTCCTTGCTGAGATGTGATCTTCGCCGACAACAAGGAAAGCAGTCTCGGAATTAACGATATTCGAACACTTAGCTCCGAAGTGGGCAGCTATCGCGCGCTGATCACTTCGGCTCAGCGTAGAAAGCGAACCAGTGAACACTATGGTCTTTCCCGCAAGAGGAAGATCTTTCTCGTTCATGCGGATTAATGTCCAGAGTTTCTGTTGAATGCTACTTTAACGTTGTCCTTACCCCGCCTTCGCAGCCGCGCTTTCCGGCAGTTCCTCGTCGAACAGGCGCTGGTAGAACTCGGCGACCGTCTGGCGTTCCAGTTCGTCGCATTTGTTCAGGAAGGTCAGGCGGAAGGCATAGCCCACGTTGTCGAAGATGCGGCTGTTCTGCGCCCAGGAAATCACGGTGCGGGGCGACATGACCGTGGACAGGTCGCCCTGCATGAAGGCCGTCCGCGTCAGGTCGGCCAGAGTCACCATCTGCGCCACGCATTTGCGGCCCTTTTCGGTGTTCATCTGCGGCACCTTGGCCAGCACGATGGCGACCTCGGCGTCGTGGGACAGGTAGTTCAGCGTCGCCACCAGGTTCCAGCGGTCCATCTGGCCTTGGTTGATCTGCTGGGTGCCGTGATAGAGGCCGGTCGTGTCGCCCAGGCCCACGGTGTTTGCCGTCGCGAACAGTCGGAAATAGGGGTTCGGGGTGATGACCTCGTTCTGGTCCAGAAGGGTCAGCTTGCCCTCGGCCTCCAGAACGCGCTGGATCACGAACATCACGTCGGCGCGCCCCGCGTCATATTCGTCGAAGACGATGGCGGTCGGGTTCCGCAGCGCCCAGGGCAGGATGCCTTCGTGGAACACGGTGACCTGCTTGCCGTCCACCAGCTTGATCGCGTCCTTGCCGATCAGGTCGATCCGCGACACGTGGCTGTCCAGGTTCACCCGCACGGTGGGCCAGTTCAGGCGGGCGGCGACCTGCTCGATATGGGTGGATTTCCCGGTGCCATGATAGCCTTGGATCATCACCCGGCGGTTATAGGCAAAGCCCGCCAGAATCGCGAGGGTGGTATCGGGGTCGAACTTGTAGGTCGGGTCCAGTTCCGGCACGCGGTCGCTGCGCTCGGAGAAGCCCTTGACCTTCATGTCGCTGTCCACGCCGAAGACGTCGCGGACGTCGATCTCCTCGGTCGGTTTCGCGTTCTGCTCCAGCATGGCCATCGCCCGGTCCCCCTTTGGTCCATCCGGCCGGTGATGGAACATCCTTTGGCCGCGCGCAAGGCGTGATGCCCCCGCATGATCGAACCGAAACCCCGCTGCCCGCGTTCGCCAGCACGCAGGATTGCAGAAGAGGCGGGGATGAGCGGGCTGATCGCATTATTGGACGACGTGGCGGGGATAGCCAAGGTCGCGGCGGCATCGGTGGACGATGTCGCGGGCATGTCCGCCAAGGCGGGGATGAAGGCCGCGGGCGCCGTCATCGACGACGCGGCGGTGACGCCGAAATACGTCCACGGCTTCGACGCGGAACGCGAGATTCCCATCGTCTGGCGCATCGCCAAGGGCTCGATCTTCAACAAGGTGGTGATCCTGCTGCCGATCGCGCTGATCCTGTCCGAGTTCGCGCCCGGGGCGATTACGCCCCTGCTGATGATCGGCGGCGCCTATCTGTGCTTCGAGGGCGCCGAGAAGGTCTGGCACGCCATCAGCCCGCACGACCCCCACGACAGCTATGAAGGCGAGGAGGTCGGCGACCCCTGCCAGCTTGAGGAATCCAAGGTCAAGGGCGCGATCAAGACCGACTTCATCCTGTCGGCCGAGATCATGACCATCGCGCTGTCCACCATTCCGCCGGATCAGGGGCTGGTCATGCGCGCCGTGGTCCTGCTGGCGGTGGCCGTGGGGATCACCGTGGCGGTCTATGGCGCGGTTGCGCTGATCGTGAAGGCGGACGACTATGGCATGTCGCTGGCCCGCACGCGGGAAGGTTTCCTGCAGACTGCCGGACGGCGGATCGTCAAGGCGATGCCGGGCTTCATGAAGGCGCTGACCATCGTGGGGACGGCCGCGATGCTGTGGGTCGGCGGCAACATCGTGCTGCACGGGCTGGATACGCTGGGCTTCGGCCTGATGTACGACACCATCCATCACTGGTCCGATTTCGCCGCCCATGCCGTGCCTGCGGCGCAGGGCTTCGTCGGCTGGGCTGTGACGGCCTTCTTCGACGGGCTGTTCGGGCTGGCGCTGGGTCTGGCGCTGATCCCCCTGTCCAAGAACGTCCTTGCGCCGCTATGGCGCGGCGGACAAAGGATGCTGGGGCGCGAGGCATAAGACGCCTCCTTGACCGCCACAACGAAAAGGGGCGTCTTGGACGCCCCATACTCGTTACATCGCGCAACACTCGTCAAAAAAAATCGAGGGTGCCCTTGGGCACCCCCTTTCCTCGTCAACCTCGGACTATCCGCTCAGCTGTTGCGGCGGACGAAGTCGTTCATCTTCTCGTCGACCTCGGTCTTGGCCCAGCCATAGCGTTCCTGCAGCTTCCCGGATAGCTTGTCGCGGTCGCCGTTGATCTGCGTCAGATCGTCGTCGGTCAGATCGCCCCACTGCTGCTTGACCGATCCCTTCATCTGGTCCCACTTGCCCTGGATGATATCCCAGTTCATCGGATGACCTCCTTTATTGCGTCGCTGCATCAACGTGCAGCCAACCTTCGAGTTCCAAAGGAGATTTTTCACGAAATCGTGTCAGGCCACCCGGTCAGGCGGAGCCTCGCCCCGGAAGAAGGCCGTCAGGTTCCCCAGCGCCCGCAGGGCCATGTCGGTGCGGACTTCCTCGGCGGCCGTGCCCAGATGCGGCAGCAGCACGACGTTCTCGCGGTCGCGCAGCGCCTCGGGCACCAGAGGCTCGCGCTCGTAGACGTCGAGGCCGGCACCGGCAAGCTTTCCCGCCTCCAGCGCCGCGATCAGTGCGGCCTCGTCCACCACGTCGCCCCGCGCGATGTTGATCAGGATCGCGCCCGGCTTCATCGCGGCAAGCTCGGCCGCGCCGATCAGGTGGCGGGTCGAGGCGCCGCCGGGCACCGCCGCGACCACGATATCCGCCTGCGCCAGCAGATCCGGCAGCGGCACCTGCCGCGCGGGCAGGTCCAGCCCCGTGACGGTCGAGCGGTTGTGGAAGATCACCGGCATCCCGAAGCCGAGATGCCCCCGCCGGGCGATGGCCTGCCCGATCCGGCCCATGCCGATGATCCCCAGGGTGCGCCCGGTGACATGCATCCCCAGCATTTGGGTCGGGTGCCAGCCCGTCCACCGGCCCGCGCGGACCAGCCGCTCGCCCTCGCCCGCGCGGCGGGCGGTCATCAGGATCAGCGTCAGCGCGATGTCGGCAGTGGCGTCCGTCACCACGTCCGGGGTGTTGGTCACGACGATGCCTGCGGCTTTTGCGGCCGCGATGTCGATATGGTTGAAGCCCGCGCCGAAATTCGCAAGCACCTTCGTGCGTCGTTCGGGCGTGGCAAGCACCGTTGCGTTGAAGGGATCGCCCAGCGTCGGGATGATGGCGTCGTTCTCGCGCAGGGCAGCGGCCGCCTCATTCTCGGTCAGCGGCGTGGTCTCGTCGCGGAACGTCGCGTCGAAGGCGTCCGAGATCGCCTGTTCGGCGGCGGCGGTCATGCGTCGGGTGACGAGCAGGCGCATCAGTACATCCTTCCTCCGTTCGGGACCGGGCTGTCAGGGCCGATCAGGACCACCTGTCCGTCCGCATCCGGCAGACCAAGGACCAGCACGTCCGAGAGGAACTTGCCGATCTGGCGCGGGGGGAAGTTGACCACCCCCAGCACCTGCTGCCCGATCAGGGCGGCAGGCTCGTAATGGCGGGTGATCTGGGCGGAACTGCGGCGCTCTCCGATTTCGGGGCCGAAATCGATCCACAGCTTGATCGCGGGCACCCGCGCTTCCGGGTAGGGTTCGGCGCGCAGGATGGTGCCCACGCGGATATCCACGCGGGCGAAATCGTCAAAGGTGATCTGCGGGGCGGCTGCGCTCATCTGCCAAGCTCCCGTCCCCGTTCGGCGGCGGCGGCCACCGTGCGGCGCATCAGGGGTCCAAGGCCGGTTTCCGGGTCCATCAGGTGCGACAGCCCCGCCGCCGTCGTCCCGGCGGGCGAGGTCACCGCCTCGCGCAGCCGGGCCGGGTCGCCGCCCTCGTGCATCGCCAGCGCCCCTGCCCCCGCCACCGTCGCGCGGGCGAGATCGAGCGCGAGACCGGCGGGCAGCCCCTCGGCCTCGCCTGCCGCGGCAAGGGTTTCGATCAGGTGGAACACATAGGCAGGGCCAGAGCCTGAAACGGCCGTCACCGCGTCCATCTGCGATTCATCGCTCAGGCGGACCACGCGCCCGACCGCCGACAGGAGCGATTCGGAAAGCGCCAGCGCGGCTTCGTCCGCCCGCTCGTTACCGATGATCGCGGTGATCCCCTGCCCGATGGCGGCCGGCGTGTTGGGCATCGCCCGCACCACCGGCGCGCCCGGAAAGGCGCGGCCATAGGCATCAAGCGTCACCCCGGCGGCCACCGACAGCACCAGCCGGTCCCCGGAGGCTGTCGCGGAAAGATCCGACAGCACCGGCCTCATCATCTGCGGCTTGACCGCCAGCACCACGACCGCCGGATCGCCGGGCATTGGACCCTCGACCGAAACGCCCCGGTCGCGCACCCAGTCGGGGACATTCGGATCTACGACGCGCACCCCCGCCGGTGCGAGCCCGCGCGCAAGCCAGCCCTGCAGCAGCGCCCCGCCCATCCGGCCGCAACCGACAAGCACGAGCCCTCTTTCATTCAGATGCGTCAGATCCATGTGCCCCTCTTTCACCGGGGAAGGGGTAACGATCAGGGCGACGCTGTCCAGAGGCACCTGCTTGCCGCGATGCCGGACCGGCGCCCTGCCCGGACCTCGGTATATTTCCAGACAGAAGATGCCCGTGGGGTCGCGCCGGGCATTCAGGCCCTGCCGGCGGGTTCGGCGATGGCGATGCCCATGGCGTCACGCGGCGCAATCTCGCAGCGGCAGGCAAGCTGGAAGGCCGGGTAGAAACGTTCCGAGTTCTCGATGGCGCTGCGGATCATGCGGTCGATCTGCTCGGGCGTGGCAACCGTACCGCCCGCAAGCACCAGCCCATAGCGCCAGACCATCTGCCGGTGCTGCGCCCAGAACGAGAACCCGCCCTCCCACACCGCGTCGTTGGCAAGGTTCAGCGCCTCGTGAAGCGCGCCCATTCGCGCCTCGGGCGGGTCCAGGTCGAAGCTGCAGATCAGCCGCAGCACCTCGTCCCGTTCCGACCAGGCGAGCGTCAGCGCATAGATCCGCCACAGCCCCTCGACCGTCATTGCGATCTGGTCGTCCGCCAGCCGGGCGAAATCCCAGTCGCGGCGGGCGGCGACCGCCTCGACCAGGTCGATGGGATGGCTTTCGTCGCCGAGAAGGTCGTGATCCGGTTGCGCCATGTGCCTGTTCCTGCGCCGAAGGGCGGGGATATCTCAAGCTGTTGTGCTTGCCACCACTGTCTGAGGCAAGAGGCTGGTTCGCCACAATATCATGTCGATGCCGTTTCGCAGCGCCTGACGCCCGGTCTTGCCGCCCTTGCATCCCCCCGCCCTGCTTGCCACATCGGAACGATGACCAGCGGAACGCCCGATTGATGCAGAAACTTTCCCTTCCCGAACGCCCCGGCTGGCGCGAACGTGCCAAAGAACTGGGCTTCACCTTCGCCGACATGAACGGCGAACCCTATTGGGACGAAACCTCGGCCTATCGCTTTACCCTGCGCCAGATCGAGGAGGATATCGAGGCCCCCGGCAGCGAGCTGCACGGGATGTGCCGCAAGGCGGTGGCACATGCCGTCACGTCCGAGGAATGGCTGACCCGGCTGGAGATCCCCCGCGCGCATTGGGACTTTGTCGAACGCAGTTGGGCCAATGGCGAACCTGAGCTTTATGGCCGGTTCGACCTCGCCTATGACGGCAAGGGTCCGGCGAAGCTGCTGGAATACAACGCCGACACGCCGACCTCGCTGTATGAATCCGCCTCCTTCCAATGGCTGTGGTTCGAGGAAAGCCGGGACGCGGGGGGGCTGGGTCCGAACACCGACCAGTTCAACCGCATCCACGAGGCGCTGACCGAACGCTGGGCCGCCATCTGTGTGCCGGGCGAGGATGTCCATTTCGCCGCCGACAAGGAAAACCCCGAGGATTACGCCACCGTCGAGGCGCTGGCCTGGGCCGCGCGCGAGGCCGGGCTTGGCGCGCATTTCACCGATCTCGCGAACATTGGTATCACCGATCAGGGGCAGCTTGCCGACGACCACGACCGGGTGATCGGGACGCTGTTCAAGCTTTATCCGTGGGAAGACATGCTGCGCGATGAGTTCGCGCCGAATCTGCAGCCTTCGCAGACCCGCTTCATCGAGCCGCCGTGGAAGGCGCTTCTTTCCAACAAGGGGCTGCTGCCGCTGCTGTGGCACCTGTTCCCCGATCATCCCAACCTGTTGCCGGCATTCTTTCAGTCAGACCTTGAAGCCGCGCGCCGGGGTGAGGACACGCTCTTCGCCCAGGCGATTGCCGCCGCCGAGCCGCTGCTGGCGCAGGGCCATGTCACCAAGCCCATCTTCTCGCGCGAGGGTGCGGGCGTCGTCATCCACGAGGCCGGGCGGGAAACCGACCGCGCACCGGACGACAGCTACTCGCACCACCCCCAGGTCGTGCAGGCGCTCGCGGCGCTGCCCGACTTCGAGGGTTTCCACCCCGTCCTCGGCGCCTGGATCGTGGGCGAGGACTGCGTGGGGTTGGGCATGCGCGAGGATCGCGCCCGGATCACCCACAACCTGTCGCGCTTCAAGCCGCATTTCATCGAAGGGTAAGGCCATGACCGATCTCGCTGACCGCCCCGAAGAGGCCTCCGCGCCCCGCCGCAAGCGCTCGCGCCATGTCGCGCTGCTGCTGGCAGGAGCGGCCGTCCTGACGCTGGCCGCCTGCGAGGACGACGCGGTGGACGCGCAGGCCTTCCCCGACCTGGACAGTTGCCTTGCCGCCGCGCAGACGGATGGGCTGTGGTTCACCGCCGATGACTGCCGCACCCAGTTCGCCGCCGCCGAGCAGACCCATCTGGAAACCGCCCCCCGCTATGAATCGCGCGAGTTGTGCGAGGAGGAGCATGGCGCGGGCGCCTGCGGGGCCGACCCTGCGGCGGGCGACCCGGCGGCACAGCAGCAGGGCGGCGGCGGCTTCAGTTTCATGCCGCTGCTGGTGGGCTACATGATGGGGTCGATGCTGTCGCGCGGCGGCGGCGTCTTCAGCCAGCCGATGGTGCGGACGCCGGGCGGCTATTCGACGCCCTCGGGCAACCAGACCTTTGCCAGCAACAGCGGCTCGGGCCGCGTTCCGGCGCAGGCCTTCAACCGCGCGCCCACGACCATCGGCCAGCAGCCGATGAGCCGCGCGCAGGTCGCCCAGCGCGGCGGCTTCGGTGCAGGCGCCACGGCCCGGACGGCGACGGGCGGAAGCCGCGGCTTCGGGGGGTGACGGCAGACCACAGCCGCCCCTATTGCAGCCTTGCCGTTCATGGCCGACAAGGCGCGCGATGCGGCTTGCGCGGAAAGGGCTTGCAATGAACTCGGTCAGCCAGTCTGCCCCTGTCGGCGGGATCGGCGCTTTCCGCGGCTGGAGCCTGCCTGAGAGCATCGTCGCCCGCTCTGCAGGCGGTCATTCCCGTTGACGGCAGCGGTCGAGGACAGCCCGGCCAACCGTCGCCGGGCTTGGTCCAACGTCGCGGTGCTGACGCTGGCGCAGGGCATCCTCGGCGCGCAATTGTCGATGATCTTCATCACCGCCGGGCTGGCCGGGGCGATGATCGCGCCGAATCTCTGCTTTGCCACGCTGCCGGTGTCGATGGTGATGCTGAGCTCGGCCGTCTCGGCGCGGTTCCTGTCGGGCTTCATGGCCCGGCACGGACGACGCGCGGGCTTCACCATTGCCTCGTTGATCGCCGCCATCGGGGCGGGGATCGCCTTTGCGGGGCTGGAACGCGGCAGCTTTGCGCTGTTCACGCTCGGCTGCACGCTGATCGGGGCGCAGATGTCGGCGCAGGGCTTCTACCGCTTCGCCGCTGCTGATGTCGCGCCCGCGGCCCTGCAGCCGAAGATGATCAGCCTCGTGCAGGCGGGCGGGCTGGTGTCCGCGTTGATCGGCCCACGCATCGCCACCATCACCGCCGAGGCGAGCGCGATCCCCTTTGCCATGACCTTCGCGGCCATCATCGGGATCAACCTGCTCGGTCCCTTCATCTACGCGCTGCTGCGTATCCCGGTGGCCCCGCAAGCGCGGGCGGGGAGCGCAGGCGGGCGCAGCCTCGGCGAGATCCTGCGGACCCCGGGGATCGTGGTGGCGATGATCTGCGGGACCGTCAGCTATGCGCTGATGAACCTGGTGATGACCTCGACGCCGCTGGCGATGGTCGGCTGCGGCTTTGCGACCGCCGACGCCGCCAACGTCACTGCCGCGCATATGGTGGCGATGTTCGCGCCCGCCTTCTTCACCGGTAACCTGATCGCTCGCTTCGGGGCCGAGCGGATCGTGACGCTGGGGCTGGTGATCCTCGCCGCCGCCGGGGCGTTCGCGCTCAGCGGAGTGGAACTCGACCACTTCTACATCGCGCTGATCCTGCTGGGGCTGGGCTGGAACTTCGGCTTCATCGGGGCGACGGCGATGCTGACCGCGCAGCACACGCCCGAGGAACGCGGCCGGGTGCAGGGGATCAACGACACCATCGTCTTCGGCGGGGTGTTCCTTGCCTCGCTGTCCTCGGGGGCGCTGATGGGCTGCGCGGGTGGCACGGCGCAGCAAGGCTGGTCGGCGGTCAACATGATGATGCTGCCCTTCCTGACGCTGGCCGGCGGAGCGCTGATCTGGATGGCCCTGCGCCCGCGCGACACGCGCTAGAACAGCGAGCCCTGTGCCGGCGGCTTCTTCTTGGGCGCGCGGCGGGACGTGGGCGCAGCCCCTTCGGGATGCACGGCCACGCGACCGTCGTGGAACTCGATCTCAAGCGCCGCGGCCTTGCCCGCCACGCTGGCCGAGGTGACCAGCCCCTCTGTCCCCCGGACGATGGCAAAGCCGCGCCGCAGGGTCTCGGCATGGCCGAGCGTCTGCCGCAGCCGGTCCAACGTCTCAAGCTCGTCCCGCCGTTCGGTTGTCAGCCGGGGCCCGAGCGCGTCAAGCCGTCGCCCGGCCTCGTCCATCCGTGCCCGCCCCTCGGCCTGCCGGCGTTGAAGCCGGCCCTGCGCCGTGTCGTGCCGCAGGGCCGCCGCTTGAAGCCGCTGCGCTGCCAGCGAGGTGGCGCGCCGGATCACCGGATCAAGACGAGGCGCCGCGCCCGCAAGCCTGCGTGCCGCCGAGACCTGCGCCATCCGCACCGCGCCGGGCCGCACCACCGGCAGCGCCGCGCGCCTGCGCTGCTGGTCGCGGGCTTGCGCCTGATCCAGGCCGCGCCCTGCCCGTTCCACCGCCGCGCGGCGGTCGGCCATGAAACCGCGCAGGGCAAACAGCGGCAGGTGCAGCGCCTCGATGCTGCGGCGGCGGTCGCGGGTGAAGGCGCGCAACACCGGCTCCAGCCGCGGGGCGGTCAGGTCCAGCCGCTGCCGCGCCGGGTCGGTCAACGCCTGCGGACGGCCCAGCGCGCGGCCGAGGTCGCCCAGCCGCTGGGTGGAACGGTCCAGCCGCGCGCGGGTGCAGCGCAAAAGCCGCGCCTGCGTCTCGGTCAGCCGCGCGGCAAGGTCGGCCAGCACCGGGACCGCCATCTCGGCCGCGGCCGTGGGCGTGGGCGCCCGCAGGTCGGCGGCATGGTCGATCAGTGTCGTGTCCGTCTCGTGTCCCACGGCCGAGATCAGCGGGATCGTGCCCGCCGCGACCGCGCGGACCACCGCTTCGTCGTTGAAGCCCCACAAATCCTCGACCGAGCCACCGCCGCGGGCCACGATGATGAGGTCGGGGCGCGGCACCGGCCCTCCGGGCTGGATCGCATTCAGCCGGGTGATCGCGTCGGCGACCTGCGGGGCGCAGGCGGTGCCCTGCACGGCCACTGGCCAGATCAGCACCCGGCTGGGAAAGCGGTCGCGCAGCCGGTGCAGGATGTCGCGGATCACCGCGCCCGAAGGCGAAGTCACGACCGCGATCACTCCCGGCAGGTAAGGAATGGGCCGCTTGGCGGATGCGTCGAACAGCCCCTCGGCGGCCAGCGCCTTGCGGCGGCTCTCCAGCATCGCCATCAGCGCGCCGAGACCCGCCGGTTCCACCTGCTCGACGATCAACTGATACCTGGACTGGTTGGCGAAAGTCGTCAGCCGGCCGGTGACGATGATCTCCATCCCCTCTTCGGGACGATGCGCCAGTCGTCCGGCCTGCCCCTTCCAGCAGACCGCGGCGATGCTGGCATTGTCGTCCTTGAGGTCAAAGTAAAGATGCCCCGAGCCGGGCCGGGATACCCGCCCGACCTCTCCCCTCACGCGGACGCGGCCGAACTCGCCCTCGATCACGCGCTTCACCGCGCCCGAGATCTCGGAAACCGACAGGGCGGGGGCGTTGTTGCCTGCCGCTGCAGGGGCGTCGTCTTCGAACAATTCCATGCGCCGAACATGGACCGGCAAGGCCGCGGGGACAAGCTGCGGCCAGTCGCTTGCCGCCCCTGTCCTGTCGCCCTAAAGCGGGCGAAAGCAGAAGGGGCCTTGCATGAACATCCTGATCCTCGGCGGCGGGGGGCGCGAACACGCGCTTGCCTGGGCGATCCGGCAGAACCCGAAATGCGACCGGCTGATCGTAGCGCCGGGCAATGCGGGAATCGGGGAAATCGCCCGCTGCGCGGAGCTTGCCATCGAGGACGGCGCCGCGGTCGCAGGCTTCTGCGAGGAACACGCCATCGACCTCGTGGTGATCGGCCCCGAGGCGCCCCTGGCCGCGGGCGTGGCCGATGCGTTGCGCGCGGCCGGGATCGCCGTCTTCGGCCCGTCGCAGGCGGCGGCGCGGCTTGAGGCGTCCAAGGCCTTCACCAAGGAAATCTGCGACGCCTGCGGCGCGCCGACCGCCACCTGGGCGCGGTTCACCGAGGCCGGGCCGGCCCGCGACTACATCCGCAGCAAGGGCGCGCCCATCGTCGTCAAGGCGGACGGGCTGGCGGGGGGCAAGGGCGTCACCGTCGCCATGACCGAGGACGAGGCCATGCAGGCCATCGACGCGGCCTTCGGCGGAGCATTCGGCGCGGCGGGCGCCGAGGTGGTGATCGAGGAGTTCATGGAAGGCGAGGAGGCGAGCTTCTTCGTCCTCGTCGATGGCACCACCTGCCTGCCAATCGGCACCGCACAGGATCACAAGCGGGTTGGCGAAGGCGACACCGGCCCCAATACCGGCGGCATGGGGGCCTATTCCCCCGCCCCGATCCTGACGGCGCAACTGCAGGCGCAGGTCATGGCCGAGATCATCCAGCCGACAGTGGACGAGATGGCGCGGCGTGGGATGCCGTTCCAAGGGGTCCTCTACGCCGGGCTGATGATCCGCGACGGCCGGGCGCGGCTTGTGGAATACAATGTCCGCTTCGGCGACCCGGAATGTCAGGTGTTGATGATGCGGCTGGGGGCGCAGGCGCTGGACCTGATCCATGCCTGCGCGGAATCGCGGCTGGACAGCGTGTCGGTGACTTGGGCCGACGATCATGCGCTGACCGTAGTGCTGGCGGCCAACGGCTATCCCGGCGACTATGCCAAGGGGGCTGCCATCCGCCTGCCCGAAGACCTGGCCGAAACCTCCTCGGCCATGATCTTCCATGCGGGCACGGCGGAACGGGGCGGGCAGTTGATCTCGGCCGGGGGCCGGGTGCTGAACGCCACCGGCCGAGGGGCCTCGCTGGCCAAGGCCCGCGACCGCGCCTATGCGCTGGCCGAGGCCGTGGACTGGCCGCAGGGCTTCTTCCGCCGCGACATCGGCTGGCGAGCCCTCTGACGAAGAAGGGTGCGGGGAAACCACGCACCCTGCGAGCCCTCACACCGCCGAATACATCCCCTCATAGATCGGCTGCAGCGTTTCCAGCTCGAACAGCGAGGATACCGAGGTGCCGTTCCAGGTGGACATGATCGCCTGCGCGAACAAGGGCGCGGTCGGGACGATGCGGATGTTGCGGGCGTTCTTGACCGACTCGGGCTGAGTGATCGAGTCGGTGATGACCAGCGACTTCATGATCGATCCCTCGATCCGCTCAACCGCAGGCCCCGACAGGACGCCATGGGTGATATAGGCATGGACCTCGGTGGCGCCGTGGTCCGAAAGCAGTTGCGCGGCCTTCACCAGCGTTCCGGCGGTGTCGCAGATGTCGTCCACGATGATGCAGGTCTTGCCCGCCACTTCGCCGATCACCGTCATGTCGGCGATCTCGCCCGCCTTCTCTCGCCGCTTGTCGACGATCGCCAGCGGCGCGTCGATCCGGGCCGCGATCTCGCGCGCCCGCGCCACGCCGCCCACGTCGGGCGAGACGATCATCAGGTCGTCCATGCGGCCCTTGAAATGGTGCATGATGTCCAGAGAGAAGATCGGCGCCGCATAGAGGTTGTCCACGGGGATGTCGAAGAACCCCTGGATCTGGGTCGCGTGCAGATCCAGCGTCAGCACACGGTCCACCCCGGCTTCGGTCAGGATGTTGGCCACCAGCTTGGCGCTGATGGGCGTGCGGGCCTTGGCGCGGCGATCCTGCCGCGCATAGCCGAAATAGGGGATCACGGCGGTGATGCGGTTGGCCGAGCTGCGGCGCAGCGCGTCGGCCATGATCAGCAGCTCCATCAGGTTGTCGTTCGCGGGGTTCGAGGTGGACTGGATGATGTACATGTCCTCGCCGCGAACGTTCTCGTAGACCTCGACGAAGATTTCCTGGTCGTTGAAGCGCTCGACGCGCGCGTTCACCAAGTCCACGTTCATGCCGCGGTGCATCGACATCCGCCGTGCGATTCCGGTGGCCAGCGGGCGATTCGCGTTGCCCGCGATCAGCTTGGGTTCGGTCATGGCAGGCATCGGAATCCTTGATGGCTAGGGCCGCCCGGCCGGGAATCGCCGGATTGCGCCCCGATTAGCACCGCGATAGCGTCCGGGCAAACCGCTGGAAAGGGCAGACCATGGCTCAGATCGACTATTACTTCAGCACGATCAGCCCTTGGGCCTATCTCGCCGGCGACCGGCTGGAGCGGATTGCGCAACGTCACGGCGCGACCATCACCTACCGCCCGCTCGATGTCCTGCAGCTTTTTGACCGCACCGGAGGGGTCCGCCCGCAGGATCGTCACCCTGCGCGGCTTGCGTATCGCGGGCAGGACCTGCCCCGCTGGGCCGAGCATCTGGGAATGCCGATCCGCATCGACGTGCCGATGACGAACGCCGCGCCCTCTTCCTATGCCATCATCGCCGCGCAGGATGCGGGCGGCGACGTGGCGGCACTGGCGCGGGCGATCCTCGCGGCGCGCTTTGCCGAGGGCCTCGATATCGCCGAGGACGAGGTCATCCGCGAGGCGCTGACCAAAAGCGGCTTCGATCCGGGACTGGCCGACCGTGGCCTCTTCGTCGGGGCCGAGACCTATGCCCGCAACCTTGAACGCGCGGTCGAGGCCGGGGTGTTCGGCGTCCCCTTCTACCACGTCCTTGACACCGACCAGCGGTTCTGGGGGCAGGACCGGCTCGACTTCCTTGACCGGCATCTGGCCGCGCTGTGAGCGGCGTCCATGTCCGGCACTGGCCGGGCGATCCCTCGCGTCCGGCGCTGGCGATCCACTGCATGATGGGCAGCGGCCGGGCCTTCGACCCCATGGCGCGGCGGCTGCAGGGTCGGGTGGAGCTGACTGCCTTCGACCTGCCCTCTCACGGGCGCAGCGCCGCGTGGCGGCCTGAGGCGGATGAGGATTACCATTCGGCCGTGACCCGCATCGCGGAAGCCCTGCTGGGGGACCAGCCTGTTGACCTGATCGGCCATTCCATCGGCGGCACGGTCGCCCTACGGCTTGCGGTGGCCGCGCCGCAGCGGCTCAGGTCGCTGACGGTGATCGAGCCGGTGCTGTTCGCCGCCTCGAATTCGGGCCATGCCTTGGACGACGAGCTTGCCGCCCTTGCCGCCGCGGGAAAGATCGAGCAGGCGACGCGGCTTTTCCTCAGCGTCTGGGGCGCCCCGGGCGGATATGACGCAATGCCGCGGTCGATGCAGCAGGCCGCGGTCGCGCTGATGCCGCTGATCCTTGAAACCGACGCGGCGCTGAGCGCCGACATCCACGCCATCCTGCGGCCGGACGCGTTGGAATCGGTTGCAGCCCCCGCCATGCTGATCGCGGGCGCTGAATCGCCTGCAGTCGTGGGCGAGATCCTCGATACGCTCGGCAGCAGGCTGCCAGAGGCTCGCCGCGCGATCGTTCCCGGCGCGGGTCACATGGCCCCGATAACCCACCCTGACGAGGTCACGGCGCTGGTGGCGCAGAACCTCGACCGGGCGTGACGGTCAATCAGGCTCGAAATCGTCGACGTGATCGGCGGGGCCGATGGCCAGCCAGTCGGCCCGGACCCGCGCCACGCGGGTATCGCCCCAGGTGCGGAAGGCAAGGGTGAAGCCTGAAGGCGTCACATCCTCTGCGGTGATGTCGACGCGCTGGTTGGCTTCGACCGAGATGTCCCACATCGACAGGCCGACATGCACCAGCGGGGTATCGCGGAACGGGGTGGCAAAGGCCACTGCGACGCGCTCGACCCGCGGACCACGCTGGGTCCACATCGGGCCGCCATCCTCGAACGCCGAAAACAGGAAGGCCCTGCCTTGCTGAACGCCGACCGCCGTGTGACTGAACCGGAGCATCCGCCCCCTCTTGCGCGGCGCCGCTGCCACGAGCCGCTTTCCAGATGGATGGAACAACAACACCCCGCCCGTGGAAACGAGCGAGGTGCCTGTCTTTACAGATAGTCCCCTGCCTTCAGTCCGGGACGGTGGACTGGTTCGGGTCCAGTCCGATATGGGTTCCCAGCGCCTGCATGTCGCCCAGCATCTTGGCCGAGGCGGCAACCATCTCGTCGCCGACCGACTCGCGCCGGGCCTCGACACCCTGATGGGAACGCTGCGCGTCGCGCATCATCTCGTTGTAGACGTCCTGCGTGATCTCGGCGCGGGCATGACCCCGTTCGGCCAGCAGGCTGACCGATTCGCCATTGATCTCGGCAAAGCCGCCGGTCACGGCGAACTCGGTCGCCGTGCCCTGCGCGTCCACCACCGTGACGAGGCCCGGCCGTAGCGTGACCATCGTCGCGGCGTGACCGGGCATTGCCGTCAGATCGCCGTCGGTGCCCGGCAGGCGAACCTCTCGCACCGGGATCGAGACGAGTCTCCGTTCCGGCGACACCAGGTCGAACTGCATTGTGTCGGCCATGTCGCCCCCTTACGCCGCGTCAGCGGCGAGGCGCTGCGCCTTGGCTTTCACGTCCTCGATGCCGCCCACCATGTAGAAGGCCGATTCCGGCAGATGGTCGTATTCGCCGGCCACGACAGCCTTGAAGCTGCGGATCGTGTCTTCCAGCGGCACCTGCACACCGTCCGAGCCGGTGAAGACCTTGGCCACGTCGAAGGGCTGCGACAGGAAGCGCTGGATCTTCCGGGCGCGGGCGACCGTCAGCTTGTCCTCCTCGCTCAGTTCGTCCATCCCGAGGATGGCGATGATGTCCTGCAGCGACTTGTATTTCTGCAGGATGCCCTGAACGTCGCGAGCGACCTGATAATGCTCCTCGCCCACGACACCCGGATCGAGGATGCGCGAGTTCGAGTCGAGCGGGTCCACGGCCGGGTAGATCCCCAGTTCCGAGATCGCGCGCGACAGAACGGTCGTGGCGTCAAGGTGGGCGAAGGTCGTCGCGGGCGCGGGGTCGGTGAGGTCGTCGGCCGGAACATAGACGGCCTGGATCGAGGTGATCGAACCCGACTTGGTCGAGGTGATGCGTTCCTGCATCGCACCCATGTCGGTCGCCAGCGTCGGCTGATAGCCCACGGCGGACGGGATGCGGCCCAGCAGCGCCGACACCTCGGACCCCGCCTGGGTGAAGCGGAAGATGTTGTCCACGAAGAACAGCACGTCCGTCCCGGTGGAATCGCGGAACTGCTCGGCCACGGTCAGGCCGGTCAGGGCCACCCGCATCCGCGCGCCCGGAGGCTCGTTCATCTGACCATAGACGAGGGCCACCTGCGACTTCTCGAGGTCGGCCTCGTTGATGACGCCCGATTCCACCATCTCGTGGTAAAGGTCGTTGCCTTCGCGGGTCCGCTCGCCCACGCCGGCGAAGACGGAATAGCCCGAGTGCACCTTGGCGATGTTGTTGATCAGTTCCATGATCAGAACGGTCTTGCCGACCCCGGCGCCGCCGAACAGGCCGATCTTGCCGCCCTTGGAATAGGGCGCCAGCAGGTCGATGACCTTGATGCCGGTGACAAGGATTTCCGAGCTGGTCGCCTGCGCCGCGAACGAGGGCGCGGGCTGGTGAATGGCGCGGGTCTCGGTCGCCTCGACCGGACCGCGCTCGTCCACAGGCTCGCCCACGACGTTCAGGATGCGGCCCAACGTCGCCGGCCCAACCGGCACCATGATCGGACCACCGGTATCGGTCACGGGCGCGCCGCGGACCAGGCCCTCGGTCGCGTCCATGGCGATGGTGCGGACGGTGTTCTCGCCCAGGTGCTGGGCGACTTCCAGAACCAGCTTCTTGCCGTTGTTCTCGGTGTCCAGCGCGTTCAGGATCGCCGGCAGGTGTTCGTCGAACTGAACGTCGACGACGGCGCCGATGACCTGGGTGATCTTGCCCTTGGCGCCTGCGCGCGACGGCTCGTCGGCCAGGATGTTGCGGGCTTCAGCCTCTGCCATCTTTCAAACCCCTTATATTCCGGTCAGAGCGCCTCGGCGCCTGCGATGATTTCAATCAGTTCGGTGGTGATCGCCGCCTGACGCGAGCGGTTGTACTGCGTCGTCAGCCTGTCGATCATGTCGCCCGCGTTGCGGGTCGCGTTGTCCATGGCGGTCATCCGCGCGCCCTGTTCCGAGGCCGCGTTTTCCAGCAGCGCCGCAAAGACCTGCGTGGTGATCGACCGCGGCAGCAACTCGGACAGGATCGCTTCCTCACCGGGTTCGTAGTCATACAGCGCGTTCGCCTCGACCTGCCCTTCCTCGATCACGGCCGGGATGATCTGGCGGGCCGTGGGAATCTGGCTGATGACGGATTCGAAGCGGCTGTAGAACAGGGTGGCCACATCGAAGTCGCCCGCCTCGAAACGTTCGAGGATGCCCTGCGCGATCTCGCGGGCGTTCTCGTAGCCCACGCGCTTCACCTCGGACATGTCCACATGATGGACGAAGCGGTTCCCCATGTCGCGGCGCAACTGCTCACGGGCCTTCTTGCCCACGGTGACGATCGCCACTTCCTTGCCTTGGCCCAGCAGCGTTTCCGCCTGCTGGCGCGCGAGCTTGACGATCGCGCTGTTGAATCCGCCGGCAAGCCCGCGTTCCGAGGTCAGCACCACCAGCAGGTGGCGCCGGTCCTCGCCCGTGCCGGCAAGAAGGCGCGGCGCGCCATCCGACCCGCTGGCGGCCGCAGTCAGGCCCGCCATCACGGCGGACATGCGGTCGGCATAGGGGCGTGCAGCCTCCGCCGCTTCCTGCGCGCGGCGCAGCTTGGCGGCGGCGACCATCTGCATCGCCTTGGTGATCTTCCGCGTGTTCTTGACGCTTCCGATCCGGGTTTTAAGCGCCTTGAGGCTGGGCATCTTTCCCCTCTCCTCAGGCGTAGGTCTTGGCGTAGGCGTCCAGGACCGTCTTAAGCCGGGTCTCCGCCTCGCCTTTGATCTTCGGGTCTTCGCGGGTCAGCCAGTCCAGAACGTCGGCGTGCTGGTTGCGCAGGAAGGCGATGAGCCCGTCTTCCCAACGCCCGACCTCGCGCACCGGGATGTTGTCCAGGTAGCCCTTGGTGCCGGCATAGATGACGGCCACGATTTCCGCGTTGGTCAGCGGCGAATACTGCGGCTGCTTCATCAGTTCGGTCAGGCGCGCACCGCGGTTCAGAAGCCGCTGGGTCGCGGCGTCAAGGTCCGAGCCGAACTGCGCGAAGGCCGCCATTTCCCGATACTGCGCCAGTTCCAGCTTGACCGGACCGGCGACCGACTTCATCGCGTTGGTCTGGGCGGCAGAACCCACGCGCGACACCGACAGGCCGGTGTTCACGGCGGGGCGGATGCCTTGGAAGAACAGGTCGGTTTCCAGGAAGATCTGGCCGTCGGTGATCGAGATCACGTTGGTCGGGATATAGGCCGACACGTCGCCCGCCTGCGTCTCGATGATCGGCAGCGCCGTCAGCGAGCCCGCGCCGAAGTCCTCGTTCAGCTTGGCCGAACGTTCCAGCAGGCGCGAATGCAGGTAGAACACGTCGCCCGGATAGGCCTCGCGCCCCGGCGGACGGCGCAGCAGCAGCGACATCTGGCGATAGGCCACGGCCTGCTTGCTGAGGTCGTCATAGATGATCAGCGCGTCCATGCCGTTGTCGCGGAAATATTCCGCCATGGCGGTCGCGGAATAGGGCGCCAGATACTGCATCGGCGCGGGTTCCGACGCGGTCGCGGCGATGACGGTGGTGTAAGCCATCGCGCCGGTTTCTTCCAGCTTCTTGACCAGCTGGGCGACGGTGGACCGCTTCTGGCCGATGGCCACATAGAAGCAGTGCAGCGTCTTCATGCCGTCGTTTTCACGGCCGTTGTAGTTCTTCTGGTTCAGGATGGTGTCCATCGCGATCGCCGACTTGCCGGTCTGGCGGTCGCCGATGATCAGTTCGCGCTGGCCGCGGCCGACCGGGATCATGGCGTCCACGGACTTGAGGCCCGTTGCCATCGGCTCGTGCACCGACTTGCGCGGCATGATGCCGGGGGCCTTCACGTCGGCCACGCGGCGCTCGGTCGTCTCGATCGGGCCCTTGCCGTCGATGGGGTTGCCCAGCGCGTCCACGACGCGGCCCAGCAGGGCGCGGCCCACCGGCACGTCCACGATGGACCGGGTGCGCTTGACGGTGTCGCCTTCCTTGATCGAACGGTCGTCGCCGAAGATCACGATGCCGACGTTGTCGGTTTCAAGGTTCAGCACCATGCCCCGGATGCCACCGGGGAATTCGACCATCTCACCGGCCTGCACCTTGTCCAGGCCGTGAACGCGGGCGATGCCGTCGCCGACCGACAGCACCTGGCCGACCTCGGCCACCTCGGCGTCCTGACCGAAATTCTTGATCTGATCCTTGAGGATCGCCGAAATCTCGGCAGCCTGGATTCCCATTATCCGACCTCTTTCATGACATTCTGGAGAGAAGCGAGCTTCGAGCGGATCGAGCTGTCGATCATCTGCGAGCCCAGCTTGACGATCATTCCGCCGATGAGACCCTCATCGACGCGGGTGTTCAGTTTCACGGTCTTGCCGGATTTCTGCGCCAAGGTCTCGGTCAGGCGGCGCTGCTGTTCGTCGGACAGCGGGGCTGCGCTGACGACATCGGCCGTGACCTCGCCGCGTTCCTTGGCGATCAGGTCGCCCAGGCGCTCGACCAGTTGTGGCAGGGTGAACAGGCGGCGGTTCTGCGCCATCAGCCGCAGGGTGTTGATCAGGATCTGCGACAGGCCCATGCGTTCCGCAATGGCGGTGATGGCCGATTCCTGTTCCTCGCGCGAATACAGCGGCGAGCCGATCAGGGTCCGCAGGTCGGCGCTGTCGTCCAGCGCCGTGCGCAGGCTCTCGACCTCGGAGGAAAGACGGTCGCCGCCGCCTTCCTCCTTGACCAGGTCGAACACGGCTTGCGCATAACGCCCGGCGATGTTTGCGGAAATCGAAGCGGTATTGGCCACGGACACCCCTTTGGTTTGCGCGAAACCCCGCGGTCGGGCCGCCTTGCGGGCGGTCGGGCGCGGGGTGCGGTCAAGGCAGGACGGACCTGTGGACGGCGCGCCCCTGAATCTGGCGCGTCTCTAGCAGCACTCGCCCGTCACACGCAACCGTTCCTGCCGTGTAAAAATGCTGCAGTCGCCCGGCGAGAGGTCCGCGCGACACGACGGGCCGCCCGGACAGGGGCTCCCGGCCGCCTCAAGCGCAGAAGCCTGCCCCGAGTTCCCGCGCGGACGCAGAACCCGCGAATCGTCAGCTTTCGCCCCCTCGCCGCCGCTCCTGCCCTGCCCGCCCGAGGGATGCGGCGCGGGCCGGGCCGAGGGACGCGGCCTGCGGATGCCGTCCAGCAGGTCGAGCGGCCCCGGCACCAGCAGCCGCTGCGCCGGGCCGATCATCGCGGGCACCTGCTTGGCGAATTCGGCGATCACCACCCCTGCGATAAGGACCGAGGCGATGCGGCTTCCTGCCCGTTCCCACATCTGCGCGCTTTTCAGCCAGAAGCGGCGGTCCGAGGGGGGGATGTACAGCGCAGCTCCCGTCACCTCGGAGACGAAGCCCGCGGCGCGGGCCTGACCCTCCAACTGGCCGCGCGTGTAGCTGCGGCCGATCCCGAAGGGAGTCCCCTCGCTTTGCGCCCATAGCCCCGCGCGGTTCGGCACCATGACGATCAGCCGCCCGCCCGGGCCAAGGATGCGCCAGCATTCGGCCAGCAGCGCATCGGCATGATCCGCCGTCTCAAGCCCGTGCAGAAGGATCAGCCGGTCGATGCTGCCGGTGTCCAGCGGCCAGGCGGTTTCCTCGCACAGGACCGAGTGGTTCGGCGCCCCCGCCGGCCAGGGCATCACCCCTTGCCGGGCCGGCATGAGCCCGATCACCCGCCGCGCCCGCGGCAGGTAGGGCCGCAGCAACGGCGCGGCAAAGCCATAGCCCGCGACGGTCATTCCAGTGGCGCGCTCGGGCGGCCACATGGCGGTCAGCCGGTCGCGCAGGATGCGCTGGACCACCCGGCCCAGCGCCCGCTGGTAATAGAAGGCGCGCAGATCGACGACGTCGTGATGCATGGGCCATATCAGGGCCCTGCCCTTGCGGCGGCGTCAAGCCGCCCGCCGGTTTGCCAATGCCGGAACCCGTGCCTATCGTGGCCCCGACACGAGGAGGACATCATGGCCGAACTGGTGACGATCCACTGCCTGAGCGACAACTATGCCTATCTTGTCCACGACCTGGGCTGCACCCTGCTGGTCGATGCGCCCGAGGCGGGGCCGATCCTTTCGGAACTCGACCGCCGAGGCTGGGGCCTCGACGCGGTCCTGCTGACCCACCATCATGACGATCACATTCAGGCGGTGCCCGAAATCGTGGCCGCGACCGGCGCGCAGGTCTGGGGCAACGCCGAGGATACGGGCCGCCTGCCGCCGCTGGACCGGGCGCTTGAGACCGGCGACTGGATCGAGGCCTGCGGCCAGCCGGTCCATGTGATCGACGTGCCGGGCCATACGGTCGGCCATGTCGCCTTTCATCTGCCCAACGCGGGAATGGTCTTCACCGCCGACAGCCTCATGGCGATGGGCTGCGGCCGACTGTTCGAAGGGACAGCCGCGCAGATGTGGGCCTCGCTGTCGAAGCTGGCGGAGCTGCCGGACGAGACGCTGGTCTGCTCGGGCCACGACTATGCCCGCGGCAACGGCGCCTTCGCCCTGTCGGTGGACCCCGACAACAGGGCGCTGAAGGACCGGCTGGATGCCACGCTGGCGGGGAAGCGCCCGGCCTCTCCCGCCACGCTGGCCGAAGAAAAGGCCACCAACCCCTTCCTGCGCGCCGCCGAACTGGCCCGTGCGGGAGAGTCGCCCATGGAAAGCTTTGCCCGCCTGCGCGCGGCAAAGGACTCGTTCCGAGGCTAGGCGGAACTTGAAACACGGGGACCGCGTGATCACATCTGCCTCAGCCGCCGCATCTTCGGCCGGGCGTATCCAAAGTACCCCTTGCATCGCGCCGAAATGCACCGATTCTTAATCGTATCGTGACAGTCTGGTCAGGTGGGACCGTGTATCGGCCCCAGACCGCCAGTCGACTGACAGGAGCAGTGCCGTGCCGTCCTTCTCGACCACCCTGGAACAGGCGATCCATTCCGCCTTGTCGCTGGCCAACCGCCACCGCCATGAACTTGCCACGCTTGAACATCTGCTGCTGGCCCTAACCGAAGAACCCGATGCGGTGCGCGTCATGCGCGCCTGCAACGTCGATCTGGACGAATTGCGCCGGCTGCTGACCGATTTCATCGACGACGATCTTTCGACGCTGATCACCGACGTGGACGGGTCCGAGGCGGTGCCGACCGCCGCCTTCCAGCGCGTCATCCAGCGCGCGGCCATCCACGTCCAAAGCTCGGGCCGCAGCGAGGTCACGGGCGCCAACGTGCTGGTCGCGATCTTCGCCGAGCGGGAATCCAATGCCGCGTTCTTCCTGCAGGAACTCGACATGACCCGCTATGACGCAGTGAACTTCATCGCGCATGGGGTGGCGAAGAACCCGTCCTTCTCGGAATCGCGCTCGGTCAAGGGCGCCGAGGCCGAGCAGGCACAGACCGAGGAACGGCAGGGCAAGGAGGATTCCGCCTTGGCCAAGTATTGCGTCGATCTGAACGTCAAAGCCTCGAAGGGCGACGTGGACCCTCTGATCGGCCGCGCCGACGAGGTCGAGCGCTGCATCCAGGTCCTGTGCCGCCGCCGCAAGAACAACCCGCTGCTGGTGGGCGATCCGGGTGTGGGCAAGACCGCCATCGCCGAAGGGCTGGCGCTGAAGATCACGCGGGGCGAGACGCCGGACGTGCTGGCGGGCGCCACGATCTTCTCGCTCGACATGGGCTCGCTGCTGGCGGGCACCCGCTATCGCGGCGACTTCGAGGAACGCCTGAAGGCCGTCGTGAAGGAGCTTGAGGAGCATCCCGACGCGATCCTGTTCATCGACGAGATCCATACGGTGATCGGCGCGGGCGCGACCTCGGGCGGCGCGATGGACGCCTCGAACCTGCTCAAGCCCGCGCTGTCGGGCGGCAAGCTGCGCTGCATGGGGTCCACGACCTACAAGGAGTTCCGCCAGCACTTCGAGAAGGACCGCGCGCTGTCCCGCCGCTTCCAGAAGATCGACGTGAACGAGCCCTCGGTGCCCGACACGATCAAGATCCTGATGGGCCTCAAGCCCAGCTTCGAGAAGCACCACGAGCTGCGCTATACGTCCGAGGCGATCAAGACCGCGGTGGAACTCGCCTCGCGCTACATCAACGACCGCAAGCTGCCCGACTCGGCCATCGACGTGATCGACGAGGCAGGGGCGGCCCAGCATGTCGTGGCCGAAAGCCGCCGGAAGAAGGTGATCTCGCCCAAGGAGATCGAGGCCGTCGTCGCCAAGATCGCCCGCATCCCCCCGAAAAGCGTCAGCAAGGACGACGCCGAGGTGCTGCGCGACCTTGAAAAGACGCTCAAGCGGCTGGTCTTCGGGCAGGACAACGCCATCGAGGCGCTGGCGTCGTCGATCAAGCTGGCCCGTGCGGGCCTGCGCGAGCCGGAAAAGCCCATCGGCAACTACCTGTTCGCGGGTCCGACCGGCGTCGGCAAAACCGAGGTCGCCAAGCAGTTGGCGAACACGCTTGGGGTGGAACTGCTGCGCTTCGACATGTCGGAATACATGGAGAAGCACGCGGTTTCCCGCCTGATCGGCGCGCCCCCCGGCTATGTAGGCTTTGACCAGGGCGGGCTGCTGACCGACGGCGTGGACCAGCATCCGCATTGCGTGCTGTTGCTCGACGAGATCGAGAAGGCGCACCCGGATGTCTACAACATCCTGCTGCAGGTCATGGACCACGGCAAGCTGACCGACCACAACGGCCGGCAGGTCGATTACCGCAACGTGATCCTGATCATGACCACCAACGCGGGCGCGGCCGACCAGGCCCGTGCGGCCATCGGCTTCGGCCGCGACCGGCGCGAGGGCGAGGACAAGGAAGCGATCGAGCGCACCTTCACGCCCGAGTTCCGCAACCGGCTTGACGCGGTGATCTCCTTCGCGCCACTGCCGCGCGAGGTGATCGTGCAGGTAGTCGAGAAGTTCATCCTGCAACTGGAAGCGCAGCTCATGGACCGCAACGTCCATATCGAGCTGACCTCCGAAGCCGCGAACTGGCTGGCCGAGAAAGGCTACGACGACCGCATGGGCGCGCGTCCGCTGGCCCGTGTGATCCAGGAGACGATCAAGAAGCCTCTGGCCGAGGAGCTACTGTTCGGACGGCTGATGAAAGGCGGGATCGTCAAGGTCCGCATCGAGGACGACAAGCCCGTCTTCGACATAGAGGGGCCGTCCACGCCCCGGCTCGGCAAGGATCGTACGCCCCTGCTTACGGCCGAATGATGCAGATAACGGCAAAGGCGTCCCCCTGGGGCGCCTTTTCCTTTGAGACGTAATGGAGAGTTGCCAGCGCCGTCCTGTCACCTCGCTGTCATGATTTCTTCATTGATCCATGCTTCAAGGGCCGGAGTTGCTTGACAGGAAAGCGCATCATGGCCTCTGACCTCGACCTGCTCACCATCGACGAAGGACTGGACGAGGATTTCGAGCTTGATCTTGAGGATGCGATGCTGCCCTTGCAGATCGCCGCCGCCTATCGCGAGATGCACCCCAGCCCGCTGCCGCGCAGCGTCTATTTCCACGACCTGCTGCGCCTGCAGTCGGAACTGATCAAGCTGCAGGACTGGGTCAGCCACCACAAGGAAAAGGTCGTCGTCCTGTTCGAGGGGCGAGATTCCGCCGGCAAGGGCGGCGTCATCAAGCGCATCACCCAGCGCCTGAACCCCCGCGTGGTCCGCACCGTGGCCCTGCCCGCGCCCTCGGACCGCGAAAAGACCCAGTGGTATTTCCAGCGCTACGTTCCCCACCTGCCCGCCGGCGGCGAGATCGTGCTGTTCGACCGCAGCTGGTACAACCGAGCTGGCGTCGAGCGCGTGATGGGCTTCGCTACCGAACCCGAGGTCGAGCAATTCTTTGACGACGTCCCCGAGTTCGAGCGGATGCTGGTCCGCTCGGGCATCCGGCTGGTGAAATACTGGTTCTCGATCACTGACGTTGAACAGCAGATGCGCTTCCTCATGCGCATCCACGACCCGCTGAAGCAGTGGAAGCTGTCGCCCATGGACCTGCAGTCCCGCATCCGGTGGGAGGCCTATACCAAGGCCAAGGAGGACATGTTCGAGCGCACCTCGATCCCCGAGGCGCCCTGGTACATCGTCCCCGGCAACGACAAGAAGCGGGCGCGGCTGAACTGCATCAGCCACCTGCTGAGTCTCATCCCCTATACCGAGGTCGAGCAGGAGACGATCACCCTGCCCGACCGCGTCTTCAACCCGGACTATGAGCGCGAGGTCCTGCCGCGCGATCTTTACGTCCCCGAACGGTACTGAAAACCATGGCCAAGGCTTACTGGATCGCCCATGTGACCATCGACGACCTTGACGCCTATCAGGCCTATCGACAGGCGAACGCGGCGGCCTTCGCAAAATACGGCGGGCGCTTCCTCGTTCGCGGCGGCCCGCAGACGGTGATGGAGGGCGCCGTCCGCCCACGCGCGGTGGTGATCGAGTTTCCCTCGATGAAGGCCGCGCAGGATTGCTACCGCAGCCCGGAATACCAAGCGGCCTTGGCATTGCGGCAACCTGTCAGCACCGCAGACCTGATCATCGTCGAGGGGCATGACGAGCCGAAGATCTCTGACAAAAGCGACTGATCTTATTTAACTTGCGCCGGATGGAACCGGACCTGATAATCCCCCCATGTTCCGTAGCCTTCTGCCTCGCCTGTTGGGAGAAACCCCGCCCGACGCCACTCTTTCGCATGATGATGCGGAGGTCGCGATCGCAGCGCTTCTGGTGCGCATCGCCCGCGCCGACAATCATTACGGCAAGGATGAGCGCAGGCATATCGATGCCCTGCTGGCACGCCGCCGCGGGTTGTCCGAGGCCGATGCCGCCGACCGCCGCGCCGCGGCCGAGATGGTCGAGGCCGAGGCGCCCGACACCGTCCGCTTCACCCGCGCCATCAAGGACCGCATCCCGCTGGACGAGCGGGCCGAGGTCATCGGCGACATGTGGGAAATCGCGCTCTCCGACGGGAAGCGTTCGGCCGACGAGGACGCGGCGATCAGGCTTGCCGCAAGCCTTCTGGGCGTGACGGATGTCGAAAGCGCAAGGATGCGGCAGAAAGTGACGCAGTCTGCCCGCTGAGGCCAGCCCGCCCTTGACGACATCGTTGCAATCCGTTGCCGATTTGCGCCAGATGCACGGATCATGACTGCCGATCTCTCCGCCCCACAGCCCGGCCCGCCGGGACATGCTGCCCTGGCGGCGGCTGCCCCGGTCATCCAGATCCGCGGGCTGCACAAGTCCTATGGCTCGCTGCAGGTGCTGAAGGGCGTGGACATGACCGCGCCGCGCGGCCATGTGGTGACGCTGATCGGCTCCTCCGGGTCCGGGAAATCCACGCTGCTGCGCTGCTGCAACCTGCTGGAAATCAGCCAGGCGGGCGAGGTGGTGATCGAGGGCGAGCCGGTCCGCTGGACCGGCGCCGGCCCCGACCGCCAGCCCGCCGACCGGGCGCAGGTGCGGCGGCTGCGGACGAACCTGTCGATGGTGTTCCAGCAGTTCAACCTGTGGTCCCACATGACCATCCTGCAGAACGTGATGGAGGCGCCGCTGACCGCGCTGGGCCAGCCTGCAGCACAAGTCGAGGCGCGGGCGCGCAAGCTGCTGGACAAGGTCGGCATCGGCGACAAGGCCGACGCCTGGCCCGCCCAGTTGTCAGGGGGCCAGCAGCAGCGCGCCGCCATCGCCCGCGCCTTGTGCATGGAACCCCGCGCCCTGCTGTTCGACGAGCCGACCAGCGCGCTCGACCCCGAATTGCAGCAGGAGGTCGTCAGGGTGATCAAGGATCTTGCGGGTGAGCATCGGACGATGATCCTCGTGACCCATGACATGCGGCTGGCCGCCGATGTCAGCGACCATGTCGTGTTCCTGCACCAGGGGCGGATCGAGGAGGAAGGCCCGCCCGACCAGATTTTCCGCGCAGCCCGGACGGACCGGCTGCGCCAATTCCTCAGCGCCACCGCAAGCGCCTGAGCACCAACGGGAGACTGCCATGAAGAACCTGCTGATCGCCGCCGCCGTGCTGGCCCTGAGCGCGGGCGCGACCCTCGCCGAGCCGCTGCGGATGGGCACCGAAGGCGCCTATCCTCCCTACAACTTCGTCAATGAAAACGGCCAGGTGGACGGCTTCGAGATCGAGCTGGGCAATGAATTGTGCAAGCGTATCGGCGCCGAATGCACCTGGGTCCGCAATGACTGGGACTCGATCATTCCGAACCTCGTCAGCGGCAACTACGACACGATCATGGCGGGAATGAACATCACCGACGAACGCCGCCAGTCCATCGCCTTTTCCGACGCCTACACCCCACCGCCGCCCTCGGCCTATCTGGCTCTGACGCCCGACGTTGACGTGACCGGCATCGTGGCCGCGCAGACCAACACCATCCAGGCGGGCTATGTGGCCGAATCCGGTGCCACGCTGGTCGAGTTCGCCACCGGCGAGGAAGCCATTGCCGCCGTCCGCAACGGCGAGGCCGACGCCGTCTTCGCCGACCGCGACTTCCTTGTGCCTTTCGAGCGCGACTCGGACGATCTCGTGTGGATCGAGGGCAAGGACCGCGTCGTCGTGGGCGAGGGCCTGGGCATCGGGATGCGCCAGTCGGACACCGAGCTGAAGGCCCGCTTCGACAAGGCCATCGCGGACATGAAGGCCGACGGCTCGCTGGACGCGCTGATCGTCAAGTGGCTGGGCGCCGAGGCCAAGACCTTCGCCGGCATCGCAGCTGAGGGTGCCGCCACGGACGCGGCGCCCGCCGCTGCGTCGAACTGACCCGCTGATGGGACCGCCGTCCTGATCCGGACGGCGGCCTGCACCCGCCATGTTCGCCATCTGCGCCGACCCGAAGGCCCTCGAAGGGCTCGCCTGGATGCTGTGCTACCTCACCTCGGGGACGCACATGCTGTTCTATGCGTCCTTCGGAACGGTGCTGGGGCTGCTGGCCGTGACCACGCCGCTGGCGCTGCTGCTGGGGTTCCTCGGCGCGCTGGCCGCACGATCCCACGCAGCGCCTCTGCGCTGGATCGGGCAGACCTATGCGGCCATCGTGCGCGGCGTGCCGGACGTGGTGTTCTTCCTCTTCGTCCCCATCGCGCTGGATCAGGGGATCGAGTGGCTGCGCTCGCGTTTTCTCTGCGATCCCTCGGTGCCGGTGCGGCAGGGCAACGAGTTCGTCGTCTGCCCCGCCGCCAAGATGCCGCTGTCCACCAGCGCCGAATGGGTGCATGACCTTTACGGCATCGCGCTGGCCATCGCGGCCTTCGCCTTCGTCTTCGGCGCCTTCGCGGCGAACGTGCTTTACGGCGCCATGAAGGCCGTGCCGCAGACCCAGCTTGAAACGGCAGAGGCTTACGGCATGTCCCCGCGCCAGATCAACCGGCGCATCCTGATCCCGCAGATGTGGACCTATGCTCTGCCGGGCCTGTCGAACCTGTGGATGATCCTCATCAAGGCCACGCCGCTGCTGTTCCTGCTGGGGGTCGAGGACATCGTCTACTGGGCGCGGGAACT
The DNA here is from genome assembly GCF_014164635.1 of Paracoccus sp. MC1854. Taxonomy (NCBI): domain Bacteria; kingdom Pseudomonadati; phylum Pseudomonadota; class Alphaproteobacteria; order Rhodobacterales; family Paracoccaceae; genus Paracoccus; species Paracoccus sp. MC1854. The sequence continues at coordinate 18,920 of NZ_JACJFU010000010.1, read as the reverse complement.
CGGCGGGACCAAGACCACGACCTTCGCCTATCCGCATGGCGACTGGAGGGTGTGGTATTTCCTGGCGCTGCTGGTCTTCTACCTTGGCATGACCTGGATTTCCCAGCGCCTGATCGACCGGCTGGCGTCGCGCCTGTCGCGGGGGCAGGCCACCATGGCGGGTGAGGCGATGCGGAAGGCCCCCGCATGAACCAGTGCCTGCAGACCATCTCCGACTACGGGCTGCGGTCCATCGGGATCGGGGAACGGCTGCTCCCGCGCAGCGACTTCACGCTCTGCCAGCAGTTCACGCTGATCGGCTCGGGGCTGATCTGGAACCTTTACTTCGCCATCCTGTCGCTCGGCTTCGGCTTCGTGCTGGCGAATGCGCTGGCGCTGGCCAAAGCCAGCCCGAACCCTTGGCTACGGAAGCCTGCCGAGGGCTTCATCTTCGTCTTCCGCGGCAGTCCGCTGTTCATCCAGTTCTTCCTGGCCTATTCGGCGCTGGTGCTGCTGCCGCGCGACGGGCTGTCCTTCCTGGGCCTGACGCTGCCGACAGGCTGGCTGACCCGCGCCTGGGCGGGGGCGCTGATCGTCCTGACGCTGAACACCGCCGCCTATTCGGCCCAGATCTTCCACGGCGCCCTGCGCAACGTCCCCAAGGGCGACCTCGAGGCTGCAGACGCCTATGGTCTGACTGGCTGGAAGCGGTTCCGCCGCATCGTCTGGCCCACGATGATGCGGCTGGCGTGGCCCTCCTACACCAACGAGGCGATCTTCCTCTTCCATGCCACGACGCTGGTCTTCTTCTCGGCCTTCCCGGCGATCCAGCAGAAAGGCGACAGCCTGTATTACGCCAGCTATTTCGCCGACAAGACCTTCAACCCCTTTGTGGCCTATCCCATCGTGGCGGGCTATTTCATCCTCCTGACCCTGTGCCTGATCGGGCTGTTCGGGGTCGTCAACCGGCGGCTGAATCGCCATCTGCCGGGCGCGGCCAAGCGGCTGCGCTATCGGCCGAAACTTATCAGGTGATATCATGGACTGGCTGAGGGATCATCCGGAGGTCAAGACGATCCGCGTGGCGGCATCCGATCTGAACGGCGTTGCCCGCGGCAAGCGGGTGCCCGCGCGCTTTGCCGACAAGCTGCTGACCGAAGGCACCAAGTTCCCCTATTCCGTCCTGAACATGGACATCTGGGGCGAGGACGTCGAGGACAGCCCCCTGGTCTTCCAGGCGGGCGACCCGGACGGGCTGCTGATGCCGACGGAACGCGGCTTCATGCCGATGCCCTGGCTGGACGCGCCCACGGGGCTGCTGCCCTTGTGGATGTTCCACCCGGACGGGCGGCCCTATGACGGCTGCCCGCGGCAGGCGCTCGCCCGCGTCGCGGACCGCTACAAGGCCGCGGGGCTGACGCCTGTGGTCGCGACCGAGCTTGAGTTCTTCCTGATCGACGACAGCAAGTTCGGCGAGTTGCAGGTGCCCCCCTCGCCACGGTCCGGCAAGCGGCGGACGGGTGCGGAAACGCTGTCGCTGCGGGCGCTGGACGCCTTCGACCGCTTCTTCACCCAGCTTTACGACAGTTGCGAGGCGATGGACATTCCCGCCGACACCGCGATTTCCGAGGCGGCGCCGGGACAGTTCGAGATCAACCTGATGCACCAGCCCGATCCCTTGAAGGCGGCGGACGACGCCTGGCTGTTCAAGATGCTGGTCAAGGGCATCGCCCGCCGCTTCGGCTTTGCGGGTTCCTTCATGGCCAAGCCTTACGAGCTTTTCAATGGCAACGGGATGCACATGCATTTCTCGGTCCTCGATGCCGAGGGGAACAACATCTTCGACGACGGAACGGAGGCCGGTTCGGCCATGCTGCGCCATGCCGTCGCGGGCTGCCTGAGGGCGATGCCGGGGTCCACGCTGCTGTTCGCGCCGCATGAGAACAGCTACGACCGGCTGGTGCCGAACGCCCATGCGCCCACCGGCATCGGCTGGGCTTATGAGAACCGGACCTCGGCCATCCGCATCCCTTCCTCTCACCCCAAGGCGCGGCGGATCGAGCATCGGACACCGGGCGGCGACGTGAACCCCTATCTGACCGTGGCGGCCATCCTCGGGGCCGCGCTGAACGGGATCGAGGACCGGCTGGACTGTCCGCCCCCCATCACCGGCAACGCCTATGACCATGACCTTGAGCAGTTGCCGGGGTCATGGGCCGCGGCCATCGACCGCTTCGGCAGGTGCCCGGACATCAAGCGCATCTTCTCGCAGCACCTGATCGACAACCTGCTGATGACCAAGCGGCAGGAACTGCATTACATGGCCGAACTGTCGGACGCAGAGACGATCGAACTGTATCTGGATACGGTCTGAGCCCTGCAGGGCAGAGCAGTCTCGATGGCAAGGGCGCAGGCCATTCGCCTCAACTTGTCCGCTGGAACCTGCGGACAAGGGTGAACCACCGGCGCAGGTGCCCCCAACAGTATCGTGACCTGACACCATGGCCATCTGCGATGGAGGACTTGCAGCGCCATGGGTACCAAGCCGGTATGTTTCAGAAGGCGGAGGTTATACCCGGTTTATCCTTGCGGATCATGCCTGTGGTTCCGGCCACGAGGCACCTCGTCAAAGCCCGGCCTCGGCGAAGGTGTTGCAGTCGGCCATCTCGCCCGACTCCATGCCCCGGATCAGCCACCCGCTGCGCTCGGCCGCCGAGCCATGGGTGAAGCTGTCGGGCATGGGCGCGCGGCCCGCCTTTTCCATCAGGATGTCATCGCCCACGGCGCGGGCGGCGTTCACCGCCTCGTCGATGTCGCCGCGCTGGATGCTGCCGAAACGCTCGCCCGCGTGACGCGCCCAGATGCCCGCAAAGCAGTCGGCCTGCAGTTCCGTCAGCACCGACAACTGGTTCGCATCCGCCTGCCCCACCCGCGCGCGCAGGCTGTTCACGCGCGGCAACACGCCGATCAGGTTCTGGACGTGGTGGCCGATCTCATGCGCGATTACATAGGCATAGGCGAAATCGCCCCCTGCGCCCATCTGCCGCTGCATGACCCGGAAGAAGTCGGTGTCCAGATAGACGCGCTGGTCGCCGGGGCAGTAGAACGGCCCCATCGCCGAGGACGCGCCGCCGCAGGCCGACTGCACCGTGCCGGAGAACATCACCAGCGTCGGGTCGCGGTAATCCAGCCCGGTCTGGCCGGGCAGGACGTCGCCCCAGATCTCCTCGGTATCGGCCAGCACGACCGAGACGAACTGCCCGATCTCGCCTTCCTCGGCGGTCAGTTGCCGCTCGGCGCCTGGGCGGCTTTCGCCCTGCATTCCCCCGACAAGGGGCGAGATGTCCACCCCGAAGAACAGGCCGACCGCCAGCACCACGAGCGTGCCGATCAGCCCCAGGCCGCCTGCGCTGGCGGTGCCCATGCCGCGCCGGTCCTCGATGTTGCCGCTGCCGCGGCGGCCTCTCCATTCCATGGCGCGCATCCTCAAGGCTTGTTGATCCAAGGGTTACGCAGGCTTGACGCACCGCGCAAGACTTGGAAAGGAAACGTCGTTACGGACGTCTGAACCGTGGCGAAGCGCGCGAGGGTCGGATGTTCGAGTGGGTTCTGTCGGTGATCGAGGGCTGGGGCTATCCCGGGGTCTTCTTCCTGATGCTGGCGGAGAACCTGTTCCCGCCGATCCCTTCCGAGGTCATCATGCCGCTGGCGGGCTATCTGGCGGCCGCGGGCAAGCTGTCCTTCCTGCCGACGGTGCTGGTCGGCACCTTGGGCTCGGTGATGGGCACGAGCTTCTGGTATTTCATCGGCCTGTGGATCGGCGCGCCGCGCCTGAAACGCTGGTCGGCGCGTTACGGCCGGCTGCTGACGCTGGCCCCTTCGGACATCGACCGGGCGCAGGCGTGGTTCGACCGCCACGGCGGCGCGGCGGTCCTGATCGGGCGGATGATCCCGGCGGTCCGCACGCTGATTTCCGTCCCGGCGGGCGTGGCGCGGATGCCCTTCGGCCGCTTCCTCGCCTTCACGGTCGCCGGCAGCCTTCTGTGGACGCTGGTGCTGACCGCCGCAGGGATGGCGCTGGAGGCCAACTATCACCGTGTCGCCGATTTTATCGACCCCTTGTCCAAGGTCGTCGTGGTGACGGTCGTGCTGGTCTATCTCTACCGCGTTGTCACCTGGCGACCACATTGACGGGGGCGGGCGGATGATGCGCCTTTCCCCCCGCGCCCTCGCCCTGCTGGCCGGCGGCGGCTCGGCTGCCATGCTGGCCGCCGCCCTGTTCTTCCAGAGCATCGGCTATGCCCCCTGCGAGTTGTGCATCCTGCAACGCTGGCCGCATCTTGCGGCGGCCGTAATCGCCGTGGCCATCGCCGCGACGGGGTTCCGACGGGCCTGGGCCGCCCTCGGGCTGGTCGCGGCGGTTCTGGCGACAGCTTTCGCCATCCACCACGTCGGCGTGGAACAGGCATGGTGGGCGGGTCCGTCCGCCTGTTCAGGGGGCTTGGGCGATCTGTCGGCGGTCACTCCGCAGGAGCTGCTGGCCCGCATCCAGGGCGCGCCCGTGGTCCGCTGCGACGAGCCGAACTGGCATTTCCTCGGCCTGACCATGGCGGCCTGGAACGCCATCCTGTCTGCCGTTCTGGTGGTGGTCTGGGCGATGGCGCTTCGCCGCTCAAACCGCTGAAATCTCGCCGTTTCGAAGGGCTGAAGCGTTGAAACAAGGGGCGGTGGATGTTACATCCACAAGCAACGAGACATTGAGGCGAACCCCTTGGCCGACACCCCCGAAGACGACCTTCCGACCGACGACGATGCCGAGGGCTCCGAGACGCCTGCGCGCGCCGTGATGTTCCACGACGGCCCGACCATCGACATTGCGACCGAGATGCGGACGGCCTATCTCGATTACGCCATGTCGGTCATCGTCAGCCGTGCGATCCCCGACCTGCGCGACGGGCTGAAGCCGGTCCACCGTCGCATCCTCTTCGCGATGGACGAGACGAACAACACATTCGACAAGCCTTATCGCAAGTCGGCCCGGCCCGTGGGTGACGTGATGGGGAAATACCACCCGCATGGCGACGCCTCGATCTATGACGCGCTGGTGCGGATGGCGCAGGACTTTTCCATGTCCCTGCCGCTGCTGGACGGCCAGGGCAACTTCGGGTCCATGGACGGCGACCCGCCGGCGGCGATGCGCTATACCGAGGCGCGTCTGGCCAAGGCGTCCAACTGGCTGCTGATGGACATCGACAAGGAAACCGTCGATTTTCAGGACAACTACGACGGCAAGGACCGTGAACCCACCGTCCTGCCCGCGCGTTTTCCCAACATGCTGGTCAATGGCGCGGGCGGCATCGCCGTCGGCATGGCGACCAACATCCCGCCCCACAACCTGGGCGAGGTGATCGACGCCACCCTTGCGCTGATCGAAAACCCAGACCTGCCGACCGAGCGGCTGATGGAGATCGTGCCCGGTCCTGACTTTCCCACCGGCGGCGTGATCCTCGGTCGTTCCGGCATCCGCAAGGCCTATCTGGAAGGCCGCGGGTCCATCATCCTGCGCGCCCGCACCCGGATCGAGACCGTGCGGGCGGGGCGCGAGGCGATCATCCTCGACGACGTGCCCTATCAGGTGAACAAGTCCACGCTGATCGAGCGCATCGCCGATCTGGCCAAGGAAAAGAAGATCGAGGGAATCGCCCTTGTCCAGGACGAATCCGACCGTCAGGGCGTCCGCGTCGTCATCGAACTCAAGCGCGATGCCACGGCCGAGGTCGTGCTGAACCAATTGTTCCGCTTCACCCCGATGCAATCGACCTTCGGCGCCAACATGCTGGCGCTGAACGGCGGCCGGCCGGAACAACTGACCCTGCGCGACTTCCTGACTTATTTCCTGTCCTTCCGCGAGGAGGTCGTCGCCCGCCGCACGGCGTTTGAACTGCGGAAGGCGCGGGAACGCAGCCATATCCTCTGCGGTCTGGCGGTCGCCGTGTCGAACGTGGACGAGGTCGTGGCGACGATCCGCGGCTCGAAGGACGCGGCCGAGGCCCGCGACCGGCTGATGGAACGGCGCTGGCCAGCGCATGAGATCCTCGAATACCTGCGGCTGATCGACGATCCGCTGCATCCGGTGAACGAGGACGGCACCTACAACCTGTCCGACACGCAGGCCCGCGCGATCCTTGATCTGCGGCTGCAGCGGCTGACCCAGCTTGGGGTGCAGGAGGTCACGAACGAACTGAAGGCGCTGGCCGATGCGATCCGCGACTATCTGGCGATCCTCGCCAGCCGCCAGCGGGTGCTGGGCATCATCAGCGACGAGCTGCGCGAGGTGCGCGAGCTGTTCGCGGTCCCCCGCCGGACCGAGATCGTCGAATGGGCGGGCGATCTGGAAGATGAGGACCTGATCGAGCGCGAGGACATGGTCGTCACCATCACCTCGGGCGGCTATGTCAAGCGCACGGCGCTGACCGAGTTCCGCAGCCAGCGGCGCGGCGGCAAGGGCCTGTCCTCGATGGGGACCAAGGAAGACGACGTGGTGACGACCCTGTTCGTGGCGAACACGCATACGGAACTGCTGTTCTTCACCACCCAGGGGATGGTCTATCGGCTGAAGACTTGGCGGCTGCCCTTGGGCGGGCGAACCGCGCGGGGCAAGGCGCTGGTCAACATCCTGCCGATCGACGGCGGCACCTCGATTGCGGCGCTGATGCCGGTGGACGTGCCCGAGAAGGAATGGGACTCACTGCAGGTGATCTTCGCCACCTCGGACGGCGACGTGCGCCGCAACGCGCTGTCGGATTTCACCAACATCATGCGCAACGGCAAGATCGCGATGAAGCTGCCCGAGGGCGTCAGCCTCGTGAACGTCCGCATCGCGGACGAGGATGACGACGTGATGCTGGTCACGGCCATGGGCCGGGCGATCCGCTTCCCGACCACGGACGTCCGCATCTTCAAGGGCCGCGATTCGACCGGCGTGCGCGGCATCCGGCTGGCGACGGGCGACCGCGTGGTGTCCATGTCGATCATCCGCCACTTCGAGGCTTCACCCGAGGAACGCGCGGCCTATATCAAGATGCGCCGCGCCGTCGAGGGCGCGCTGGACGACGGGGCCGAGCCGGACGAGGACGAGAGCGTGGCCGAGGCCGCGCTGTCATCCGAACGCTATGCCGAGATGAGCGCACATGAGGACCTGATCCTGACCATCACCGCGCGCGGCTACGGCAAGCTGTCCTCGGCGCATGACTATCCGGTGAGGGGCCGCGGCGGCCAGGGCGTGATGGCGATGGACCGGGCCATGCGTGGCGGGCCGCTGGTGGCAAGCTTCCCGGTGGAACTGGACGACCAGATCATGCTGGCAACCTCGACCGGGCAGTCGATCCGGGTGCCGGTCGAGGGGATCAGCTTCCGTTCCCGTTCCGCCGGCGGCGTGCGCGTCCTGAACGCAGCCGAGGGCGAAGAGGTGGTGACCGTCGCGCGTGTCGCCGATCAGGGTGACGAGAATGGAGGGCCGGAAATCGAGACCGAAGCCGAAGCCTGAGGCCTCCCCCCATGAGGAAACGCCGCGCTTGCTGAAAGCGCGGCGTTTTCCTTTTGGAAAGCGGCCGTCCAGCCCGCTGGTCTCGTATCCGTCTCCGCGGCCAGCCCAAGGGCGCCGGAGACGGAACGTTTACCGCTGATCCGGCCCGCTGCTGTCGCCTGCATCCTCCATCCCGCCGGACGAGGCGCTGGCGATGCGGGGATCAAGGCCCTCGGAACCGCCGCCGGCATTCAGGCGGTCCGGGTGGCTGATCGCGGCGGTTCTCAGCAGGCCCTGCTCGTCCGCAGGCTCCTCGGCGGCGTCGAGGCTCTTGCCCGTGATGGCGACGGCCTGGGACAGGACCGCGCCTTCCTCGTTGTAGAAGTCGCGCACGGTGAAGGGGATGGCGATGCATTCGGCACGGAAGCGTTCCACGATCTGGTGGCGGATCTCGGTGGAAACGCCCATGCCCTGGTTGATGTCCGAGATGATGGCCCGGATCTCGAAGGTCATGCCCTCGTTGGCGAAGCCGGTGAACAGGACCGAGGGCGCGGGGTTGATCAGGACGGTGGGCTGGTCCTCGGCGATCTCCATCAGGATCTTCGACACCCGGCGGGTGTCGGCCCCGTAAGCCACGTTCACCGCGACGATGATGCGGCCCTGCAGGTTGCCGCGCGTCCAGTTGGTGACCTCTTTCGAGATGAGGTCCGAGTTCGGCACCACGATGTCGGTGCGGTCGAAGGTCTGGATGCGGGTCGAGCGGACCGAGATCCGCCGCACATAGCCCTGCGAGGCGCCGACCTGGATCCAGTCGCCCACCGCCACGGGGCGTTCCACCAGCAGGATGATGCCCGAAACGAAGTTCGACACGATGTTCTGCAGGCCGAAGCCGATGCCGACCGACAGGGCACCGGCGACGATGGCGAAGCTGGACATGTCGATGCCGGCCGCGCTGATCGCGATCAGGGCGGCCAGCACGATCCCCACATAGCCCAGTCCCGACACGGCCGCGTTCTTCGCGCCCTCGTCCAGCCGCGTGCGCGGCAGGATCGAGGTGCGGACCACGCCCTGCACGACCCCGGTCAGCATGTAGCCCAAGCCGAAGACGAGGATGAAGGTGAGGATCGCGCCTGGCGACAGCCGCACCCCGCCCAGCGAGATGCCCTGCCGCAATTGCGTCCAGAACTCTCCCAGTTCGGTGCTGCGCGCGCCCCAGATCAGCGCCAGGACCGGAAGCGACAGCAGCACCAGCCCGTAGCCGATCAGCACCGGCGTCAGGTCGTTTCGCGAGCCGTCCCGGTTGCGGCGGACAAGAACCCAGAGGTCGGTTGCAAAATCCTGCAGCAGGATCACCAGCGTGACCAGCCCGACCGTCATCGCCATCGGCCACAGAAGCGCGTTGGACATGGTGACAAGGCCGGCCAGCAGCGCCAGCGGCGCCACAACGGCGGCAAGCCGCGCCAGATTGCCGAGGACGGCGATAATCCGGTTGCGGTAGCCGGGCGTGCCCGGCACCGTATAGGCGTTCGCCCTGTGCAGGATATGGCCCAGCCGATAAAGCGCCAGCGCCCCTAGAAGAAGGAGCGGCAGGTACCAGACGGCTGCGGCGGCCTCGCTGAACTCCATCGGGATGCGACGGCTCGCGGCGCCGGATCTCAGGCCCGACAGCGGCAGCAGCGCCTGCGCGACGACGTGATGCAGCCCCGCGGCGATGGCAAGCAGCGTGGTCAGGACCCTTGCCTGCTGCCGTTTTTCGACCGGGTAGCAGATCGGCGGGTCGGTTTTCAGCGGGAAGAATTGCCGCCCCAGCCAGCGTCCGGCAAAGACGATCAGCGCGGCCGTGGGCAGCGCCGTCAGGATCGGCCGCCCCCAGGGGCCGACAAGGCCCGTCGTGTCCACGGCGCGGATCAGCAGATAGGCGCCGACCGTGGGGATCGCGATCTGGCCCAGCGAGACGACGAATACCACCGCGTCGCGGGCATAGTCGCTGGCCCGCGACGACAGCCGCAAGGGCAGCCGGTCCACCCAGCGCCGCCCGAAGATCAGCAGTCCCAGCGCCGCCAGCAGGTAAAGGCCGACCAGCGGCAACCGCCGGACCACCGCCTCGCCGGCGGCGCCATAGGTGCGGTCGCGCACGTCCTGAACGATGCCGCGGACGACCTGCATCCCCTCGTTCGCAGCCGCCGCCCAGCTTCCCGGCAGCAGCGGCGAGGGGCTGAGCCGCAGCAGCGCGTTGGTCTGCCGCTTCCGCGCCTCTTCGTCGATGGCGCGGACAAGACTGTCGGCGCGGCTGTAGGCTTCCAAGGCGCGCTGGCCCGGCGCCTGCAACCCGGAAAGCTGCGCGTTCAGTTCCTGGCGGCGGGCGGCGATGTCCTCGGCCTCGGTCTCGCCCTCGGCCGGCGCGGGGCCGAGGGCGGCGATCTGTTCGCGCAGGGTGGCGATGCGGGGGGCGTTGATCGACTGCGCCTGAGAAAAGCGGTCGCGCCAGCCGACGACCTCGGCCCGCAGGGTGGCAAGGCCGTCGGCCGTGGCCTCGGGCGTCTCGACAAGCTGCTCGCTGCGGTTCGCCAGCCGGTCCCAAGCGGCATAGTCGGGCTCCTCGGCCCCCTGCGCCATGGCGCCCGCGGCCAGCGCCAGCCACAGCACGGCGGCCAGCATTGCCGCAAACGCCGCCAGCCGCCGGGGCGCGGCGGGACGCAGGCCATCGCGCATCGCGGTCAAACCTCGATCACGTCCGGCAGGTCGGATGCGCCGCGTTCCAGCCAATGCGGGACCGGCAGGCCCTTGCCGCGCAGGAAGATGGGGTTCCACAGCTTGGTCTGGTAGCGCGTCCCCACGTCGCAGAGGATGGTGACGATGGTCTTGCCCGGTCCCATCTCGCGCGCCATGCGGATCGCGCCCGCGACGTTGATCCCGGACGAGCCGCCAAGGCACAGGCCCTCATGCTCCAGCAGGTCGTAAAGGACCGGCAGCGCCTCGGTATCCGGCACGCGGCAGTTGAAGTCGGTGGTGATGCCTTCGAGGTTGGCGGTGATCCGCCCCTGCCCGATCCCTTCGGTGATCGAGTTTCCGGGCGCGCTCAGCTCGCCATCGGTATACCAGGAATAAAGAGCCGAGCCTTCGGGGTCGGCAAGGCCGATCTTCACGCCCTTGTCCTGCAGCGCCATCGCCACCCCCGCCAGGGTCCCGCCCGAGCCGACCGAGCAGATGAAGCCGTCCACCTTGCCCTGCGTTTGTTCCCAGATTTCGGGCGCGGTGGTTTCCAGATGCGCCTGACGGTTCGCGGTGTTGTCGAACTGGTTGGCCCAGACCGCCCCACCCGGCAGCGTCTTGGCCAGCGCCTCGGCCAGCCGTCCCGAATAGCGGACGTAGTTGTTGGGGTCCTTGTAGGGCACCGCCGGAACCTCGACCAGCTCGGCGCCGGCCAGCCGCAGCATGTCCTTCTTTTCCTGACTCTGCGTCTCGGGAATCACGATCACCGACCTGAAGCCCATCGACGCGCCGACCAGCGCCAGCCCGATGCCGGTGTTGCCCGCCGTCCCTTCCACCACCGTGCCGCCGGGACGCAACTCGCCCTTCGCCACCGCGTTCTGGATGATATACAGCGCCGCGCGGTCCTTGACCGACTGGCCGGGATTCATGAACTCGGCCTTGCCCCAGATCTCGCAGCCGGTTTCCTCTGACGCGCGATTCAGACGGATCAGGGGGGTATGGCCGATCGTGGCGGCCAGGTCGGGACAGTTGCGCATGAACGGGGCCTTTCCTTGTCGCGCCCGTTAAACCAGCAGCAACCGGGGCGGGCAACCCGGCTCGCGCAGGGTTCAGCCGGCCGCGGGCCCCTGCCGCAACTCGTCCGCCCGGCGGTCGAGCCAGAGCGCGAGGATCAGCAGCGGCCCGCTGACGATCCGCCCGTCGAGGGCCATCCGCATGAACTCGTCGCGGGGGATCACATGGCCGCGGATGTCCTCGCCTTCCGACGACAGGCCCGAGACGGTGGCCGCGTCATCCGGCAGGTCTGTGATGCCGATGAAGCCATAGATGAACTCGGCCGCGACACCCGGCGAGGGATAGAAGGCAGGCGCCGGGATCAGCCTTTCAAGTGTCAGCCCGGCCTCTTCCACGGCCTCGCGCAGCGCGGTGGATTCGGGCGTTTCGCCGGCATCGATGCGCCCCGCGACGGGTTCGTAGATCCAGGGCTGGCCGTCGCCGCGCGCCGCCGGACCGGCCCGGAACTGGTCCACCACCAGCACGCGGTCGCGCATGGGGTCCCATGGCAGCACGACCACGGCATCGCCCGACACGAACACTGCGCGCTCCAGCGGGTCGGACCAGCCGCCGCGATGCAGCCGATGCGTCAGCCGCAGCGATTCGACCGAGAAATACCTGCCATAAGGCTCGCTGCGGGATTGGATCCGCAGCCGGTCGTCGCCCTTGGGGCCGGGGGGCAGCGCAGCCCCCCGCTCGGCCGCCGCTCGCAAGCGCGAGGCGGCCCACAAGGCGATCATCGGCAACCGCGCCCGGATCTCTGCTGCAGGCTGGCCCGGGTCCCGCGCCAGCAGATCGGCCGCGACCTGCACGGCGAGTTCGGCGCGAAAGGCGCCGTCATCCGCCCGCACCCCCGCAGCCGCGCCGATTACCCTGCCTTCGGGCGCGTCGATCCCCTGCAGGTCCATGATCTCGGCATAGCGGTCAAGCTGCGGCGTCGGCCGGACAGGCTGCGCAGACATCCTGCCATCGGCTCCCCTGTCCCAACCCGGCCAGCCGTCCGGCGCGATGCCCGCGCGCGCCCCGCCTGTCAGCCTGCCCGTCAGCATCACGGGCGCGCCGTCAGGCGCCAGCCTCAGCGCCGTCATCATCCGCGGATCGGCCAGCGGCCCCACCAGAAGCAGCCGTCCGCTCACAGCCGCTCGCCCATCTGGCGCAGGCCCGAGGCGCGGCCCAGGTCGCGCGCGATCTCGGCAAAGGTGGCGCTAGCCGCCTCGTTGAGGATGATGCTGAGACGGCGGTTGCCGGGCGATCCCGCCGCCCGGATCAGCACCGCCATCTCGGCATCCGACAAGGGCGCACTGGCCATGAAGACCAGCGCCTCGATCCAGCCGGTCTGGTCGGCGCGAATCTCGGCTTCCTGCGCCCATGCATCCTCGATGATCGAAGGATCGACGTTGTCCGCCGCCTCCTGTGCACCGCGCAGGGTCGACAGCGCGATGTTCAGCGAGGCTGCTACGGCAGGCTCCACCAGATCGGCGGCCTCGATCAGGGCACGGACCTGGGCGGTACGCGGATGGTTGCGGGCCGCGGCGCCGGCAAAGGCATCCCGGGCGGTCGCCTCGATATCGGGCGCAGAGATCGCCCGCCGCGCGCCGATTTCCAGCAGGATGACGCGGCGGCCGAAGCCACTTTCCCAGAAGCCCAGGGCCTCGGCGACGGCGGCACGCTCGGCCGGGTCCCGCAGTTCCGCGACGCCGCTGGCGATGCCTTCCCGCATGCGGTTCCTAATGCGGGACGGCGGCGCGATGCGGTTCACAATGGCGGCCCATCCCTCGTCTAGGCCGCTCCCCGGCCCGGCGTCCGGCTGGAAGGGATCGCCTGCCCCGGCGATTTCCGCCGCCAGCACGTCGGCCAGCAGGTCCACCTGCATCGCCGCGGAGATTCGCGCCGCATTCACCGGCTGGAAGGCCGGGGGCGGACCGAGTTCGACGCCGGGCCGCGGCTGCGCCAGGACAGGCAGCGGCGCGGCGATGCCGAGGCAGGCGGCCAGGACAAGGCCGGTCAGGACGAAGGATGCGGATCGGATCATCGCTGCTGGTTCCCTGACGCGGCCGCTTGGCCCGAGGCGTGGATTTTTCCGCGAAAGCCCTTGCGCTTCAACCCCTGCCCGTCTAAATGCCGCCCTCACCACACCAAAGCGCGGAGAGGTGCCGGAGTGGTCGAACGGGGCGGTCTCGAAAACCGTTGAGCCTTCACGGGTTCCGTGGGTTCGAATCCCACCCTCTCCGCCATTTACCAGGCTAACTTGCTGGTTTCGTTATATTTCCTACTTGGCTCATGCTCTTCCCCACGCACTTCCCCACACGATTGTGTGAGGTAGGCTATGACCAGGATCTGCCGCCGTTGCCTGCAGATTGCCCTACTTCCCACGAACGCACGCATCGATCTAGAAAGGCTTCCTCAGTAGCCCAGCGACCGTCGATGCCGTGGTGCAAGCACGAACGAGGCTTAGAAATAGCCAGCCCCACTCACGGACTGCCAACCTCATCAAGCTCGTTTAAGAGACACGCTGAGAGCCCGCGATGGATAACGGCAGGGGCTTGTGGCATTGGGAGGCATAATTGCCGCCTGCGGCCGTCTCAGAGCCTCTGAGAGTACTCTCCGCTGCTCAAGCATCTGAGAAGCCTTCCCCTCCCTCACCGCTCTACGAGCTTCGCCTGCTTCGGGTCGTAGACGTACCGGGCAATCGTGCCGTCCTTGATCCGCTCAACGGCTTCATTGATGATAAACAGCGGCACAAGAAACCACTCCCGCGGCACCACCGGCCGTCCGAACCGATCGGCAATCTGGATCTCCAGTCGGGCAGGCTCAAAGATGCGGTGGATCAGGTTTTCGAGCTTCGTGCGGCTGATGTTGTAAAGCTCGTAGGTTGCAACAACCTCGACATCGGCCATCAGGAACGTCGTCTGCAAACGCGCTCCCGCAATCCGCTGCTTGACGCTCATGTTGGTCACGCCGATCTTGTGCACCAACTCGCGGTTCTGCGCGACCAATGGGTGGTCGGATTTGCTGCGCAGCACATAGATCGTGCCGCTGGCTTCGTCGCCCGCCTCTGACGCATCGGAGAACAAGGGGCCGGCATCAGGCTCCGTGATCCGCCGGCCGGCCTCGTCTGCGTTAAGCGCGCGCTGCAGCGAGCGCATCAGCATCCTGCTCTCCGTCCCGTTGTCGAAGATCACCCGCAGACGCGCATCCGTGCGGCCCTGAGGGGTGAGCTCCAGCTCGCCCATCTCGGCCACATAGGCCTTCTGCCCACCGACGATGAAGAACCGGCCCGGCTGGATCTCTGCCTTGAGTTCGAACGGCCGGGTCATCCGCACGCCGGCGTCCATATCCCGCTGAACAGCCTCGAACAGCGGCTTGAACTTGTCGAAGTCCTCGCAGCGCTCGCGGCTGGCAACATCTTCCGCGGCGCGCTTCTCGGCGCTCGATCGGACATGCCGCAGCTCGGTCAGTCCCGACGGCGCGGTATCGATCCCCAGTTCGGCCAGCAGCGCCTCGTCATCAAGCTCATCAGCGACGGCTGGGACATCGCCGAGGGGTCCCCCAAGCAGGCCCTGTGTGTCCATCGGCTCCAGCAGCGTGCGGCAGTCATCCAGTTCCCGCAGCCGATCGAGCCGCACCGCATAGAGGCGTTCGAAGATGTCGCGGTCCTCGCCATGTCGCGGCGCGTGGCCGTGCTCTTCATAGAAGCGCTGGATGTCCTCGAACCCCGCAATGATGCGCTCCTCGCGGGGCGTGCGGCTTGGAACAGCCTGTGACGCGACCTCAACACCGAGCTCGCTCAGGAGGGCATCATCCTCGTCGGTGAAATCAGCCATTCGCTGCCTTTGCCTTCATCCGTGCCAGAAAGGCGACACCCTCTGCCATGCGCCGCTCCCATGCGTCCTGAGAGGTGAGCAAGGGCAACCGGCCACGTTCCTGTTTGAACTTGAGGGCGCGCCGTGCAAGGTCCCGCGCCTCCTCCGGGGTCATCGAGATCTTCTTGGCGGTGATGATCGCGGCCACCTCCTTCAGGCTCGCCTCGCTCATGGTCTTGGCGAGGATCGAGTAGGCCTCGCTGAAAGGATTGATCCGGTCGATCAGGTCAATGTCGAGTTCTCGCACATCCATCGCGAACTTGCGCACCCCATCGATCAGGGCCATGTTCGAGCTTGTCTCAGGGTCGCGGCCCAGCAGCGTTTCCTTGGCCTTCTGGGTGAGGTTCAGCGCAGCGATCGCATGCTGACGCACGGCTTCCTGATCGTGCTCATCAAGTTCGGGGTACTTGTCCTTGATGATCTTGCCCATCCGAACCTGCGTCAGTTCCTCGGGCACAAGCTCCTGATCAAACAACCCGCGCTCAATCGTTGTCTTGTCTTGGACAAAGGCGGTGATGACCTCGTTCAGATCCTGCTGGCAGATGCGGGTCGCCTCAAGGCTCCTGGGCTCGGCAAGCCCCTTGATCTCGATCTGGAACGTGCCGCTTTCCTCGTTGAACCCGACATTGCACTTGCTCGGCTCATAGCCGCCTTCCCCATAGTCAAAGCCCGGTTCTGCGGTGTTGGTGGGCGCTTTCGGCTTGAACTCGAAGCGCGGGGCCAGCACCTGCTCCATCAGGAGGCTGGCGGCAATCGCCTTCAAGGTGTCGTTGACGGCCTCGGTTACAGCCCCTTCCGAGGCATCCGGCTCCGCAATCAGATTGGTGAAGCGGGCACGCGCCTTGCCAGGGGCATCCCGCGTGGCGCGGCCGATGATCTGGACGATCTCCGTCAGGCTAGCGCGATAGCCGACCGTCAGCGCATGCTCGCACCAGATCCAGT
Source organism: Paracoccus sp. MC1854 (assembly GCF_014164635.1). Lineage (NCBI taxonomy): Bacteria > Pseudomonadati > Pseudomonadota > Alphaproteobacteria > Rhodobacterales > Paracoccaceae > Paracoccus > Paracoccus sp. MC1854. The sequence continues at coordinate 2,846 of NZ_JACJFU010000010.1, read as the reverse complement.
CAAAGCCTTCCTTCGCCATGCCCAGCGCGATGATAAGGTCGACGTGATCGCGATTGCTCTTCTGGGCCGGGTCTTTCAGGGCCGTTGAGACCCGATCGCGCTTCGGCCCGTCATCGTCCACAAGATCCGCGATGCGCAGCACCCGGCCATCCGGGCGCTTCACCAGCTGGAAGCCGGTGGCGGGGTCCGTGCCCTGCCAGTCGCCCAAGGCGTCGATGATGTGCTCGACTTCCCGGTGCTTGTCCTTGGTGCTCTCGCGCGAGTTCACGTTCGGGATGTGAAGGATCGTCTTTTCGAGCGGGTCGAGCACCTTCAGCAGGTCATCGACATAGGAACCGGTGTAGAAGAAATATCCGATGTCCAGCGCCTTGAGGTAGGTGTAGCCGTTCAGCTGCTCGTAATAGGTGTAGGTGACGGTCTCGAACCTTGCCTCGTCGCTGGGCGCCAGAACCGCCTCCGCATCGCCGCGGAAATAGCTGCCGGTCATGGCGACGATATGCACCCGATCGCGCGCGATAAAAGCGCCCAGATGCGTCCCCAGCTTGTTGTCGGGATTGGCGCTGACATGGTGGAACTCGTCAACCGCAATCAGGCGATCATCGAAGGCGTCAATGCCGAACTTGTCCACGGCAAAGCGGAAGGTCGCATGCGTGCAGACCAGAACCCGATCGGCGCTCTCCAGGAAGGCACCCACCGAGTTCACTTTGCCCCCGTCCGTGCCGGGTGAGTTGCAGAGGTTCCACTTGGGCGCCACCGACCAGTCCGCCCAGAAACCGAACTGAGACAGGGGCTCGTCGGCAAAGCTCGATCCGATCGTCTTCTCCGGCACTACGATGATCGCCTGCCGAAGGCCCTGATTGTGGATCTTGTCAAGTGCGATGAACATCAGCGCGCGCGACTTGCCGCTGGCCGGAGGCGACTTGATCAAGAGGTATTGCTCGCCGCGCTTTTCAAAGGCGCGCTCCTGCATCGGGCGCATCCCGAGTTCGTTCGCCTTGGTGGAGCTCCCATTCTGAGCATAGGTGACGGAGACAGAGGGAACCTGTTTGCTGCGCAAGATCTACGACTTTCTACCAAATGATTTGATCGCGGCATGAGCTGCGCGCCATGCGACCTCGATATCTGCCTCGGAAGCGAGATAGAATTCACCGCCCAGCCACTCGGCACTTTCAACCAAATACTGCTTCATGACATATTCGCTCGACACTGCGGCGTCAAAGGAAGGGCATTTTCCGAAGCCCGCAGAGCTGCTTGTGCGATCAACAGACCACCGGAACGCTCCACGGGGCATGGCATTTTGCAACGTCTGCCGACGCATATCCGGGCTCGCGGATAGCCCGATCTTGTAGATTGCCCGACCGTTTGCGGGGCGTCCTAGATAGGTGTCGGCATTGCCATGCAACCGCAGAACATAAAGGTCGCGTGACAAACTCCGGGTGCCATCGTGCACGACGTAACCGTCTTCGTTAGCTGGGCCGGCCCTAACCATGCCCTGCGCAGGCCAAGATGCGGCAAACGGCGGCTCACTAGAAGGCCCTGAGTATATCTCAACTTCCTCGAAGGGCATCTCACGCAGTCGGTTGATCTGAGGAAAGTTAGTAAGAACCCAACCTTTAGCTGATATGTATAAAGCTCGCTGCGCAGTTTCCGGGTCGAGTTCCGTCATCGAAATGCTATATTCCGGAAGATACCTAAAGGCTCGCACAGCGCGGAGTGAATGCTTCCATCTCCCCGTGTCCTCTCTATGGTGCACAGGATGTGTAAAATCATCCCGATCCCCGGTTTGATGGGTGACCAGCATGAAGCCGAGGATTTTTCCTCGCTCATTTACCGGGGCTATAGGCGAAGTTTTAGTTATGGCACAGATCGTTATGAATGGATCGCTTAGTTCCTTTAAGATCCAAGTGCGGTAAGCTAGTCCACTATTGCCCGTCCAGCCGATTGTTCCCCACGTTTCAGGCGTCCAATTCCAGTTTGAAGTGAGAAGAACGGAGGTGTCGTCCGTCCAAAAGTCCAGAGCAAGTGCATTCACTCTGCTGGTACCTTCTTGGTCATCTTGGAGTACATCTCGAATAGCTTTTCCAAGCGCTCAGTGTCGTTACGGAAACGGCGGCCGATGTAGATGCGTTCCAGCACCTCATCATTGCGATCATGAGCGGTGCGAAGGTCGGCAGGCATACTTTCGGGATCGTAGAGATCCGCAATAGTAGCGGGGAAATGCGCCTCGCGTGCCAAAAGGATGTCTTCGGCGCAGCGGGTCAGGTCGGCCTTGTTCTTTTCAGTGAGGATCGGAAGCGGGAAGGTGTTCCAACCAAGTGTGTTTGAATAGCTGAAGTCCGTCCGCATCCGCACGCAAACAGTACCAATCCAGACCGGCGTTGTTGCAGAACTCGGCCGCTAGTGGCGACTTCCCCTTTCCCTTTTGACGTCAGGCCACGCGTTCGATTTCGGCCGTGCCGAGTGCATTGAAGCGGTTCATCAGTGCAATGCGGACGTGGATTTCGGCGGTCTGACGGTCGGGGTCCCGGGATGCGATCCTCTCGCCGAACGACTTGAGGCATCTCATCCTGGCCTCGATCCGACTTCGAACGTGATAGCCTGACCATCGTTTCCAGATAGCCCTCCCGAAGCGCTGGGTCGTCCGGAGGGTGTCATTGCGTGCTCTGGCAGCAGGGCAGTCCTCCTTCCAGCGGCGTCCGTTCTTGCGGATCGGTATGACGGCGGTGCCGCCCCGTTCGAGGATCGCGGCATGGCACCTGCGGGTATCGAAGGCGCCATCCCCGGTCACGGTGCCGATCTGTTCATCCGGTGGGATCTGATCCAGAAGGTCAGGCAGAACGGGGCTG
>NZ_JACJFU010000112.1:0-1408 GCF_014164635.1 Paracoccus sp. MC1854 | reverse complement strand
CCTGACGTCGAACCTTCTCTTGTGGATGCCGCCCTCATTTGCAAGGAATTTCTGAACCTTAGACATGTGATCGAGTGCGGACTCTTGTCAGGCCTGTTAGCGCGGCCTGATAGATGCCGCTGGCCGAGATGGAGATGCGCGGACCGGGGCCAAATCTCCAACAGCGAGCTCGAAGCTCTGAGAAGGTTTCTGGTTTGCCCAACCCGGATCATGTCGATCATTTGCCCATTCGGATCATGCCTTCCTCACAACTCTGCGTTCCGTTTTCGCGTTTTGATGCCGGATCAGGCAGCGCTGGCGATCACCGGATCGCGATAGTCTTCACCGCGCGTGAGCATCGCCCAGAGGCCGCGCGCCATCTTGTTGGCCAGTGCGAAGGCCGCGACCATCGGCGGCTTGCGTTCCAACATGCGCTCAAGCCAGGGGTTTTGCGGTGCGCCACGGCGCAGGGCCCAGCGGATCACGGCCATCGCGCCGGTGATCAGCAGACGGCGAATGTCGCGCTGGCCCATCTTCGAGGTTTTTCCAAGCCGCTGCTTGCCGCCGGTCGACGCCTGTCGTGGCACGAGCCCAAGCCAAGCTGCAAAGTCGCGGCCGCGTTTGAACTGCGCCATCGGCGGCGCGAAGGTCTCGACGGCCAAGGCGCTGATCGGACCCACACCCGGCATGGTCTGCAGGCGGCGAGATGTCTCGCCTTCCCTGGCAATCGCGTCGATCCTCTTTTTCATGACATTTATCCGGGCGGTCAGATGCGCGACCTGGTCCAGCAGTTCACTACAGATTTCCCGGGCGAGCGGCGGCAAATCGGAGTTTGCGTCCTTGATGAGGGCGTCGAGGCGCGGAAGATAGCCGATCCCCTCGGGCGCGATGAAGCCGAACTCGTACAGGTGCGACCGCAGCGCATTGACCGCTTCCGTGCGCTGTTTCACGAACTGCTCGCGGGTGCGGAACAGGATAGAGCGCGATTGCTGGTCGCTGGTCTTCGGCTCGACATAGCGCATGGTCGGGCGCAGCGCCGCTTCCACGATCGCCTCCGCGTCCGCCGCGTCGTTTTTCTGCCGTTTGATGAACGGCTTGACATAGCGCGGTGCGATCAGTTTCACCTCATGGCCGACCCGCACCAGTTCCCGCGCCCAGTGATGCGCACCACCGCAGGCCTCCATCACCACGAGGCATTGCGGATGCTCCGCCATGAAGCGCTGGAATTGCGGGCGCGACAGCTTCTTGCGAAACATGACCGAACCATCCGCGGCCGCGCCGTGCAGCTGGAACACGTTCTTTGCCAGGTCGACGCCGATGATGCTAATTTCCTTCATGGATGCCCTCTTGTTTCTCTTGTGACTTCAGCATCACAAGCTTGGCGCATTGCGACGCCGTAGGGGAGAGAGCGGCATCCACCCCATCTCCA
>NZ_JACJFU010000111.1:0-1437 GCF_014164635.1 Paracoccus sp. MC1854 | reverse complement strand
CACTACTTTGGCAGATTTTCAGGGGAGAGGATTTTGCGGCAGTGGGGACAACGGAATGGGGGCGGCTGCGCGAGAGCAGTGAGGATGGCCTGCCTGACGGCGGGCAAGCTCGGTTGGGGCGGCGGACCGAGGATTCTTTTTTCCCCCTCCCGCCTGTTTGAGGCGGTGAGATTGCAGGAAGGCGTAGGCGATCATCGTCATCAGCGCGTGTCGGTGCAGGCCTATCCATGAGCGCCCCTCAAAGTGGTCGAGGCCAAGCTCCTCCTTGAGCTGTTGATGCGCCTGTTCACAGACCCATCGCGCCTTGATGGCGCCTGCGATCTGCTTGAGCGGGGTGTCGGCGGGCAAGTTGGAGAGGTAGTATTTGCGCTCGCCGGTCGAGCGGTGTTCGCCGATCACCCAGACTTCCTCGCCGGGCAGATGCTGAGCGCCCATGTCGCGGATGCGCTGAGGTGTGCCGTCGGCAACACGAACACGGACAGCGGCGAAGCGGGCCGAGAGGCGGCCCTTGGTGCCGCGTCGCCAACTGACCGGCCGCCATTGGGCTTTCTCCAGCATCGCCTGCGCGGTGATCGATTTCATGTCCGGGATATGGTGCTGGCGCGGACGGCCGCGGCCCACAACGGGGAAGATCATCGCCACGTCGGCAGGATAAACCTTTTGCCTGAATGGGATGCCAACAGCCCAGGCAAGGCCGCGCGCGGTCAGCGCTTGCCGGAAAGGGGCGCTCAAGCCATATCCGGCATCGGCAAGGACGCAGCCGAAGTGCACGCCGGCCGCGCGAACCCGGTCGATCTCGGCCAGCGCGATCTCGGGCTTGGTCCTGTAGGCACGATGGTCATCGGGCACACCGGCACGATCGAGCCGGGCGGGATCGGAGGTCCAGCTCTCGGGCAGAAACAGCCGCAGCCCCACCATGACCGGCACTTCGCCCGAAGCCAGCGTCAGCGACACCAGCGTCTGGCAGTTGGCGTTCTTGCCGAGCGCCGAGGCATATTGCGGCGCGACGCCGACCGAGTGGCGTCCCTTCTTGGGGAGCGCGGTGTCATCCACGATCAGCCACGCATCGTCCCCGCCGACTTGTCGGTCGGCCTCGGCAAGCAGCGCCGTTTCCAACGGTGCCGCATCCCACACGCCACTCGCGATGAAGTGGTGCAGTTGGTCATAGCTTATGCCCGCGGCACGCGCCGCCATCGGCTGGACGCTCTTGCGATCCCCAAGGCCAATCAGCCCGGCAATATAGGCCGGACACATCCGCGCACGCGTCTTGTGCCTCAACGCCGAAATGAACGGCTCAAGCCACCGCTCCAGATCGACTTGCCAATCCATATTCATGGCCGGCTCCTCCAACAGCCGGCCTCTCATGAATCATGCAAAACCGACCTTGGGAATCCCTCAAAACGCTCCCAGTATCAAAAATCTCCCAAAGTAGTGCTA
>NZ_JACJFU010000110.1:0-1452 GCF_014164635.1 Paracoccus sp. MC1854 | reverse complement strand
CGCAGGATCGCGATGATCTGAGCCTCAGTGTATCTGCTTGTCTTCATTCGAAATCTCCTCGTTCATCTTGCCGAGAAAATTCTACTTATGAAGCCCCTTACTTTCGGGGAGGATTACCGGCCGAGGAGAGCGAAGCGGCGGGGACCTAGATCAAGGAGCGACTGAGCGAGGGTATGGCCCCTGCCAAGATCGCAGTCCTCTTGCGATCCGGGCGCGAAGTCCCGCGAGCCAGCGCGGCTGTCGAAATCGCGGGCAATCAGGAGATATCTGTCAGGTTGATGCACGATGCCAAAGGACAGGAGTATCGTGCGGTGGTGGTCATGACCTGTGATGCCGACGTGTTGCCGGACGAGGGTCGACTGCAATCTGCAAGCGATGAGCGCGCTCACCGTGAGGTCTATGAGACCGAGCGCCATCTACTCTATGTGGCCGAAACCCGTCCCGAAAACGGCTGTGGCTTTCGGTTTATGACCCTGCGTCGGAGTTCCTTGAAGATCTTCTCGGATTTTAGGTCCGCGGTGCACAGTGCTGCCCCTAATTCGGAGAACTCACTCCTTGACGTTCTTGGGCGATATGGCGCAGCTACTAAATGGTATGCGTGTGGGGAAAAAATTTGCTGTACATGAAGCTGCACAAGCTGCTGCGCAACAGAATTAAATAATTCGAAACATCAATTGCTTGGAATGACATGATGGAGTGGGGAGCACTTCACCCGCTCCAGCCGACAAACCCTCAAGACGTAAGCGGATCAACGGCCCGGAAGGAATTTTGGCCGCCCCCCTGACCCTCGCTCCAGGCTCTCGGGTGGACAAAAGGGGCACTTCGGGACACGCTTTGACGACGAGTCCCAAAGCCCCGAAGCGACCCTCTTGCCCCACCGAACCGGTCTCCGATATAATCATGGAAGAGGAGCCGACATTGCCCGTGGTTCTTCCAGATTTGTGTCATTCACATCGTTGAAGATCTGGCCGGATCGCTGGTTCGGGTGTCTCGACAGTTGGCGACCATCCAGCAAGAGGTCGTATTGCGGCATTGCTTCTCGATAGGCAGGAGGCAAAGAGGTTACGCGATTTTACACGGGCGGATGCTATACGCGAGTGGTCCGCCCCCTGGAAAGTGGTCCTCCCTGAAGCAGGCTTTCGAGCCGGATGGAGGCCGGCGGAATGTCCCGGAAGAAGCACGAACCCGAGGAGATCGTGGCCAGGCTCCGGCAGGTCGGCGTGTTGGTGTCGCGGGGCCGGTCGGTGGCCGGGGCGGTGCGCTCGATCGGCGTGACGCAGTTGACCTGCTCCCGGTGGCGCAAGGAGTTCGGCGGGCTGCAGGGCGATCGGGGCAAACGCCTGAAGGAGCGGGAGAAGGAGAACGGGCGGCTGCGGAAGGCCGTCTCCGGCCTGACGCCGGAGAAGCTGATCCTGCGTGGTGAGGCCTGTGGCCGAACGCCTCGGGCAACTT
>NZ_JACJFU010000109.1:0-1461 GCF_014164635.1 Paracoccus sp. MC1854 | reverse complement strand
CCGAGCCGAGCTAGGAAAGGTGCGAGCCAAGCCTCATAGGCAGCCCGCCAGTGGCTTGTGGTTGCTCTCATCACGGCACCTCCCGTGAGCACCACCCCGAACTACCACAAAACCTGGCAGAGTAGTGATAAGCAGCCCCGCGAAACTGCGGACGATTGCCTGCGGCCATGCCGGGCGGCGGTGACTGGGCGAGAGCGACTCCCCGGCGATCAGCCGATCATGCAGGGCGACGAGAACGCCCGCCACCGCAACGAACACAAAGGTGCTGCGCCACCCGAACGCCGCCGCCATTCCCGTGCCGAGCACCGGCGAAAAGCCCGGCGCTGCCGCCATCGCGATCATCACCAGCGCCAGCGCACGGGTCAACTGCGGTCCGTGATAGAGGTCGCGGGCGTTGGCGCGGGCCAGCACCGAGGCTTCGCAGGCACCCAGCGCCTGGATCGCACGGCCGGCGATCAGCACCGGCAAGGTCGGCGCGAGCGCCCAGATGACGCTGCCGGCGACGAACACCGCCAGCCGGCCGAAGACGAAGGGCGCTCGTCCAAATGCGTCGGCCAGCGGCCCGACGAACAGTTGCCCCACGGCGAAGACGATAAAGAAGCTGCTCAGGGTCCATGCCAGATCGCCCGGAGCCACGCCAAGGTCGCGATTGCCATCGCCGGAAAGGCAGGCAGCATGATGTTGGTGGCGAGCGCGCCCAGTGCGGCCAGGCTTGCCAGCAGCACCAGTCGGCCCGCCGTCAGCGCATCGCGCGGCTCGGGCGCGGCGACCTGATCGACGTCAACCGTGGCCATGCTGCCCCCTCACGATCAGGGGCGAATCCTTGGCGCGTTGCTCGTGCTCGACGTCGAACACGAGCAGCGTCGACGTTGCCGTCGCGCACAGCTGGCCGTCGCCATCGTGAAGGGTCGCTTCCGCGAATGCGACGCGACGTCCGACCGAGATGGTTCGGCCGGTCGCACGCACCTTCCCGCTGCGCTCGCTGAGGCCGCGCAGATACGAGACCTTGAGTTCCAGCGTGGTATATCCGCGGTTGGCGCCGAGCTGCGAGTGGACCGCGATGCCGCAGGCGCTGTCGAGGAGTATGTCAGCAAAGCCTGTTGGTCTCTTTCCTGATCATGCGAGAAGCCTGCGGAATGCCGGGAGATATCCCTCCCGCCGGGCGATGAGCCAGCGGGCATAGCCGTCGAGATTCCGGGTCGCCGGACCTCGGAACGGCTTGAGAAACTCCTTCCACCTCGCGTGGAGCGAGTTGATGGTGTTCAGGTGGTAGGTTGCCGGCGTGCGGAAGCTCCTGCGCCCGCCAACGAGCATCCAGTAGCCCAGGCCGGCGGCGGTGGCAATTGCCTGATATTGCGGCGCGCCGTCGGACAGCAGCAGGGCATCCGGCGCCACCTGGGGCAGGAGTGCCGCGGCGATCGTCGGTTGCCGGGTGTCGGGAATGTAGGTGAGGTTCGCGCG
>NZ_JACJFU010000108.1:0-1462 GCF_014164635.1 Paracoccus sp. MC1854 | reverse complement strand
TCCACGTCCGCATTGCACTGATGAACCGCTTCAATGCACTCGGCACGGCCGAAATCGAACGCGCGGCCTGACGTCAAAAGGGAAAGGGGAAGTCGCCACTAGCGGCAGAGTTCTGCAACAACGCCCAGCAAGTCATCCTTACCTGACGTTACCTCACGCCTGAGGCGCAGGAAGACCTGCGCTATTTCCGTGGCTTGTGCAGGTCCGCCGCGCACCAAGACGCGGCTTTCTCCCTGATATCTCCGCATCTCCCGCGCCCGTCTCAGGAGGGGTTTTCGGTCGTGCGGTTTTCGGCCGCCGCAGCTGTTTACAGGGAATTTACAGGGAATTTGTCGAGAGAAGCGCAGGCGGCGCGGGATCAGGCAGCTGTTTGATCTCCAGTTTTCAACGGCTTAGCACGGGAATTCCCTGCCCGCAGGAACAGGGAATTGGTGACGCAGCATCAGGGAACAAGCTCCGCCCGATCAGGGACGCGGCAGAGAGGAACAGGGAAGCGGATCAGACGGGGAAGATACGGGTGCGCGGATACTGCTGATCCCAGTCCGGCGGCATCTCAGGCCGCGTCAGACTGTGCAGGGTCAGGTGCTCGGGCTGTGTGCCGTCGAGGATCGCGCTCTGGATCGCGGGAGCGAGAAAGGCCAGCTGCAGATGCCCGCGCAGACAGCCGGCGGAGATGCCGGGATCAAGCGCCAGCCGGCCGAGATCCTAGCCCTGACGCGGGGCACCGAGCCAGCGATGCCCGCGGATCAGCGCACCGACCAGCTTCGGGTCCGGCTGACGGGCGAACTCACCGATCACCACCTTGGCGCCGGCGCCACGCCGGCAGAGAGAAACGGCAAGGGCCAGGTCCAGAGCGTCGGGACAAAGGTCGTCCGGCTCCAAGCCACAGAGCGCCGCCACAGCGCCGGAGGACAAGCGGAGGGCGAGACGGTCGGAGGCGATCTGGCCCTCGGCGATCAATCCAAGCAGTCGCGCCTCTGCATCCGCTTTGCCGTCAATTGTTCTTCAGCCGAGCGGTAGCGAAGAATACCGGATTCGGCGAGCAACCTGTGCTCGTGCAGGAGCCGGGCGGAGTGCGTACGGATACCTGTTGCGATACCGGTCTGCAGCATCGCCGCGGGCAGGCGCCAGGCGGTCGAATCGGGCGGCCCTGAGATGAGCCGGTTGGAGACGTAATAGCGATAGCGGCGCGTAGCCCTCGTGGGCTGTCTGGACCTGTCCCGGTTTTGTTCCGGTCAGGTGCTCATGTCAGGCAGCCCTTTGTTCGAAGGCCACGGGTGATTTCCAGTCCAGTGCCGAGTGTTTGCGGCGCGGGTTGTGAGAGGCCGTTGATGTATTCCAAGAGGGCGATTTCGACCTCGCGCCGGGTGGGCCAGTCGCGGCGCCAGACCAGTTCAGCCTTCAGCGATTTGAAGAAGCTCCCGAGGGCCGAGTTGTCATAACCATTGCCCTTGCCGCTCAT
>NZ_JACJFU010000107.1:0-1525 GCF_014164635.1 Paracoccus sp. MC1854 | reverse complement strand
GTTGTAGATGCTATGCGCGTCCTGTTCCCGAGGGCGTAGGCTTTGGGCCTTCGCCAGTGATGGAGGCCGCAATGACAAATGCTACTGCAACGACCGGTCTTGTCTGCACCGTTGCCGTCGAGCTTGCCCGTTCGAGATGGGTGGTTGGGATCCTGCCGCCGAAGAGTTCGAAAGTTGCAATCCAGGCAGTTGCCGGAGGCAACGCGCAGGGATTGCTTGGACTTCTCCAACGAATCCGGAACCAGTTGGAGCGCCAGCACGCTGCCCAGGTGGAGCTGAGGATCTGCTACGAGTGCGGCTATGACGGCTTCTGGCTGGCGCGCTTCCTGAAGAACCACGGCATCGACGTCTACGTCCTCGATCCGTCCAGTTTCCTGGTGTCGCGCCGAGGCCGCCGGGCGAAGACCGACCGCATTGACGCCGAAGCCATGGCCTTCAAGCTGCGCGCCTATCTCAACGGAGACGAGAGCGTATTCCGGATGGTGGCGATCCCGACACCCGAAGCCGAGGATGCCCGGCGGATCAGCCGGGAGCGGACGCGCCTTGTCAGCGAAAGAACACGCCATGTGAACCGGATACGCGCGCTCCTGGCACTTCATGGCATTCGCGGAATCAAGGGGCTTTTCGGCGGTGCCTGGCGCGAACAGCTGGACGCATCGCGGACTGGTGACGGGCGGCCGCTCGGTCGATTTCTGAAGGCCGAGATCGCGCGCGAGTTCGAACGGCTTGCACTTGTGCGGGAGCAGATGCAGGCACTTGACGCTGAACGCACGGAAACGCTCGCCGATCCGGCAACACCTTTTCCGCAGCGCGAGAAGGTCGAGCTTTTGAAGCAGCTGTCCGGGGTCGGCGAACTGAGTGCGACCCTCATGGTGTCAGAGGTGTTCCACAGAAGCTTCGCGAACCGGCGACATCTAGCATCCTTTCTCGGATTGGCGCCGACGCCCTACGCCAGCGGGGATGATATGCGCGACCAGGGGATCAGCAAGGCCGGGAACAAGCACGCCCGCACGCTCCTTGTGGAGATCGCATGGTCCTGGCTACGGCATCAACCCAACAGTGATCTCGCCGCATGGTATCGCCGTCGGTTTGCGCAGACCGGGGCAAGGGGCCGGAAGGTCGGAATCGTGGCTCTTGCACGCAAGCTCGCCATCGCACTGTGGCGATTTGTGGAGCATGGCCTTGTGCCAAGCGGCGCGCGCCTGAAAGCGTAGCATCAGGCGAACGACGGAACGGGCTTCCGCGGCGACAGTGCCGCTGAAGGCGTGCGAAGGATGACCGGGTTTGATGATGGTCCGAATGCAGGGACCGAGTTGTAGTTGGGTTTCCCGCGCAGCTGAGCCGAGGGCCGTGAATCCACATCTTGGTGCGAGGCCTACCTGCCTCAGCCGGATACAAGTCGATGCGCACTCGTGCGCATGTCCGCCCATCGGCCAACTTCAGCGCAAAAGCCGCCTTTGCACAGGAGGTCAAAGATGAACAAATCCGCTTGACGCTCACCGATACATACAAGTCCTCGATCCAG
>NZ_JACJFU010000106.1:0-1648 GCF_014164635.1 Paracoccus sp. MC1854 | reverse complement strand
TCAGCCTGCCGCAGGATCGCGATGATCTGAGCCTCAGTGTATCTGCTTGTCTTCATTCGAAATCTCCTCGTTCATCTTGCCGAGAAAATTCTACTTATGAAGCCCCTTACTTTCGGGGAGGATTACCGTCGCAGATAACCGCCCCAGTGGAACCTATGCCGTCGGTGGCGCACCTTGCCGTGGTTTCCAGCAAGCCGGAGCTGGCCGTGGCCGAGGGGAAGCGCAAGCCCGCGCCGGAGCGGACTGCAATCTTCGATGCCATCAAGAAGGAAATCCTCAGCGCTCTGCTGGAAGCCATCGACGTCACACAACTGTCGCTGATGGAGTTGGTAGAGGCGCGGCAGGAGATCCGAAGCATTGCTGCGGACATTCTGACAGCGAAGAAGGCCGTCATCTCTGCCGCGGCGCAGGACGAGATGGTCGAAGAGATCTGCAACGACGTGCTGGGCTATGGCCCGCTGGAACCGCTGCTGGCACGGGACGACATCGCCGATATCATGGTGAACGGCAGCGATCCGATCTACATCGAGGTCGCGGGCCGGACGATTCAGACCGACATCCGGTTCCGGGACAATTCCCATCTTCTGAATGTTTGCCAGCGCATCGTCAGCCAGGTCGGTCGTCGCGTCGATGAATCGAGCCCGATGTGCGATGCCCGTCTGCCCGATGGCAGCCGTGTGAACGTCATCGTGCCGCCACTCGCGCTAGACGGACCGACGCTCACGATCCGGCGGTTCAAGAAAGACAAGCTGCGGCTGGATCAGCTCGTTCAGTTCGGCTCGATTACCTCGGCAGGGGCAGAGTTGCTGAAGATCATCAGCCGCGTGCGCTGCAATGTGCTGATCTCGGGCGGAACGGGATCGGGCAAGACCACCCTCCTCAACTGCATGACTGGCTATATCGATGCCGAGGAACGGATCATCACCTGCGAAGACTCTGCCGAGCTGCAGCTTCAGCAACCGCACGTCGTTCGCCTTGAAACCCGCCCTCCCAACATCGAGGGCATAGGCGAGATCACGATGCGACACCTCGTGAAGAACTGCCTTCGCATGCGGCCGGAGCGTATCATCGTGGGTGAGGTCCGTGGGCCGGAGGCTTTCGATCTTCTTCAGGCGATGAACACGGGCCATGATGGGTCCATGGGCACCCTTCACGCCAACACGCCGCGCGAGGCGCTTTCGCGACTTGAATCCATGATCACGATGGGAGGCTTCATGCTTCCCACCAAGACAATCCGCGAGATGGCGGTCTCGTCTATCGACATCATCGTGCAGGCGGCACGGCTGCGCGACGGCTCGCGCCGGATCACGCATATCACGGAGGTCGTGGGTCTCGAAGGCGAGGTTCCGATCCTGCAAGACCTTTTCGTCTATGAGATGAGCGGCGAAGACGACCACGGCAACATCATCGGCCAGCACCGTTCGACCGGAATCGCCCGCCCCAAGTTCTGGGACCGGGCGCGATACTACAGTGAAGAAAAGCGTCTAGCCGCTGCCCTGAGCTCTGCATAGCACAGCCTAGCACTACTTTGGCAGATTTTCAGGGGAGAGGATTTTGCGGCAGTGGGGACAACGGAATGGGGGCGGCTGCGCGAGAGCAGTGAGGATGGCCTGCCTGACGGCGGGCAAGCTCGGTTGGGGCGGCGGAC
>NZ_JACJFU010000105.1:0-1888 GCF_014164635.1 Paracoccus sp. MC1854 | reverse complement strand
ACAGACGCAAAATGCCCGCTGCGGTGGGCGTGCGCCTCCGGTCGGGGCTACGCCCTCCTCCGTCACATGCCCACCGCGGCGTCTCATCCAGGTTGACGCGGAATCTCATCCTGTTTGTCGCGCAGCACACGTGCCTCGATCAGATCAGCCACGCGCTCCTGCAAGTCCCACAGGTAGCAGTCTTGAATGCCCTCGCGCTCAAGCGCGGTAATGGTCTGCAGCAGATACTCGGCGCCCGAGCCCCAGTGGCCGCAAGCCTCCGAGAGACATGCCGCGACCTCGTCCAGCGTCAATCGTCCGGCGTAGTTGGCGCTCTCGGGATTGGCGGTGAAGGCAATGGCTCGCCAGATCCGCCGGTCGACCTCCACCTCAATCCAGCGAGGCAGGTTGCCGGGAGGCCGCACCGTCATCTCGCGGCGCCACAGGTCGCTCAGCACCTCCCACTCCCGCTCAGGCGGCACGATGTGCAGCACGCCCTCACAGGAGCCGCCCTGGTCGATCTGCATCATCAGTCCCGGGCACTCAGGCGTGCCCCGGAAGCGCTTGAGCCTTAGCGTGAAGGCCCGCTCCCAGCCCAGCGCGGTGGCCCCCATCGTGGCGGCGGGCTCAAAGACTGGCTTCCAGATCAGCGAGCCGTAGGCAAAGACACCGATTGACCCTTCCGGCCGGTCCCGGAGGAACTCGCGAAGATGCTCGTCATATTGCGCCTCGGTAAAGTGCTCGGCGCCAAGCCACACCCCCAGGTCGGCGACCTCGCGATGAACCTGCTGAATGTGCGCTTCCGTCAATCTCGGAACCCGGGACATGCGAGCAGCATACCAGAGCCCCGCCTGGGCCGGCAACGCCCTCCGCTGATCTGCACAGGGCGAGCCAACGTCAAGCCAGACTGAGCGGCTCCTGCGGGCGTTCCAGATCAGGCGGCTTATGGCTCCTGACCTTAGCGATCCTGTCCGGTTCGAGACCGAGGTCCCGAACACCTTGCGCCCCGTCATCGGTTCACCGGATTCTGTGGACCGACAACCCTGCCGTTCACAGGGTCGGTGTAAGTCCCCGGGCAGGTCAACGTCCTGGAATTGGCCACATGACTTGATCGGGAGGCCTTCCATGTCCGGTCGTCGGCGAGCATGCGACATCCGGCCCGTGTAAGCGACATGGACGTCGGCTCGCGACCTCGCCACGTCGCCTTCTGGTGCATGATGTCGTGGTCCATGTCGCCTGCCGCCCCCTCCAGACTGGAAGTTGGATCGGAAACCCGACATGGAGCGCCGCGCCGGCACGTGAAAACCACGAGAAACCTGGGGAAATCGGCTCTTCGTCCTCCGGAAGCGACACATACGCGACATCACGAAGCAGCTTTCACGAACATATTGTTCGTTGGACCACGCGCGAGACGATCGAAAAACTCGGAGAGGCGATTGTCCGAGCCGGACAGCCAAGGTCCTACCGCTCTGTCATTTCGATTTCAGGCCAGCACTTCGCCACCGACAAACTGGCACGGCTGGCACCAAGGCACATACGCGACGTGGCTGAGCGTCAGGGTCTTGAGCATCTCCGCGAGCAGGCTGTCGGACGGGCCCACGAATGCGCGGAGGTCTTTCAGCAATGGTTCATGCGACGGTGTGCGTTACACGTGAGACAGACGCGTGACGAACACGAAAGAAGGCAGAGCCGGCAGCTGGCGATCGGATCCTCGATGTGCATGGTGCCGTTGTCGAAAGATGACGCAAGGAGGACTTGTCCAGCGGCTCTTGTCTCTGCCGGGGTAATCCTCCCATTTCTAACGGGGTCCATTCGTAGAACTCATGCGGCCATTTTCAGTTTCTGGGCGGGTGTGATGCCGCCGATGCCCATGTTCGGGCGGTCGTTGTTGTAAGTCCAGAGCCATTGC
>NZ_JACJFU010000104.1:0-1933 GCF_014164635.1 Paracoccus sp. MC1854 | reverse complement strand
ACCTACGTTGGCGGCCGTGAGAAAAACAAGCATTCCAGCAAGAAGCTGAACGCCGGGCGCGGCACAGTCGGGAAAACCGCAGTGGTTGGCATCCGCTCCGCATTCGGCGAGGTCCGGGCTGTCGTTGTCGAGAACACGAAGGCTGCTACCCTTGAGCGGTTTGTGCGCGAACACTGCAAGACCGGCGCAACCATCGTAACGGATACTCATGGCGGCTACATCGGCCTTGAGGCTGCGGGCTTCCAGCACATCCGCATCAATCACTCGGCTGGCGAGTATATCCGCGACATGGCCCATACCAACGGTATCGAGAGCTTCTGGGCCCTCCTCAAGCGGGGTTACATTGGCGTCTATCATTATATGAGCACCAAGCACCTGCACCGCTATGTGAAAGAGTTCTCCTTCCGGCACAATACTGCCAAGATCGGAACGATGGACTTCATTAACATGACCATCGCCCGCATGGCTGGCGAGCGCCTTACCTACAGAGGACTAATCCATGCCTGATGAAAAGAGCGCAATCGAGCCGATTGATGCCAGCTTTGACGAGGTTGTTTCCGCCATCGCGCCTAGGGCCCGAAGGAAGCAGAGCGTGGCTAGCAGCAATGCTGATAGTGACGCAGGACCTCCAAACGAGGCAACCCACAGAGGAACCCTCCAGATAGGGCCCGTGAGCATCCCTTGCGCCGTCTTGCGGGACGGAACTCGTATTCTGTCCGAAAACGGCATCGCCAACGCCCTAGGGGGCAGGAGCGGGGCAGCCAAGCGCCTCAAGACCGCAGCGGCGGAGGCCGGGGCCCATGTGCCTGTTTTTCTGGCCTCAAAGAGCCTTTCTAACTATGTTTCCAAGGATTTGATGGATGGGCCCCTGAAGCCCATAAGCTACATCTCTGGCGACAGTGAAGTGATCGGTTATCAGGCCGAGGCGCTGCCTGAGATATGCAACATCTGGCTACAAGCGCGCCAAGATGGCGTGCTGAACGAGCAGCAGGCAGACAGGGCCCAAGCGGCCGAGATCGTCATGCGCGGCTTGGCCAACTTGGGCGTCATCGCGCTGATTGATGAAGCAACCGGCTATCAGGACACCCGGGACCGGGACGCACTTCAGGCCATCCTCGACAAGTATCTACAAAAAGAGTTCGCAGCTTGGGCAAAGCGATTTCCTGATGCTTTCTATCGCGAGATATTCCGGCTCCGAGGCTGGAGTTGGAATGCTATGTCAGTAGCACGTCCAGGCGTAGTCGGGCGCTACACCAACGATATCGTCTACGAAAGACTCGCACCCGGCATCCTTGAAGAACTTCAACGACTCAATCCTACGCACGAGGAAGGCGGCCGGGCCCGTAAGCACCATCAGTTTCTGACGGACGATATCGGCCACCCCGCACTTGCACAGCACCTACACGCCGTTATTGGTCTAATGCGCGCTTCAGCCACTTGGGAGCAATTCAAGTCACTACTGGATCGAGCCTTTCCGAAGAAAGGGACTCAGTTGCAACTGCTCCTTTCCGACGATTGAGAAGGGGCGGAACGAGAACGAGAAGGACTCGACTCTCGGCTGCGTCACCGAGTAATCTGCAGCGGACGGCTACTACTACCTCTCAGCACCGCAACCCCTGATACGGGCGGGGGCGCGCGGTGCGATCCCGGAGTGTCAGGCTCGTTCCTGGCGATCCGCTAAAGAGGTGGCTATGGTCACTTGCGCGTGGCCGAAACCGGTGAGTGTGTGCTCATATCTCCGGTTTCGGTTTGGACGATGGGAGCATGTTATTGCTCACTGTCGTTCTTATCCGTCTCGCTAAGGTCTTGGAGGACTAGAGACGCGTGAGAAGGTAGTAGCCGTCACCTTTCGATTCACCTTACGGCTCACTGAATCTGGTGTCCACTTGAACCGTTCTAGCCGTCATTCTGGCTAGCTAAGTATATAGACCCC
>NZ_JACJFU010000103.1:0-1945 GCF_014164635.1 Paracoccus sp. MC1854 | reverse complement strand
CCTGTTCCTTGATCATCCCGATGATCTGCGCCTCGGTGAAGCGGCTTTTCCTCATCGCCTCTGCTCCTTCAGCGGGGGCAGACTCTACATCACAGCGAGAAAGCTTCCGGGGGGAAGGTCAGCAGGCGGAAAGGCGGCCGCCACCTTGATCAGCTGGCCCAGCCTGTACTTCTCGGGATACAATCCTGAACTCTTCTACCTGAAGAACGAATGTGGCGCGCCGGTAAACGACACTTTCGATTATCACATCCTCCCGGTGTTCAAAGAATATGCCTCTGGCGAAAGCGTTGAAGCATGCATCTCGTCGTATCAGAACCGGGACCCCGGCAATGCATTAAGAGTCGACAAGGCAATATCTCTGTTGGAGCAGAAAGAGCGAAATCTGCCTGTCAAGACTTCTGATTTCATCATGGATAACTTCAGAAGCGAGAAGCTTTTTCATACGTTCAACCATCCTGCCAGCAAGGGCCTGCTTCATGTTGCAGGCCAGATGCTGGACTCCCTCGGCATATCCAATGACTTGCCGACCACCTTGCGCTTCGAGGCCTTAGCCTCAACGACCTGCCCCATCACCAGCATCGTCAGAGAGCACTTGTCCCTGAGGTTCGAGGACTCCGCCTCCGTACTCATCAAAGGGGTGGAGCAGTCCCTTCTGTTTGACGTTCGATCTTACTAGGAATTCTACGACAACAACAGCCATCTGGTCGAACTGAACGCCACGCGCATCGGTAAGTAAGGTGGCGGCCTCTTGTCAGTGGGGGCCAAGCCTTGATACCGGCAGCAGCCCGTGCATGGGCCTGTGATGGATGCTCACGGCCCACCTCTCCCGGTGCCTGGGCAGACTGTAGGTTTCGGAGGGATGCGCTCATGAAACCTGTGATTGTTTGCACCGGCCTCTCCCCCCTATGGTTTGCCTGCCCGCGCGTTCGGGCAGATGACTCCGCTTACCCCTGTCCTTCAGATGAGAGCTTGCACGTGAAGATTGCGGTCTACGCCAACTGCCAGTCCACAGCGATTGGCTTCATGCTGACAAGCATGATCCCGAGTTCCGAATTGGTGCGCCTGAGTCCGGTGCAACGGATCCCGAAGTCACAGCGCTCTGAATTTCTTGCCAAGATTGTCAGCGCAGATATAGTTGTTCACCAGCCGATCGGTGACGGCTTCGTCGCGTCGTCCGACGAACTACGCGCCACCTTCCCAAAAAAGGTTTTCGTCAGCTTCCCATCCGTCTACTTTGCGGCCATGTCACCGCAGATGTGCGGCTTGAAGCATTATGCCGAAGGCGCGATAAACGGGCCGCTGGGCGCTTATCATGACGCCCGGATCATCCGCGAATATCTCAAGGGTGCCACGATAGACCAATGCCTGACGGCCCTCTCCGATGCGGGCCCTTCTCTCCTGTCCTTCTTCGATCCCATGCTTGCCGAGGCCAAGGCAAGGGAAAAGAACCTGGACGTTCAGTGCATGGATATTGTTGAAGATCATTACAGGGAACAGAACCTGTTCCATACCTTCAACCATCCGAGCAATTTTCTGCTCTGGCGCATCACCGAACGCATCGCCTCCCGCTTGGGCCGGAACGAACCCGCCAACGAAGCGCGGTTTCCCAAGCCCTTCCTCAATCACACCATCGCAGCCATCCCGCCTTCTATAGCCGCATACCATGAACTGAAATGGTCGCAGGACAACTACGTATTCGACGGGCGTAAAATTGAGATGCCCGATCTGGTCAGTGACTTCTACTCGATCTACTCGCACCACGACGACTTCAGGGACGTATGCAAAAGATCTGGAACGCGCATCAGCATTCCGATATTCTAGGTCATGTTGACAAATGGCGGAGCCAGAGGCGGATGGAGGTAACGTCGATGAATGCCAGGTAGCTTTCGGCGGTTTTGTCGTAGCGGGTGGCGACGCGGCGGGCGTTCTTCAGCTTGTTGAAGCA